>NZ_JBFUEQ010000005.1:0-521570 GCF_056403835.1 Mesorhizobium sp. P2_E6
CCAGTCCGGCCATGCCGACCAGCATGGTGACGATGCCGGTATAGAGCCATTGCGACTGGCCGGTCATGAAGCTGCCGCCGACCACGCCGATGCCCTGCAGCGACCACAGCGCTCCGATGGCAAGCACGATCAACGCCAGCAGATTTTTGGTCAGTCTCATTGACGGATCTCCCTTTCGAAGTCGATCGGTTGCGGCGTGGTGAGCGCGATGAAAGAGCCAAAGGAAATGGCCCGAACGCTTCGGCCTCTCGACCTCAAGGCGGGAAGGAATGATCGGAAAAGGGAGAATGACGATGACCCATTCCACCGCCGCGCTGTTCAGCCGTTTCGGCGCCTGGCTGCTGGGCCTGGCGTCCAATGACAAACGGACAAAAGAGGATGGCCCGCGATCGCCGGCGCCGGTGCGCTGGGACGCCGGGCGCGACCGCATGCCGCCGCGTGACGAAAGTTTTTACTGGGCCTGGCAATACTGGTCGCAGTGAAGGGCAACTCACCCTGTAGAACGGTTTGCCCTCAACGCCAGCAGATTTTTGGTCAGTCTCATTGACGGATCTCCCTTTCGAAGTCGATCGGTTGCGGCGTGGTGAGCGCGATGAAAGAGCCAAAGGAAATGGCCCGAACGCTTCGGCCTCTACGGAGCCATCCCCCAGATATGAATACGACAAAACAGACCGCGCTTGTCGCGGTAACGCTGGTTGCTGGCCTGATGGCCGGCGCATCTTCGGCAGCCGCCGCCGGCCAGTGCGGTCGTGCCTCCTGGTACGCCCTGCACTCCAAAACCGCGTCGGGCGAGCGCATGAACCCGTCGGCGATGACCGCAGCCCATCGTACCTTGCCTTTCGGCACCAAGGTCCGGGTGACCAACCAGAACAACGGCCGCAGCGTCATCGTGCGCATCAACGATCGCGGCCCGTTCATCAGGGGTCGCGTGCTCGACCTGTCGAAGGGTGCCGCCGGCCAGCTCGGCTTCATCGGTTCCGGCCATACCGCCGTCTGCATGGCGCGCGTCTGATATTGCCATTGCCCGGACCATGATCTCTGGACAAAACGGTTTTCCGTTTGTCCGAGAAAACCGCAATCCACTTTTCGGGAATCATGGTCGGGTGTCCGGCACCAATGCCAGACACATTTCTTACACACTTCGCGCCGCACAGTGAGCCGGCTGCGCCGTTCAGGCCGAATTTTCAAGGCTTTGGACGAAAGAAGCGTTAGTCACGCCACATGACGTATTGCATCGCAGCAATTAGTTGTTAACTTCCCCGCGAGACATTCAAGGCATGACGCTGCTCGTCGTCCCTTCAGTCGCAGGCAGCAGCGGGGTTCTCGATGTTCTACCAGCTCTATGAAATGAACCACGCCGCCATGCAGCCCGCGCGTCTCTATGCCGACGCGGTGCGCATGTTCTACACCAATCCGCTCAATCCGTTTTCGCACACATCGTGGGGCCGCTCGGTCGCCGCGACCGCCGAACTGTTCGAGCGCACCACGCGCCGCTACGGCAAGCCGACATTCGGCCTCGACAAGACGGTGGTCGACTGGAAGAGCGTCGAGGTCACCGAGAGGACCGTGTGGTCGCGGCCGTTCTGCAATCTCCTCCGCTTCGAACGCGCCGTGCCCGCCGGGCGCCGGGCGGATCCGAAGCTGTTGATCGTGGCGCCGATGTCCGGCCACTACGCGACGCTGCTGCGCGGCACGGTCGAAGCGATGCTGCCTTATGCCGACGTGCACATCACCGACTGGGTCGATGCCCGTATGGTGCCGCTCGCCGACGGCAGTTTCGATCTCGACGACTACATCGACTACATCATCGACATGCTGCACGCGCTCGGCCCCGACACCCATGTGATGGCGGTGTGCCAGCCTTCCGTGCCGGTGCTTGCGGCCGTGGCGCTGATGGAGACGCGCGGCGACCCCTTCGTGCCCTCAACCATGACCTTGATGGGCGGGCCGATCGACACCCGTTGCAACCCGACCGCGGTCAATCTCCTGGCCGAGGAAAAGGGCATCGACTGGTTCCGCGAGAATGTCGTGATGCGGGCGCCGTGGCCGGTGCCGGGCTTCGGCCGCGAGGTCTATCCCGGCTTCCTGCAGCTGTCCGGCTTCATGAGCATGAATCTCGACCGCCACATCATTGCCCACAAGGACTTCTTCATGCACCTGGTCAAGCATGACGGCGACAATGCCGAGAAGCACCGCGATTTCTACGACGAATATCTGGCTGTGATGGACCTGACGGCGGAGTTCTACCTGCAGACCGTGGACACCGTCTTCGTGCGCCACGCCTTGCCCAAGGGCGAGATGACGCATCGCGGCACCCGGATCGATCCGTCCGATATCCGCAATGTCGCGCTGTTCACGGTCGAAGGCCAGAACGACGACATTTCCGGCCTTGGCCAGACCAAGGCGGCGCACGACCTGTGCCCCAACATCCCCGCCGACAAGAAGGCGCACTACATGCAGCCGGCGGTCGGCCATTACGGCGTGTTCAATGGCTCGCGCTTCCGCTCCGAAATCGTGCCGCGCATCGTCGACTTCATCACCAGCTATGGTCGCCAGAACCGCGTTGCGGTGAAGCCGAAGCTGGTCCGCGTCGCCAAAAGATAGGTTCCCGCAGGGAAAATCCGGGCCAATTCGCCAGCAGAGTTGGCCAGACGGCCAGTGCTGTGCAGCCGATTCTGTTGCACAAGTGCCGCTGTCCTGCCCCTCGGGTAACCATGCTATCAATCCGACCGTCGTCGTAATTGACACGGACTGTAAATCCCCTTTAACCTTTCGTTAATAACTAAGGGTGGACGGGGACAATGATATCCTCATCGATGGCGCGAAGGCTGCGCGTGTACGTAGCGGCCGGGCTGGCAGCAACGGGAGGCTGGGTGGCACCGGCTTGGGCGGCTGGAGCAATGGCGACCGGGGGCCTCACCTCGCAGCCGATCGGCCACTATGATTTCTGCAAGCTCCATCCGGGCGAATGCTCGATCCGCCCCAGCAATCTGGCGCCAGCCGCGATGACCGACAGTCTTATGCGCAAGCTGACCAACGTCACCGCCAGGGTCAATGCCGCCGTCAAGCCGATGAGCGACATGGAAATCTACGGCAAGGACGAGGTCTGGGCCTATCCCGACAAGGGCGTCGGCGATTGCGAGGACTATGTGCTGGAGAAGCGGCGCCAGCTTTCGCGCATGGGCATCTCGCTTGCCGACCTTCTGATCACCGTCGTGCGCAAGCCCGACGGCGAGGGCCATGCGGTGCTGACGGTGCGCACCGACAAGGGCGACTATGTGCTCGACAATCTGAACGACAAGGTCAAGTCGTGGGACCTGACCGGCTACCGCTTCCTCAAGCGGCAGGCGATCGACAACACCGGCCGCTGGGTCTCGATCCGCGGCGGCCAGCAGGTGTTGGTCGGCTCGGTTCAGTAGAACACGCGTCTTCAGCTCCCTTCGGCAGATACCGGAACTCGGCGCCGCCCCTCATTGTCCTGCCGGACATTTCTCCCCGTGTAGTGACGGGGAGAAAGGCCATGTAATCAATATTTTCGCCAATTGTCGTCGTCGCGAGACGGGCGCCAACGTCGCAGCGATCACCCTTCTCCCCGTCGCTATACGGCGAGAAGGTGCCGGCAGGCGGATGAGGGGCAGCGCGGCGTTGCAGGCCCTGCACTTCACGCTTCCAACAATTCCGCATTCTCCATGAACCATTCCCTCCCGGCCAACGACACATGGCCGTGGATAGAAACCAACCATGGAGACTTCCGATGACTGCACTTTTGCGAAATACCCTTCTCGCCGCCGTCGCGGTATCGGCGCTGGCCGGATCCGCTTTGGCAGATCAGACCATTCCAGGCTGCGCCAAGACATCGACCAATGACCTGTGGGGCGGGCGCTGTTGCAGCAATGGCGACTCGAACTGTCTGGGCGGTGGAAACGGTGGTCGAGGCCACAATGACAATGGCGGCCGGGGAGATAAGGGCGGCGCGGCCGGCAAGAAATGATCTCGACGCAGCGGACCGCCGGCGGGCAGCTCTTCAGGCAGAAGCGGACGCGCGTGTAAAACTCGCGGCTCCGGCCTCGCTACGGTTGCCGGCCCAGTGCCGCGCGGATCGAGGCGGTAATGCGGCGCAGTTCCGCTTCGTCGAGTTTCTCGATGTTCTCGGCCAAGAGATTGGCAAGCTCGGTGGCGGCGGGACTGAGGCCTGACGTGTCGAGCTTCACGCGCGGATGCGAGGCTTCGGCCAGCCGGGCCAGTTCCTCGGCATCGTCCCAGATGACGTTGAAATAGCCGATGATCTTCTGGATCAGCGTCCAGGTCGGCGCGCCGCGCCTGCCATGCTCCAGCGCCGACAGATAGGCGGCGCTGACGCCGATCGCGGCCGCCATATCTTTCTGGCTGACACCGCGCTCGCTTCGGAGCGCCCGCAGCTTCTCGCCGAACGGCGTCATGCCCGCGTCTTCATGCGCGGTGCCGCCGCAGCCGGATATAGAGCGCGCCGGAGCCGCCATGATTGCGGGCGGCATGGTCGTGGCTGGAGACCAGCGGCCGGAAGGCGGGCGTCGACAGCCAGGCGGGCACGGCGCGCCGCAGCACCCCGTCGCCGCCGGAGGACGAACCCTTGCCTGTGATGACCAGCACGTAGCGAATGCCGCCGGCATGCGCCCGGTGCAGGAACGAGAACAGCAGCGAATAGGCCTCGTCCTGGGTCAGGCCGTGCAGATCGACGCGGCCTTCGATCGGCAGCCGTCCCTTCGACAGCTTGTCCAGCGTCGGTTCGTCGAGTGCGTGCGCGACATGCTGCGTCTTCGGCTTTGCCGCGCCTGCCTGGTTGGCAACGGGCTGGGCCGCTTGCGTCTGCATCGGCTTGGCCTCGGCCGGGATATCGGGGATGTCGATGGCCATCCTGCCCTTGAGCGGTTTGGCCGTGCGCGCCACCAGGTTCCACAGCACCCGGTCGTCCTCGCTGAGCTCGGCTTCGCTCGGTCTGGCTCGCCGCCGGGTCATCGATTCGCACCCGGAACGAGAGCACGCGGGATCAGCGCATGAAAATCGGCCGCGTTGCGCACCACGCCAGCGATCTCGCCTGCCGCATCGCCCGAGCCGGCGAACAGGTCGCCGCGCGCCGGCCCGGTGATGGCGGAGCCGGTGTCCTGCGCGATCATCAGGCGCCGGAACGGTTTTGCGTCGAAAGCTGTCAGCGACGGCGCATCGATGTGGAACGGCGTGCCGAATGTGTGCAGTAGGCGGTCGACGGCGATGGAGCGGCCCGGCGTCAGCGGCACCTTGGCGGCGGCGATCGGGCCAAGGGCGGCGTCCTCGACATCGGCCTCTCGGAAGAAGATGTAGGAGCGGTTTTGCCAAAGGATCTCGTCGACGCGGTCCGGGTGCGCCTTGAACCAGGCGCGGATCGACTGCATCGTCACCTTTTCCAGCGGGATCTCGCCAATTTCGCTGAGGATTTTACCGGGCCCGGTGAAGCGTTGGCCGGATTTGGCGGCGTAGGTGACGCGGCGGAGCCTGCCGTCGGTCATGTTCAGTCTGGCCGCGCCCTGCACATGGATGAAGAAGGCATCGACCTTGTCGGCCAGCCAGGCGATTTCCAGCCTCTTGCCGTCAAGCGCGCCACGCTCGATGGCGCCGCGGTCGGGATATTCGACCGGTCCATGCGGCGTGTGGCGGGCAAAGGCGAGGTAGGGGTCCATGCTGGGCGGCCGATTGGCCTCGTCGATATCGACGAGATCGGCCGGGCGCGACAGCAGCGGCACGCAAAACCGGTCCGTTCGCACCGGCGATGCCTCGACTTGCGGTTCGTAGAAGCCGGTGACGAGACCGGAGCCGCCATTCTCGGCGCGGATATTCATCGGGATGAAATGACGCTCGAAAAAGTCGCGGGCCTGCGACCGATTCGCCGGCGAAACGATGCGGGCCTCGGCGTAGGGTTCGGCAAAGGCGTTGAAGTCGACACCAAGCGAACCGCTGCGATAGGGCTTGATCAGGACATGGAAAGCGGAACGGCGAAAGGCCGCGAAGGCAGAGAGATGGTCGTCCTCATCCCAGCCGGGCAAGGCGCCGAAGGATTTCCCGACAAAAAGAGGCGATAGCGACACCGGAGCCTCGCCACTTCTACCGGATTCAGTCTTCTTCCTCGGTGGCGACGAGCTTCCAGTTCGGATCGCGTGAGCGCGTGTCGCGGGCGAAGGTCCAGACGTCCTTGACCTCGGCGACGGTTTCCGGGTCGCCGTCGATGACGGCGCCGGCCTTGTCGCGGGTCGCCGAAATCAGCTCGCTGATGATACGCAGCGTGACATGCGCCTCGCCACCCTTCATCTCGGCCGAGACGATGTCGGCTTTGTCGATGCCGACGAAGGAGGACTGGATCTTTTCCGATTTGGCCTCGCGCTCGCCGATGGCGGCGACAAAGCCATCATAAACCTCGCGCGACAACAGGTTCTTCAGCGTTTTGCGGTCACCGTCGGCATAGGCCATGACGATCATCTCGTAAGCCATCTTGGCGCCGTCGACGAAGCTCTTCGGCTCGAAGGACGGATCGTTGTCCTTGATTGTGCGCAATCCCTTGTTGAGGTCGGTGTCGGGCTTGGCGAAGGCGTCGATCGCCGCATAAGTCTCGGCCGCAGGCTCGCCCGGCAAGCGCTTGCGCGGCAACGAGACGACGTTTTCAGGTTTCTGCGCGGCATCCTTGTCGCCGCTGCGGGCGGCCGTGTAGGGGTCGAACGGCGGCCGTTCGCTGCCGGTGCGTCGGCCCAGCACATTGCGCAGCTGGAAAAAGATGACCACTGCCGCAATCAGGAAGAAAATCGTGCCGAAGTCGAAGAATCCCATATCTTCCGCCAATCAATCCCTGCCTTGTAGCCGGACCGCCGGCCCCGAGGGGTACGGTCTCATAGCGTTCAACATTCAAAGCATATAGAACGCAAGGCGCAATCATTCAAATCAAAGGCAGGCATACCTATCTAACAGGCCCAGTGCCAGCGGCGATTGATCGCCAACGGCCAAAACGATCGAAAAGGGTTGGCAAGACTTGCGCATTTCGTTCTTTCCCCTTTTTGTCCTGGCGCTGCCGCTGCTGGAAATCGCCGGCTTCGTGGTTGTCGGACGCCAGGTGGGCGCCCTGGCGACGGTCGGCCTGGTGCTGGCATCGAGCATCGCCGGTGCGCTGCTGCTCCGGCACCAGGGTTTCAGCGTCATGACGCGGATCCGGGCCGAAATGGACGCCGGCCGCGATCCGAGCCGCCAGCTCGCGCATGGCGCGATGATCGTGCTAGCGGCGATCCTCTTGATCATACCCGGCTTCATCACCGACATCATCGGCCTGCTGCTGTTCCTGCCGCCGGTGCGGGATCTCGCCTGGCGGGCGTTGAAGGGCCGCGTCGTGCTGGCCACCAATTTCAGCACCGGCGGGTTCCGCGGCCGGCAGCGCGACAAGACCATCGACCTCGACGATGGCGATTATTCGCGCAGCGACGACTATGCGCGCGGACCGGACCACAACTCTCCCTGGCGCCGCCTCAAGGACGAATAGGCCTGAGCAAGGCGACGTGCGTTTGAAGCGCACCTGAAATTTTGCTTTGATGCATGTCGTCGTCCCAAAACCGCTGCGCACTTTTGGGCGACATGCATAAGGTGGCAAACCTTGTCTTGTCATGCCGACCATGGTAGCGAACGCCCGATTTCAATTCGGTCAGCGATGCTGCCCAGGCAAGAGGACAAAGGCTTATGGCAAGCAAAGATGACGCGGCGCCCGGCGCAGCCAACGGAAACGGCAATGCGGCACAGCCGTCGCTCAACGTCCTGGCGCAGTATGTGAAGGATCTGTCGTTCGAAAGCCCCGGCGCGCCGAACTCGCTGCGCGGCCGCGACAAGGCGCCCGGCATCGCCATCAACGTCAACGTCAACGCCAACCCGCTCTCCGACAAGCAGTTCGACGTCAATTTGACGCTGAACGCCAAGGCCTCCTTCGACCAGGAAGTGCTGTTCAATGTCGAGCTGATCTATGGCGGTGTGTTCGCGATCAGCGGCTTCCCGCAGGAACACATGCTGCCGATCCTGTTCATCGAATGCCCGCGCCTGCTGTTCCCCTTCGCCCGGCAGATCATCGCCGAAGCGACGCGCAATGGCGGTTTCCCTCCGCTGATGCTCGACCCGATCGATTTCGCGCAGATGTTCCAGCAGAAACTGGCGGAAGACCAGGCCGCGTCCAACGTCAAGGTGAGCTGAGGCTTGCTGTTGCGGTAGCGTTTGAAAGCCCGGCCTTGCGCCGGGTTTTTTGTTTGGAGATGCCGGCGGATCGCTTACGGAACGACCTTAGTTCCCAAGAACCTTCAACCACAGCGCCTTTTCGCCGAGTGTGACGACCATGCCTGCGTGCGCGGCGCGCTCGGCTTCGGTCAGGCGCGGCGCCAAGGGGGCCGGGCGCTGGCTGATGGTGATTTCAATCTGGCGGACATTCTCGTTACCCCCAGCCGGCGCGGTGGCGCTGTCGAGGATGAGGGCAGCCTGCTTGCCGCCGATCAGCTCGATATAGACTTCGGCCAGCAGTTCGGAATCGAGCAAGGCGCCGTGCTTGGTGCGCCTTGTGTTGTCGATGCCGTAGCGCCGGCAGAGCGCGTCGAGCGAATTGGGGCCCATCGGGTGCTTGCGGCGCGCCAGCGCCAGCGTGTCGACGACACGGCCATTGTCGATGACCGGGTGGCCCAGCCGGCCGAATTCAACATTGAGGAAACCGACGTCGAACGTGGCGTTGTGGGCGACCAGCTTGGCGCCGTCGATGAAGGCCAGCCACTCCTCGGCAATCTCGGCAAAGGTTGGCTTGCCCGCGAGGTCCGCGGCGCTGATGCCGTGGACCGCCTGCGCTTCGGCGTGGATCGGCCGCCCTTGAGGGTTGATGTAGTGGTGGAAGGTCTTGCCGGTCGGGAAGCGGTTGACCAGCTCGATGCCGCCCAGCTCGATAACGCGGTCGTCACGCGAATCGAGGCCGGTGGTTTCCGTGTCGAAGATGATCTCACGCATCGAATCAGTCACTCCAGGCGAGCAGAATCATAAGACGGGAACAAAATGGCAATGGGCAATGCTGACGGCCTGGCGTCAGGAGATGGCATTCCTTGACTTATCCCCGGTCAGATCCGCAACGATGGCTTTGACCGCCGCGCGAGCGGCGTCCATCCCTTGTCCGGTGTCGATGATGAAATCGGCCTGACGACGCTTATCCGCATCCGGCACCTGCTTGGCCAGGATCGATGCCAGTTTTTCCTCGGTCATGCCCGGTCGCGCCAGCACGCGCTGGCGCTGCACTTCGGCCGCGGCGGTGACGACGACGACCTTGTCGACGCGGTTGCGGCCGCCGGTTTCGAACAGCAGCGGAATGTCGAGCACCGCAAGCGGCGCACCGTCGGCCCGGTTGCGCGCCAGGAAGGCATCGGCATCGGCGCGCACCAGCGGGTGGATGATGGACTCCAGCCGCCTCAGCGCGCTGGCGTCGCCAAGCACGCGTTCGCCCAGCTTTGTGCGATCGACCACGCCGGCGTCCGTCGTGCCGGGAAAGGCCGCTTCGACCAAGGGCGCGGCCTTGCCGGCATAGAGGCGATGCACCGCCTCGTCGGAATCATGAACCGGGACGCCGGCCTCGGCAAACATCCTGGCCGTTGTCGACTTGCCCATGCCGATCGAGCCGGTGAGACCGAGCACGATCATGGTTTCGGCACCAGGTCGGCGACGATGAGCGCGCGCAATTCGGCCGTAACCTGCGGCCTGACGCCGAACCAGCGCTCGAAGCCGGGCACGGCCTGGTTGAGCAGCATGCCGAGACCGTCGACGGCCTTCAGCCTCCTTGCGCGGGCCGCGGCAAGCAGCGGCGTCTCCAGCGGCACATAGACGATGTCGTTGACGATGGCGTGGCCCGGCAGCAAGGCGGGATCGGCGGCAAGGGTCTCATTGCCGTGCATGCCGAGCGCCGTGGTGTTGACCAGCAGACCGGCATCGGCAAGCAGTTCGCCGGTCGCCGCCATGCCGTGCGCGGTAACGCCGGCGCCGAAGCGATCGCGGAATTCCTGCGCCCGGGCCAGCGTGCGGTTGACGATGCGGATGTCGGCGACACCGCGTTGCTTCAGCGCATGGATGATGGCGCGCGACGCGCCGCCGGCGCCAAGCACGACAGCCGGGCCGTTGCTTGCCCAGCCCGGCGCATTATCGTCGAGATTGGCGGCAAAGCCGTGACCGTCGGTGTTGCCGCCCCACAGGATGCCGTCCTCGAACCACAGCGTGTTGACAGCGCCGATCTCTTCGGCCGCCTCGTCTCGCCGGTCGACCAGCGCGAAGGCCGCCTCCTTGTGCGGAATGGTGACATTGCCGCCGCGATAACCGTTCGCCTGCAGCGTCGCCAGGAATTGAGCAAAGTCCTCCGGCGCCACGTCGATGGCTTGGTAGCTGCCGACGATGCCATGTTGGGCGAGCCAGTGGCCGTGGATCTTCGGCGAGCGCGAGTGCTTGATCGGATGGCCGGTGACGAAAGCTTTTTTGGTCGCCTCAGCCATCGATCGCTCCAAGGGCACGAAGTTCGGCCAGCAACGGGAGCAGCGGCAGGCCGACAATGGTGAAATGGTCGCCCTCGATCTTCTCGAAGAGCTCGATGCCTTCGCCCTCGACCTGGTAGGCGCCGACGCTGGCCAGTGCCTTGGCGCCGACACGAGCCAGATGGCGGCCGATGAAGGCAGGGTCGAGCTTGCGCATGGTCATGCTGGCGATGCCGACATGCCGCCACAGCACCTGACCATCGCGGACCAGCACGGCGGCGCTGTTGAGCTGATGGGTCTTGCCCGACAGCGCCAGCAGGTGACGGCGCGCGCCCTCCATGTCGGCCGGCTTGTGGAACACGTCGTCGCCGAGCGACAGCGTCTGGTCGCAGCCGAGCACCAGTGCACCACGCCGGCGCCCGCTGACCTCGGTCGCCTTGGCCTCGGCCAGCACCAGGGCGACATCCTCGGGCGAGACACCGCTGTCCTGCAAGGGCGCCTCGAGCGCCCGCTCGTCGACATCGGCCGCAACCGCCTCGACATCGACGCCGGCATTGACGAGCATCGCCTTGCGGAACGGACTGCTAGAGGCGAGGATGATTTTTTCGGTCATTTTGCACTCGGGCGCAGGCACAGGCGCGGTTGGAGTATGAGCAGCTCTAGTCGGTAAAGTGGGCGCTGCCCCTCATTGTCCTGCCGGACATTTCTCCCCGTATAGTGACGGGGAGAAAGGGGCACCTTCAGCGCCGGCGCTGTTTCCAGCACCGCTGGCGATTGGCGAAATTATCGATGGCAGCGCCCCTCTCCTCGTCACTATACGGGGAGGGGATGCCGGCAGGCAGGTGAGGGGCAGCACCGACTTTCGGCTAGATTTCGCCTGGAGAAGACTCGGAAAACTCACTTTTCGCTCATTTATCTCGACTTGCCGCGCAGGGCAACGATCGCCGCTGCCGTTTCTTCGATCGAGCGACGGCTGACATCGATCATCGGCCAGCCATGGCGCGTGCAGATCTGGCGGGCGTAGGCGAGCTCCTCGGTGATGGCGGCGCGGTCGACATAGTCGCTCGCTTCGTAAGTGCTGCTGTTGCCGAGGATGCGGTTTTGCCGGACATGCGAGATGCGCTCGGCGGTGGCGATCAGCCCGACGATCAGCGGGGTCTTGGCGTTGACCAGGCTCTCCGGCACCGGCACGCCGAGCACGATCGGGATATTGGCGGTCTTGATGCCGCGGTTGGCGAGATAGATGCTCGTCGGCGTCTTCGACGTGCGCGAGATGCCGATCAGCACGATGTCGGCATCGTCCATATTGGCCGGCAGCTGGCCGTCATCATGCTCCATGGTGAAATTGAGCGCGTCGATGCGGCGGAAATATTCAGCGTCGAGAACATGCTGGGCGCCGACGCGGCGGCCGGCCGGCGTGCCGAGATAGGACTGGAACACGGTCAGCACCGGCTCCAGCACCGACACGCAGGGCAGCCCCATGGTCGCGCAGCGCTCGTCAATGCCGCGCGCCAGCTTCTGGTCGACGACCGTATAGAGGATGATGCCCGGTTCCTCCTCGATGTCCTCGAACACTTTGGCCACCTGCTTTTCGGTGCGGATGAGCGGGTAGATATGCTCGATGGCCCGCGCGTCCTTGTATTGCGCCGAAGCCGCCCGACCGGCGGCGAGCAGCGTTTCGCCGGTCGCGTCGGAAATTAGATGCAGGTGGAAGAAGCTCTGGGGTTTGTTCACAAGGGGTCACTCCAGGCTGTGGGCGGCTGTGGATAAAGCGGGATGGAAAGACGGGCCGGTCACGGGTGACTGTATCAGATGGCAGTTTGTCCACAATTCGTCGCACTGTCAGCTTCGCCGGACGGCTGGGGACAAGTTTGGGGACGGCGTCTTTTGTCTCTCGCCTGTCCACAGGGACGGCTTTCCCCTGCGGTTCCTAACGCCTTGACTCCAGTCATGGATTCCGGACTTTCCCCAGAACCCTACAGTCTGGAGAGGCGAGCGCGCGACAATATGCTAGCTGGTGTTTTTGCGGGCAAAGCGGGACAGGTGACAACCACCACAACCAACAGACTCTTAGAATCAGAAGAATCTTAGATATAAGAATCTTTGATTATAGAGAGGCTTGGAGAAGCGAGCGCTCGATGCCCCAGAACCGGATCATGCTGGACGTCCTGAAGGGCAAGACGGTGTTTCCGCCTCCCCTCTGGATGATGCGTCAGGCCGGGCGTTATCTGCCGGAATATCGCGAGACACGCCGGCGGGCCGGTTCGTTCCTCGACCTTTGCTACGATCCCGACCTTGCCGTCGAAGTGACCTTGCAGCCGATCGAGCGCTTCGGCTTCGATGCCTCGATCCTGTTCTCGGATATCCTCGTCGTTCCGCACGCGCTTGGCCGGGACGTACGCTTCGAAGAGGGGCGCGGCCCGCTGCTGACGCCGATCACGGCGCCAGAGATTGCGGCTCTGGAAAGCAAAACGTTTCACGTGAATCTCGAACCGGTCTACGAGACGGTCCGCCGGCTGCGGGCAAAACTGCCCGATGAGACAACGCTGATCGGCTTCTGCGGCGCGCCTTGGACGGTGGCAACCTATATGATTGCCGGCCATGGCACGCCCGACCAGGGGCCGGCGCGGCTGTTTGCCTATCGCGAGCCGGAAGCCTTTCAACATTTGCTGAAAGTGCTTGCCGATCATTCGGCCGCCTATCTTATCCGCCAGATCGAGGCCGGTGCGGATGTGGTGCAGATCTTCGATTCCTGGTCGGGCGTTCTCGATGATGCATCGTTCGACCTGTTCTGCGTTCAGCCGGTGACCGAGATCGTTGGCCGGGTCCGGGCGGTTCATCCCGATGTTCCAATCATTGGTTTTCCCAAGGGGGCTGGTGCGCGGTACCGGACCTATCGTCAGAAGACCGGAGTAACGGCCCTGGGGATCGATTGGACGGTGCCCCTGGTGGCGGCGAAGGATTTGCAGCGCTTGGGTGCGGTCCAAGGCAATCTCGATCCCTTGCGGCTCGTTGCTGGCGGCAAAGCCCTATCCGATGGTGTCGAGGCCATCCTTAAAACGCTGGGAGACGGGCCGCTGATTTTCAATCTCGGTCACGGTATCACGCCGGAGACGCCGATAGCGCATGTCGAGACAATGGTGAAACTGGTGAGGAGCGCGACCCGCTGATGACACAATCAAACAGCACTGGCAGCACCAACAGCACTGGCCAGGCAATGATGCGGATGGTGATCGGCATTGCGGTGCTGGTCGTTCTCACGGCAGTTTTGTTTTTCGTCGCGCCCGACAGCTTCTATCCCTGGGCGAAAGCGATCCACATCCTTGCCGTCATTTCTTGGATGGCGGGCATGCTCTATCTGCCTCGGCTGCTGGTCTATCACGTGGATGCCGAGAAGGGCTCGGTGCAGTCGGAGACCTTCAAAGTGATGGAGCGCCGCCTGCTGCGCGGCATCATCAATCCGGCAATGATCGTCACCTGGGTTTTTGGTCTGTGGCTCGCGTGGAAAGTCTTTGGTTTCCACGGTGGCTGGCTGCACGCCAAGATCGGTGCGGTGCTTCTGCTGTCCGCCGTTCATGGCTATCTGGCGGGCGCGGTGCGCAAATTTGCCGAGGATCGCAACGAAAAGCCGGCCCGGCACTGGCGGATGATCAACGAGATCCCCACATTACTGATGATCGCAATCGTGATCCTGGTTGTAGTCAAGCCGTTTTAGCTCTTACCAGGGCCCATAAAACGCAGCTTGCTCTTTCACCCAAGCGACGATAAAAGACGGGTCTTCCTTCCCGTCATGCGCCGCCCTTTATTGCTTTCGGCCGCGCCCGGCATTTGTCGCATCCCGCCGATATATTTTCCCCAAAGCAGATTCAGAGTCCGTCTATGCAAGAAATGAAACTCGCAGAGTTCAAGAACAAGAAGCCACCAGAGCTGATCGCTTATGCCGAATCGCTCGAGGTCGAGAACGCCAGCGTCATGCGCAAGCAGGAGCTGATGTTCGCTATCCTGAAGAAACTGGCCGCCCAGGAGATCGAGATCATCGGTGACGGTGTTGTCGAGGTGCTGCAGGACGGTTTCGGTTTCCTGCGCTCCGCCAATGCCAATTATCTGCCCGGTCCCGACGACATCTACATCTCGCCCTCGCAGATCCGCCGCTTTTCGCTGAAGACTGGCGATACGGTCGAAGGGCCGATCCGCAGCCCGAAAGAGGGCGAACGCTATTTCGCCCTGCTCAAGGTCAACACCATCAATTTCGACGATCCCGAAAAGATCCGTCACAAGATCCACTTCGACAATCTGACGCCGCTCTATCCGACCAAGCGGCTGAAGATGGAGATCGACAATTCGACCAGCAAGGACATCTCGCCGCGCGTGATCGACCTGGTGGCGCCCATCGGCAAGGGACAGCGCGCGTTGATCAACGCGCAGCCGCGTACCGGCAAGACGGTTCTGATGCAGAATATCGCCCACTCGATTACTGCCAACCATCCGGAATGCTATCTGATCGTCCTGCTGATCGACGAGCGGCCGGAGGAAGTCACCGACATGCAGCGCTCGGTGAAGGGCGAGGTTATCTCCTCGACCTTCGACGAGCCGGCGGTGCGTCACGTCCAGGTCGCCGAAATGGTAATCGAGAAAGCCAAGCGCCTGGTCGAGCATGGCCGCGACGTCGTCATCCTGCTCGATTCGATTACCCGCCTCGGCCGCGCCTACAACACGGTTGTGCCGTCATCCGGCAAGGTGCTGACCGGCGGTGTCGACGCCAATGCCTTGCAGCGGCCGAAGCGCTTCTTCGGTGCCGCCCGCAACATCGAGGAAGGCGGCTCGCTGACCATCATCGCGACTGCGCTCATCGACACCGGCAGCCGCATGGACGAAGTCATCTTCGAAGAGTTCAAGGGCACCGGCAACTGCGAAATCCAGCTCGACCGCAAGGTTGCCGACAAGCGCATCTATCCGGCCATGGACATCTTGAAGTCCGGTACCCGCAAGGAGGACCTTCTGGTCTCCAAGCAGGACCTGCAGAAGATCTTCGTGCTGCGCCGCATCCTGGCGCCGATGGGCACCACGGACGCGATTGAGTTCCTGATCGACAAGCTCAAGCAGACCAAGACCAACGCGGATTTCTTCGATTCGATGAACACGTAACGGGTTTGGCCGAAACATCCGGCCTATTTATCAAACCCCATTCCGGCAAAACCGGGATGGGGTTTTTCATTGTCCGAGATCAGGTCGCATTCCCGATACGGCGCGGCCGCATGTGGTAGCGGACTCCCCCGTCGGTGGAAGGCGAGGTTTCCTGATCCTATTGGCGTCGCAAGAGGTGTTCGAGCTCTTTGGGATTCGTCACAACGGGAAGGCAGACTTGACCGGTGCAGAGCCAGGCACCCGGCCTGTCGGTCGGCGGCAGGAATCCACCGGGCAGCGCGGGTCGATTCGCTTCCGAACCGATAAAAATGATAACGTCGACCCGACGCGGATCGGGGTTTCGATTCGCAACCGGAACAAGTTTGGGATTGGACGGATCATCAATTAGCACCAGCTTAAGCGGCTCGATCGCCAGCGCACAGGCGTTGACGACGCCTGCCTGGCCATAGGCCTGCTGCGCAGCGCGGCCGGCGGCATGCTCGGCGACCTTCCAGGCTTTTTCCTGCAGGTCGAGATCGCCGGTGACGGAGGCGAGCCGAACCAGCGCTTCGATGATCTGTCCGGTCGCGGAAGGAATGGCCTCGTCGACGTCGCCCCGGATGCGGATCGGCACGTCGGTGCTGTCGGAAGCGGTGAGATAGTAGCCGGTGCTGTCGGCATCGGCGTGCCAGAGATCCAGCTGCTCGATGAACCGGCTGGCCTGCTCGACATAACTCCAGTCGCCGGTGGCTTCGAACAGCGCGATCGCCGCATTGGCCATGGCGGCATAGTCGCTGGACAGCGCGGGAAACAATTTCCTCGCGCCCAGCATCGAGTGCGGCAAGCGGTTGTCGCGGCTGGCGGTGTTGATATGGGCAAAGGCCTTTGCCGCCGCGTCGATCCAGTCGCGCCGCGCCAGCGACCGGCCAGCCTCGGCCAGGGCTGCAATCATCAGGCCGTTCCAGTCGGTGAGGGTCTTTGCGTCGAGGCCCGGCCGGACCCGCCCTTCCCTTGTGGCGAGAAGTTTCGCCTTGAGCGGCACGAGTTGATCGCGATCGACCACACTTTGGGCTTGCTGGGAGCTGGTTTGATGGACGACCGGCTTGCCTTCCCAGCCATGCGGGCTGGCGAGCGTGAAGTATTTGAAAAACAAAGTGGAATCGTCGCCAAGTGCAGCTTCGATCTCTACCTTGCTCCAGGTGTAGAACAGTCCCTCCTCGCCATCGCTGTCGGCGTCGAGGCTGGCTGCGAAGGCGCCGCCGGCGACGCGCATTTCACGCAACAGCCAGCCGACCGTGTCTTCGATTCGTATCCGGAACAAATCATTGCCGCTTGCCGCATAGGCCCAGTTGCAGAAGTGGACGAGCTGGGCATTGTCGTAGAGCATCTTTTCGAAATGCGGCACAAGCCATTCGGCATCGGTCGAATAGCGGCTCAGCCCGCCGCCGACATGGTCGTAGATGCCGCCGCTCAGCATCCGGTCGAGGCTGAGCAGGACATCATCACGATGCGTGGAATTGCCATCGCGCAGCCAGGACAGCCAAAGCGTGAGCATGAATGGCGCATTGGGGAATTTCGGCGCGCCGCGCAAGCCGCCGAGATCGCGGTCGATCATGCCGTCGATGCCCCTGGCGAGGCCTTCGAGCGTGTCGCGATCAAGCACTGTTTTGGCATGCGAACCGGCGAGCCGGGCCTCGACATGCATCGTCAGGCCGTCGGCGCTCTGGTTCAGACTCGCCCTTTTCTCCCGCCAGGCCTTGTCCACCGATTGCATCACCTGGATGAAGCCCGGGCGGCCGTAACGCGGCTCGCGCGGAAAATAGGTACCGCCCCAGAACGGCTTGCCGTCCGGCGTCAGGAACATGGTCAGAGGCCAGCCGCCCTGTTCGCCCATTGAGGACAGGGCGGCCATGTAGATCTGGTCGATGTCCGGCCGTTCCTCACGGTCGACCTTGATATTGACGAACAGACGGTTCATGACGGCGGCGACGTCGTCATTCTCGAAGCTTTCATGCGCCATGACGTGGCACCAGTGGCATGCGGCATAGCCGACCGAGAGCAGGATCGGCCTGTCCAGCGCCCTCGCCTCTTCAAGCGAAGCCGGCGACCAGGCCCGCCAATGGACGGGGTTGCCGCTGTGCTGCTGCAGATAGGGGCTGGCTTCTTCGGCAAGCAGGTTTTGCGGGGGCAATGTCACGATGAGGCACTCGGCGATGCGATTGAACGGGCAAAGCTAGGGCAGTGCGGTAGAGCGGGCAAATGATTTCAAGGGATTCGATTGTCGCGCTGTCGAGCGGCCGGCTTCCTGCCGGCGTCGCCGTCATCCGCATTTCCGGCCCGCAGACTCGATTCGTAGTCGAAACGATCGCGGGCAGCATAGCTAAGGACCGGGCGGCGGTTTTGCGCAAGTTCCGAGCGCCTGATGGTGCCGTGCTCGACAGCGGCCTGATTGTCTTTTTTCCCGGCCCGGCAAGCTTTACAGGCGAGGATGTGGCGGAGTTCCACGTTCATGGTGGGCGCGCGGTGGTGGCCAGGATGCTGGAGACGATCACCGGCTTCGACGGTGTCAGGCATGCTGATCCCGGCGAATTCACCCGTCGCGCCTTCCTCAATGGCAAGGTCGACCTAGTCAAAACCGAGGCGCTGGCCGATCTCGTCAACGCCGAGACCGAGGCGCAGCGACGGTTTGCGGTCAAGAACGCGGAGGGCGCGCAAAGCGAGCTCTATTTGAATTGGCGCCGCCGGCTGATCCACGCCCGCGCCATGATCGAGGCCGAGATCGACTTTGCCGAAGAGGATGATGTGCCTGGTTCCGTTTCGGATACGGTCTGGTCCGATGTCCGGGGGATGGTCGACGAGATCGACCGGCACGTTGCGGGATTTCGCGCCGCCGAAATCATCCGCGATGGGTTCGAGGTCGTGATTCTCGGTGCGCCCAATGCCGGCAAGTCGAGTCTGTTCAACGCCTTGGCGCGGCGCGATGCAGCTATTGTAACGGATGAGCCTGGCACGACCCGCGACCTGCTTGAGGTGGTGCTAGATCTGGAGGGGCTGCGCGTCAGGTTGACCGACACCGCCGGGCTGCGCGAGGCGGCAGGAAAGGTCGAGGCGATCGGCATCGAGAAGGCAAGGGCCAAGGCCGATCGAGCCGATCTGTTGCTTCTGTTGCAGGACGTTGCGGAGCCGCAGGCGGTGGCTTCGATCCCGTCGGCGGTTCCGGCCTTGCAGGTCGGCACCAAGCGAGACCTTTTGGATAGCAAAGCGGCTGCCAGTGCGGACAGGCACTACGATTTCGTGATCTCGGTCGTCGATGGGGCCGGCGTTGACGCGTTGTTGGCGGAAATCGGTCGGCGCGCAGCGCGTGCTGCTGGCAGCGCCGGCGATATTCTGCCGTCGCGCTTGCGGCATGTCGATTTGCTGGGCGAAGCAAACCGCCACCTACACCGGGCAGTTGACGGCCGGGTCATCGGGCAGGAGTTGAGGGCCGAGGAGTTGCGGCTCGCCGCGGATCGGCTCGGCCGAATCGTCGGCGCCATCGACGTTGAGGACATGCTGGACGTGATTTTCGCGCAGTTCTGCATTGGGAAATGACTCACGTGAAACATTGGCAGCGCATCGCTGTGGCGACCTCCTTGATTCACGTGAAACACAGGTGCGGACGCTAGCCCTGCCCCTCATTGCCCTACGGGGCGCTCGTTGTTCGAAAAGCCAAGCAGTTGGCTTTTCGTCCGCTACGCGGACAACTCCTCAACTCCCGTATAGTGACGGGGAGAAAGAGGCTGGCCGCTGATGACCGCGCCCTCTCCCCGTCATTATAAGGGGAGAGGACGCCGGCAGGCAGGTGAGGGGCAGAGCCAAGCTGTGATTGCCCCTTCTGATCGGAGCGCGGATTCACGTGAAACATGGCGAAGACTCGCCACAGGGTTGTTTCACGTGAAACGAGCCGCGGAGTTTCCTTGACAGCATCGCCTTGCGGGGACATGTGTCGCTCAATCTTTTTCTATTCTAGGACGTTTGGAAATGACCGATCACTATGATGTGGTTGTGGTGGGCGGCGGCCATGCGGGTTGCGAGGCGGCGAGCGCAGCGGCGCGCGCCGGCGCCAGCACCGCGCTGGTGACACTGCGCTTCGACACGATCGGCGTGATGTCGTGCAACCCAGCCATCGGTGGGCTTGGCAAGGGCCATCTGGTTCGCGAGATCGATGCCATGGACGGGTTGATGGGTCGGGTGGCTGATGCCGCCGGCATTCAGTTCCGTCTGCTCAACCGTCGCAAGGGGCCAGCGGTGCGCGGGCCACGCACTCAAGCGGATCGCAAACTCTATCGCCTTGCCATGCAAGAAGCGATTCGGCTCCAGAACGATCTCGACGTGATCGAGGGTGAGGTTCTCGACTTCGAGATCGTCGATGGGCGGATTGCGGCTGTTCTGCTGGCCAACGGCCTGCGGCTCGCCTGTGGCGCCGTCGTTTTGACGACCGGGACCTTCCTGCGTGGCCTCATCCACATCGGCGACAAGAAGATCGTCGCCGGCCGCATGAACGAGCAGGCGAGCATCGGCCTGTCGGCGACCATGAGCCGCGTCGGCTTCCAGCTCGGCCGGCTGAAGACCGGCACGCCTCCACGGCTGAACGGGAAGACCATCGATTGGGCGTCGCTGGATCGCCAGGCGGCGGATGAGGATCCGGTGCCGTTCTCGCTGATGACCGATCGCATCGAAACACCGCAGATCGAGTGCGGCATCACCCGCACGACTGCGGCGACGCATGATTTGATCCGCGCCAATCTTGGCCGCTCGGCAATGTATTCCGGGTCGATCGAAGGTGTCGGGCCGCGCTACTGCCCGTCGATCGAGGACAAGATCGTCAAGTTCGGCGACCGGGACGGGCACCAGATTTTTCTCGAGCCGGAAGGGCTCGACGACGACACTGTCTATCCCAATGGTATCTCGACGTCGTTGCCGCAGGATGTGCAACTGGACATCCTGAAAACCATCCCAGGGCTGGAGCGAGCCGTCATGCTGCAGCCTGGCTATGCCATCGAGTATGATCATGTCGATCCGCGCGAGCTGACTACGGGCCTAGAGGCCAGGCGCGTCAGTGGTCTCTTTCTCGCCGGGCAGATCAACGGCACCACCGGATATGAGGAAGCAGCGGGGCAAGGCCTGCTCGCCGGCCTCAATGCGGCGCGTTGTGCTGCCGGCAGCGAGCAGATCGTGCTCAGCCGGACCGAGGCCTATATCGGCGTGATGGTCGACGATCTGACCAGCCGCGGCATCAGCGAGCCGTACCGGATGTTCACCTCGCGGGCCGAGTTCCGGCTGTCGCTGCGCGCCGACAATGCCGATGAGCGGCTGACGCCCCTCGCTGCGAAGCTGGGGATCGCCTCGGCGCAGCGGATGCAGCGCTACGGCGATATGATGCAGCAGCTCGACGAAGCGCGTCAGCTGGCGTTGTCGCTGACCATGACCCCGAACGAGGCGGCGCGGCATGGGCTCGAGATCAACCGGGATGGCGTGCGCCGCTCCGGCTATGAACTGCTTGCCTATCCCGGTGTCGACATCGGTTGGCTGGCCGGCGTCGAGCCGAAGTTCGCGACGGTTGATGCCAAAACGGCCGAGCGCCTCGAAACGGAAGCGAAATATTCGGTCTATCTGGACCGGCAGAAGACGGATGTGGCGCAGATCAGGCATGAAGAGAGCCGGCTGATCCCGGAGACGGTCGATTTCGCCGGAGTGCCCGGGCTGTCCAACGAGCTGAAGCAGAAGATGCAGGCGCGGCGGCCGCGCTCCATCGCCGATGCCCAGCGCATGGAAGGCATGACGCCGGCCGCGCTGGCGATCATCGTCGCGCATGTGCGCCATGAGGAGAATGCGCAGAGGCCTGAGAGGGACGTTGCGTGAACTCTTTCTCCTGGAAGAGCCTGCAGGACGCGGCCGGTCCGGTTTCACGTGAAACATTCGACCGCCTGGTGACGTTCGAACAGATGTTTCAGAAATGGAACCGCAGCATCAACCTGGTTGCGCAGTCGACGACAGGCGATGTCTGGCAGCGTCACATCCTGGACAGCGCGCAGCTCAGGCGTATCGAGCCGACCGCGAATCGCTGGGTCGATATTGGTTCGGGTGGCGGATTCCCGGGTCTTGTCATGGCCTTCCTGCTTGCCGAGCGCGATGGGGCGAGCATCGATCTGGTTGAAAGCAATCGCAAAAAGGCGTCGTTCCTGCAGACAGTCATCGGCCAGTTCGGTCTGCCGGCGCGGGTGGTGGCGCGCCGCATTGAAGACAGTCATGCGCTGGTCCCGGCGCCGCAGATCGTCACGGCGCGTGCCTTGGCCTCACTTTCCACCTTGCTGGACCTGTCGGCGCCTTGGCTGACCTCAGGCGCGCGTGGCCTGTTCCACAAAGGCCGGGATTACCGCGCCGAAGTGCAAGAAAGCGTTCACCGATGGGCCTTCGATCTGGTAGAACATCCAAGCGTTACCGACCCACATGGCGTCATCCTCGAACTGTCGAATCTTCGACCTGTCTGATTTGCTCCAGGCGACCCAAAAATGAATTTCTGGCATAGATCCATGATGAAGAATGGCCCCCGAATCATCACCGTAGCCAACCAGAAGGGCGGCGTCGGCAAGACGACCACCGCCATTAATCTGGCTACTGCGCTCGCGGCGATCGGTGAAAAGGTGCTGATCGTCGACCTCGATCCGCAAGGCAATGCCAGCACCGGCCTCGGCATCGACCGCAAGGATCGGACGGTCTCGTCCTATGACGTGCTGACAGGCGAACTGGATCTGGAAGCCGCGGCGATCCCGACGGCGGTGCCCGGCCTGTCGATCGTGCCGTCGACCCTCGACCTGCTCGGCATCGAGATGGAAATCGCCTCGGCGCCAGACCGGGTGCTACGGCTGCGCAACGCCTTGCGTGCCTCGGCCGACCGTTCGGCCGGTTTCGGCTATGTGCTGATCGACTGCCCGCCTTCGCTCAATCTTTTGACGCTGAACTCGATGGCCGCGGCCGATTCTGTGCTGGTGCCGCTGCAGTGCGAATTCTTCGCGCTCGAAGGCTTGAGCCAGTTGCTGGAAACCGTCGAGCAGGTGCGTCGTTCGATCAATCCGGATCTCACCATCCAGGGCATTGTGCTGACCATGTACGATGGCCGCAACAATCTCGCCAACCAGGTGGTGCAGGATGTGCGGGCGCATATGGGCGACAAGGTCTACGAGACCATCATTCCGCGCAATGTGCGGGTGTCCGAGGCGCCGTCCTACGGCAAGCCGGCGATCCTGTACGATCTGAAATGCTCAGGCAGCCAGGCCTATCTGCAGCTTGCGTCGGAAGTGATCCGCCGTGAGCGCAAATTGCGCGCCGCTTGATTAGCCAAATGCTTAATTAAGAGCCGATTCGATACCGAAACGATCTGGAATGTAACTGGAAGTGTTATGAGCGAAGACCTTTCGAGAAAAAGACTGGGGCGGGGACTGGCAGCGTTGATCGGCGAGATCGATCGTCCTGCGGCACCCGAAAAGCCTGGGATGAGCGCCGACGGCAAGGTGCCGATCGAGTTCCTGACCCCAAATCCGAAGAATCCGCGACGGCATTTCGGCGAGGCCGAACTCACCGACCTCGCCCACTCGATCCGCGAGCATGGCGTCGTACAGCCGGTGGTGGCGCGGCCGTCGCCGACACAGGCCGGCCGCTACGAGATTATTGCCGGCGAGCGGCGCTGGCGTGCGGCGCAACGCGCCGGGCTGAACGAGATCCCGGTCATCATCCGCGAGGTCAACGACCGCACCGCGCTGGAACTGGCGATCATCGAGAACGTCCAGCGCACCGACCTCAACGCGGTCGAGGAAGCGCTTGGGTACCAGCAGCTGATCGACGATCATGGCTACACCCAGGCCGATCTCGGCCAGGTGATCGGCAAGAGCCGCAGCCATGTCGCCAACACGCTCAGGCTCTTGAAACTGCCGGATGTGATCCGCGACATGCTGGTCGACGGCGCGCTGTCGGCGGGCCACGCCCGCACGCTGGTGACGGCGGAGGATCCGGCCGGGCTTGCCAAGCGCATCGTCGAAGAAGGGCTTTCGGTGCGCCAGGCCGAGGCGCTGGCGCAGATGCCGGCCGGCAGCAAGGCAAAGGAAGCCAAGCCGGCGGCAAGTCCTGAACAGAAGGACGCCGACACGCTGGCGCTGGAAAAGCTGTTGACCGATACGACCGGGATGATTGTGTCGATCGACCACAAGAGCAAAGGCGGCACGCTTCGTGTCGCGTATCGGTCGCTGGAGCAGCTCGACGAGCTGTGCCGCAGGCTGAAGCAGGAGCGGTAGTTAGCCGGCGAATATCCTGGTGGCGGCTGATTCCCGAGAGCCTACTTAACTCGAATCCGCTTGTCATTCCAAGTGCTTGGCACGCCAGCACCGCCCCTCACCTGCCTGCCGGCATCCTCTCCCCGTAAACGGGGGGAGGGACGCTGTCATCAGCGGTTTCGACAATCGCCAACGTCGCAGGAAAGCGCCAGCGTTGCAGCCAGCCCCTTTCTCCCCGTTCTACGAGAAAAAATGCCCGGCAGGGCAATGAGGGGTGGCGCTGACCTCGACGGCTGAGCCGTCAGTCCCAAAACTACCGCTGCGCCAGCCGGCTGCTTTCCACCGCAATGCCAAGCAGTGCCTGCCGCGCCAGAGCGACGGAGAGATCCGGGCGCCGCCGCGTCTGCAGCACAGCGGTCTGCAGCCGGGTCAGCGCGCGACCGAGGGCTTCGCTGCTCCAGCGCTCCAGCGCCTTCTCCACCAGCTTGCGCCGCGAGAAAAAAACCGGCGGGCGGGCGGCGGCAACGACCGAGGCGGCGTTGCGGCCGGCAGACTCCATCTGGCCGCGCATGGCCTGGATCGCCTGCAACTGCCGCATCGCCGATGACAGCACCAGGAATGGCTGGCCGCCGGATTGGCAATGGCGGGTGAAGGCGGTGTCGAAGTCGCCGACCTTACCTTCGAGCAGTGCGTCGACGGCGTCATCGAAAGAGGCGCCTGAGACGTCGCCCGACATCGCCCTGACCTCTTCCAGCCCGATCTCCTTCTGGCCATGGGCGTAGAGAATCAGCTTTTCGATCTCGCCGCGCGAGGCCAGCCGGTCGCCGCCGAGATTTCGGCGCAGCGCCTGTCTTGCCTCCAGCGTCATCGACATGCCGGCCTTGCGCAATTCGTCGTCGATGACGGCATCGATGTCGCGGGCCTCGTCGGCATAGCAGGGCAGCGCCATGGCATTGTCCGCCGCCTCGACCAAAGCACGCAGCCCGACGCCCTTCTTGAGATCGCCGGCCTCGATCAAGATGATGGCGTCGCGTGGCGGCTCGGCAGTCAAAGCCTTGACGTCGTCGGCCAGCGCCTTCTGGCCGCTGGCGTTGCGCACCCACAAGAGGCGCCGGTCGGAAAACATCGGCACGGTGCGCGCCTCGTCGAGCAGCCGGCCCTCGTCGCGGTCAACCTCGGAGCCGTCGAGCCTGACCACGGAGAACGGATCGTCGAGCGGCAGGCCGGTCTTCTCGGCAAAGGCCTTGGCGCGCTCGGCGACGAGCCCGCGATCGGGGCCGTAAAGCAGGACGATCGAGATGCGCTGGTCCGGACGGGCCAGCCAGGAATCGACCTCGAAAGCTTTCTTCTGTGCCATGGGGGGTGGTTAGCATGATGCCGGGGCGGAGTGAACGGTGGAGAGCGCGATCTCCTCCCTTGTGGGGAGATGTCCGATAGGACAGAGGGGGGCGCTGTCCCGCCGACCTCTCTGTCGGCTGCGATTTGCCCCAAGGCCTGTTTTCGCCTGTTTCTAACACACCAAAGTGGTGATCCTTCACGCCCCGCTCTGACCTGCCGGGCATCTCCCCCACGAGGGGGGAGATTGGCGGCTCCTGCCGCAGCACCAGTCGCTTGATCCGCCCAATCACCTTATCTTCCGGCAAACCTCCGGCAACCTTGCCCCAAATTGCGCGCCGCCGCCCAATATCGACAAGAAATTTCGCGGAGATATCTTCATGTTGTGCCGGGGAGGCTGGATCTTGGATCGAGGCCCGAAAGGCCTGCCCCGTCGAATTCGCACTGGTCTGGTGGCGCAGATATGCAAATATCCTTGGCCGGGGAAGTTTGGGCCAGGGAAATTTGGGGCCAGGCAACGTTGGAGGACAAAGGTCATGGCCGATGCTGGGATGTTGCGTTTTCACGTTCCGGAACCGGAAGTGCGGCCGGGCGGAACCCCCGACTTTTCCAACGTGCCCATCCCCAAGGCCGGCACAGTGCCGCGCCCCGACATCGATGTCGATCCGCGCACCATCCGCGATTACGCCTTCTCGATCATCCGGGTGCTGAACCGCAATGGCGAAGCAGTCGGCCCCTGGGCCGGCCTGCTTTCCAGCGACGAGCTTCTGGCCGGCCTACGCGACATGATGACGCTGCGAACCTTCGACGCGCGCATGCAGATGGCGCAACGCCAGGGCAAGACGTCGTTCTACATGCAGCATCTGGGCGAGGAGGCGGTGGCCTGCGCCTTCCGCAAGGCACTTGCCCCCGGCGACATGAATTTTCCGACCTATCGGCAGGCAGGGCTGCTCATCGCCGACGGCTATCCGATGGTCACGATGATGAACCAGATCTACTCCAACGAGGCCGACCCGCTGAAGGGCCGCCAATTGCCGATCATGTATTCGTCGAAGGAGCACGGTTTCTTCTCGATCTCCGGAAATCTGGCGACCCAGTATATCCAGGCGGTCGGCTGGGCGATGGCCTCGGCGATCTCGAACGATTCGAAGATCGCCGCCGCCTGGATCGGCGACGGCTCGACGGCAGAATCCGACTTCCATTCGGCGCTGGTGTTCGCCTCCACCTACAAGGCGCCCGTGGTGCTCAATGTTGTCAACAACCAATGGGCGATCTCGACCTTCCAGGGCATTGCGCGTGGCGGCTCAGGCACCTTCGCTGCCCGCGGCCTCGGCTTCGGCATTCCGTCGCTGCGCGTCGACGGCAATGATTATCTCGCCGTCCATGCGGTGGCCAAATGGGCGGCCGAGCGGGCGCGCAGCAATCTCGGGCCGACGCTGGTCGAATATGTCACCTACCGCGCCGGCGCGCATTCCAGCTCGGACGATCCCTCGGCCTACCGGCCAAAGACCGAATCCGACGCCTGGCCGCTTGGCGACCCCATCGTGCGGCTGAAGAACCACCTCATCCAGCTCGGCGTCTGGTCGGACGAGCGGCATGCGCAGGCCGAGGCGGAAATCCTCGACACGGTGATCGCGGCGCAGAAAGAAGCCGAGAGCCACGGCACGCTGCATGCCGGCGGCAAGCCGTCGACGCGCGACATGTTCGAGGGGCTCTATGCCGAGATGCCGCCGCATCTGCGGCGCCAGCGCCAGCAGGCGGGGGTCTGACCATGCCAAGACGGACCATGATCGAGGCGATCCGCGACGCCATGGATGTGTCGATGGGGCGCGACGACAAAGTCGTCGTGTTCGGCGAGGATGTCGGCTTCTTCGGCGGTGTCTTCCGCTGCACGCAAGGCCTGCAGGCCAAGTACGGCAACAGCCGCTGCTTCGATGCGCCGATCAACGAATCCGGCATTGTCGGCTCGGCCATCGGCATGGCCGCCTACGGGCTGAAGCCATGCGTGGAAATTCAGTTTGCCGACTACATGTATCCGGCCTACGACCAGTTGACCCAGGAAGCGGCGCGGCTACGCTACCGCTCGAACGGCGATTTCACCTGCCCGATCGTGGTGCGCATGCCAACCGGCGGCGGCATCTTTGGCGGCCAGACGCACAGCCAGAGCCCCGAAGCGCTGTTCACCCATGTGTCGGGGCTGAAGACCGTGGTGCCGTCCAACCCGCATGATGCCAAGGGCTTGCTCATCGCGGCAATCGAGGATCCCGATCCGGTGATCTTCCTCGAGCCGAAGCGGCTCTACAACGGGCCGTTCGACGGCCACCACGACCGGCCGGTGACGCCGTGGTCGAAGCATGCGCTCGGCGAGGTCGCCGACGGCCACTACACGGTGCCGCTCGGCAAGGCGGCGATCCGCCGGCCGGGCTCGGCGGTCACGGTGCTGGCCTACGGCACCATGGTCTATGTCGCGCAGGCCGCCGTCGAGGAAACCGGCATCGATGCCGAGATCATCGATCTTCGGACCCTCTTGCCGCTCGACCTCGACGCCATCGTCGCTTCGGTCAAGAAGACCGGGCGCTGCGTCATCGTGCATGAGGCGACGCTGACCTCCGGTTTCGGTGCCGAGCTGTCGGCGCTGGTGCAGGAAAACTGCTTCTACCATCTGGAGGCGCCGGTGGCGCGGGTCGCCGGCTGGGACACGCCCTACCCGCATGCCCAGGAGTGGGACTATTTCCCCGGTCCGGCGCGCGTCGGCCGGGCGCTGCTGGAAACCATGGGAGCTTAGGATGGGCGAACACATCATCAAGTTGCCCGATGTCGGCGAAGGCGTCGCCGAGGCAGAGCTCGTCGAATGGCACGTCAAGATCGGCGATATCGTGCGCGAGGACACCGTGCTTGCCGCGGTGATGACCGACAAGGCGACGGTCGAGATTCCGTCGCCGGTCGATGGCGAAATCCTTTGGCTGGGCGCCGAGATCGGCGACACGGTGGCGATCGGCTCGCCGATCGTGCGGTTGAAGGTGGCAGGCGAGGGCAATGTGAAGCCGCAGGGCGGTGAGGTTGAAGTGGTGGCCGCTGAGCCGCCGGCGAAGCTGCCGACCCCGAAGCCCGAGACCGCCGCGCCAGCCGCGAAGGCGCCGCCAAAGGCGAGCGGGACAGACGTGAAACCTGCGCCCGCCGTCTCGAAAAGCCCGCGGCAGCCTTCCGTCTCCGGCGCACCGCGTCAGGAGGGCGAAAAGCCGCTGGCGTCGCCCGCGGTCCGCCTGCGGGCAAAGGAGGCGGGGATCGATCTGCGGCAGGTTTCGGGAAGCGGCCCGGCCGGCCGCATCGGTCATGAGGACATCGAAGCTTTTTTGGCGCGCGGACCCCAAGTTGTGAAAACATCAGGCCTCGCCCGCAACGATACCGTCGAGGACATCAAGGTGGTGGGGCTGCGGCGCAAGATCGCCGAGAAGATGACGCTGTCCAAATCGCGCATCCCGCACATCACCTATGTCGAGGAGATCGACGTCACCGCGCTGGAAGAATTGCGCGCAGCGCTGAACAAGGAAAAGCGCGTGGCCAAGGGGGAGCGACCGAAGCTGACGTTGCTGCCGTTCCTGATGCGGGCGATGGTCAAGGCGATAGCAGACCAGCCCAATCTCAATTCGCTGTTCGACGACGAGGCCGGCATCATCCACCAGCATGGTGGCATCCATATCGGCATCGCCGCGCAGACGCCGTCGGGGCTGGTCGTTCCGGTGGTCAAGCATGCCGAGGCGCGCGACATCTGGGAGTGCGGCGCCGAGGTGATCAGGCTTGCCGAGGCGGCCAAGTCCGGCACCGCGACACGCGACGAGCTGTCCGGCTCGACCATCACCATCACCTCGCTCGGTGCCATGGGCGGCGTGGCGACGACGCCTGTCATCAACCATCCGGAAGTGGCGATCATCGGCGTCAACAAGATGATGGTGCGGCCGGTCTGGGACGGCACCCAGTTCATGCCGCGCAAGATGATGAACCTGTCCTCCAGCTTCGACCACCGCGTCATTGACGGCTGGGACGCCGCCGTCTTCATCCAGCGCATCAAGTCGTTGCTGGAAACGCCGGCGCTGATTTTTGTGGATTGAAGGAACGATCGAGATGCCGGCGGGACAGCGCCCCCCTCTGCCTTGCCAGGCATCTCCCCCACGAGGGGGGAGATCGGACGTCACACCGGCTTTCGCCAATTTTCGCCGCTTGAGGAGTGAGCGGAGCGCCGATGCAGCCAATCTCCTCCCCTCGTGGGGGAGATGTCCGGCAGGACAGAGGGGGGCGCGAAGGATCTCGACGGAGTGTTCTTTCCGATCCAGCGCGACAACGAGTTAGGATGCCACGATGAAAGAAATCTCCTGCAAGCTGCTCGTCATCGGCGCCGGTCCTGGTGGCTATGTCTGCGCCATCCGTGCCGGCCAGCTCGGCGTCGATACGGTGATCGTCGAGGCCGGCAAGCCGGGCGGCACTTGCCTCAATGTCGGCTGCATCCCCTCCAAGGCACTTATCCATGCGGCGGAGGAGTTCGAGAAGGTGTCGCACATGGCGGGCGGCAACAGCCCGCTCGGCATCTCGGTCACCGCTCCCGTGCTCGATCTTGCCAGGACCGTCGCCTGGAAGGACGGCATCGTCAGCCGGCTCAACAGTGGTGTCGCCGGTCTGCTCAAGAAGGCTGGGGTGAAGACCGTGCAGGGCTGGGCGACGTTCCGCGACGGCAAGACCGTCGCCGTCGAGACCGAGACCGGAGTGCAGGTGATCCGCGCCGAGACGATCGTCATCGCCACTGGTTCGGCGCCGGTCGAGCTGCCGTTCCTGCCGTTCGGCGACACGGTGATTTCGTCCACCGAGGCGCTGGCCCTAAGCGAAGTCCCGAAGAAGCTCGCCGTCGTCGGTGGTGGCTATATCGGGCTCGAACTCGGCATCGCCTTCGCCAAGATGGGCGCTGAGGTGACCGTGGTCGAGGCCTTGCCGCGCGTGCTGGCGCAGTACGATGCCGAGTTGACGCGGCCGGTGGTCAAGCGGCTCGCCGCGCTCGGCATCGAGGTGATGACAGGCGCGAAGGCCAAGGGGAACAAGGGCGGCGCGCTGCTGGTCGAGACATCGGACGGCAAGAGCGCCAAGATTGCCGCCGACAAAATCCTGGTCACCGTCGGCCGAAAGCCCGTGACCGAAGGTTGGGGGCTCGACCAGATCGACCTCGACATGGCGGGAAAGTTCATCCGCATCGACGACCAGTGCCGCACCTCGATGCGTGGCATCTTCGCCATCGGCGACGTCACCGGCGAGCCGATGCTGGCACACCGGGCGATGGCGCAAGGCGAGATGGTCGCCGAGATCCTTGCCGGCCACAAGCGCAGCTGGGACAAGCGCTCAATTCCCGCCGTCTGCTTCACCGATCCCGAGCTGGTGACGGCCGGCCTGTCGCCGGAGGAGGCCAAGGCGGCGGGCGGCGAGATCAAGATCGGCATGTTCCCGTTTGCCGCCAACGGCCGGGCGATGACGAAACTCGGCGAAGACGGTTTCGTCCGTGTCGTTGCCCGCGCCGACAATCATCTGGTGCTCGGCATCCAGGCAGTCGGCCAGGGCGCGTCGGAACTGGCGGCAGCCTTTGGGCTGGCGCTTGAAATGGGCGCAAGGCTGGAGGATATCGCCGGCACCATCCATGCCCATCCGACGCAAGGCGAAGGGTTCCAGGAAGCGGCGCTCAAGGCGCTGGGGCACGCGCTGCATATTTGAATGGTGGCTTTCCCTTCTCCCCTTGTGGGAGAAGGTGTCGCCGAAGGCGACGGATGAGGGGGTGCTCCGGCGTGGCACCGACAGCTCTCCGTCCAACACCCCTCAACCGTCTCGGCGCTGCGCGCCGATCCACCTTCTCCCGAAAGGGGAGAAGGCAAGAACGGCCCGAAATCTCAGCTTGCGAGCCGGCTCACCATTTCGTGCTGCGCATAGGCGCGGCCAAAACGGTTGGCGAGGAAGGCGTCGAGCGCGATGTCTTCCTGCTTGACGAAACCGGTCGCGGGCAAGGTCCCGTCGGCCAGCATGTCGAGCACGGCGCAGATGCCGGAGGCGGTGGTGATCTGGATGGCGCTGCGCACCACGTCGCCGACGCGCTTGGAATAGATCTTGTTGGCGTAGGTTTCCTGGAGCAGGCGGCCGTTCTTGCGGCCCGAGACGGTGACGAACACGATGACCACGTCCTGCAGCGTCGCCGGCAGGGAGCTTTCAAAAATGTCCTTCAGCACGTCGCGGCGGTGGCGCAGGCCAAGGTCGTTGAGCAGCGCCTTCATGATCGCGGCATGGCCGGGGTAGCGGATGGTGCGGTAGTTCAGCGTGCGCACCTTGCCTTTCAGCGTCTCGGCCAGCGTGCCCAGCCCGCCCGAGGTGTTGAACGCCTCGTAGGTGACGCCGTCGAGCGAGAACTCCTCGCGCTCCTCCAGCGGCGGCACTTCGATCAGCTCGCCCTCGACGATCGCCTCGCAAGGCTCGCAATATTCGTTGATGACGCCGTCGGTGCTCCAGGTCAGATTGTAGTTCAGGGCATTCGACGGATACTGCGGCAGCGCGCCGACGCGCATGCGCACGCTTTCCAGCGAATCGAAGCGGCTGGCGAGATCGTTGGCGACGATCGAGATGAAGCCCGGCGCCAGTCCGCATTGCGGGATGAAGGCGCTCTTGCCCGAAAGCGCCAGCTGCTTGACCCGCCTGGTGCTGACGACGTCCTCGGTGAGGTCGAGATAGTGCACGCCGGCGTTTGCCGCTGCCTCGGCGATGCGCGTGGTCAGGTGGAAGGGGGCGGCGCTGAGCACCGCGAACTTGCCGGCCAAGGCCGCCTCGAGCGCGCCCGATGCCTCGATGTCGAGTTCCAGCGTGGCAACCGTGCCCGGCAGTTCGGCCGAAGCGAGCTGTGCCGCCGAGCGGTCGACGAGGGTGACGTGGTAGTCACCGGTGGCGGCGAGCATTTCGGCAATGGTCGAACCGATCTTGCCGGCGCCGACAACAACAATTTTCTTCATGAAACGTCCCTCACCCAAAAGCTGAACCTGAGCACATTGTTTTATGCATGTCGTTTGTCCCAAAAGCGCTGTGCACTTCTGGGAGATATGCATCAGAATCGCAGCTTGCTCGTCGAAAGGAAGCGTGGAATTGTTCGAAACGAAACTCTGATTGTGCATTATGCCGGAGGGAATCGTCGAAATGCTCAGTGAAGCCGAACAGGCCCTGCTCTCCCTGCTGCGCGACAATGCGCGTGCCTCGACCGCCGAACTTGCGCGCAAGCTCGGTGTCTCGCGCACGACGGTGCAGAGCCGGATCGAACGGCTGGAGCAGCGCGGCATCATCACCGGCTACGGCGTCCGGCTGGCGCCGGACTACGAGCAGGGGCTGGTGCGGGCGCATGTGCTGCTCACCGTGACGCCGAAGCTCGCCGACAAGGTGGTGCGCGGCCTGCAGGCGCTGGCGCCGGTGAGGACACTGCATTCGGTCAGCGGCAATTTCGACATGATCGTCACCGTCGACGCGCCATCGATCCGGGACCTCGATATGCTGCTCGACCAGATCGGCGCCATGGACGGGGTCGAGCGAACCTTGTCGTCGATCATCCTGTCGACCCGCATCGACCGCTGATCTGACTCGGTGGAGCCGGGACTTTCAGGACCCAAGCCGGATCGCCGGCTAACCAAATGCCAGCGGAACGCTCACCACCACGGCGAGGCCCGGCCGGCAATCCTCAAGGGCGATCGATGCGCCATGCAGGTCTGCGATGGCCCTGACAAGGCTAAGGCCGAGGCCGCTGCCCGGCGTGGACCGGCTGTGGTCAAGCCGGTAGAGCCGCTGGAACACTTTCTCGCGCTCGTCCGGAGGAATGCCGGGTCCATTGTCGGCGACGCTGGCGACAACGCGATCGCCCTGGCGCGTCACCGACAGCTTGATGGTTGTGCCGGGCGGGCAATGGCGGAGCGCATTCTCCACCAGATTGGCGAACATCTGCGTCAGCAATTCGCGATCGCCATGGATCCGGTTCGCGGTTTCGTTCAGTTTGGTCGACGACAGCACCTTGCCGTCGTCCTCGGCCACGTCGGTGTAGATCTCGGCGATGGTTTGCAGGATTTCGCCGAGTGCGACATCGGTAAAGCGCGCCCTGCGGGCGCCGGCCTCGATCTGGGCGATGCGCAGCAGCGCATCGAAGGTCTCGTTGATCTGGTGACCCTCGGCGCGCGCCTCGGCCAGATCGTCGGAGACCTCCCGGCCCTGCGCGGCCCCGGCGGCGGCGCCTTCCAGGATCATCTGCAGGCGGTTGAGCGGCGTCTTCAGGTCGTGGGCGATGTCGGCGCTGACCTGTTTCATGCCTTCGACCAAAGCCGACAGCCGGTCGAGCGCCGCATTGACCTGGCGGGAGACGATGTCGATGTCGTCGTCCTTGCCGGTCAGCGGGATGCGGGTATCCAGCCGTCCATGCGAGACGTCCACCATGGTGGCGGCGATGCCGTCGAGCCGGCGCTGGACGCGCGAGGCGAGCAGCGCGCCGCCGGCGACCGCCAGCCCGGTGATGATCAGCGTCGCCCAGCCGAAGCTCATCAGCATGATCGTTTCCAGTTCCTCGGTCTCGGACAGGCTGAAGGCGACCGTCAGATTGTTGCCGCCAATCGAGCCGGAATAGGCACGGTATTCAGCGCCGGGCGGCACGCCGGGCATTTCGGCGTTGAACATCGAGAAGCCGTCGGGAAGTCCAGCTGCCGTGAAATTGCCGGCCAAGCAAATCCCGGCTGCGTCGGTCAGCGAAAACAGCTGTTCCTTCTTCGGGCTGCGCATGGAGTGGCTTTCGATGGTCTCGACAAGCTCCTTGAGATCCTTGTCGGCATAGGTCGCCGCGATGACCGCGTAGGTTTCCTTGATGGTGTCGTCGAGTTGCTCGGCAAGATCGGCGCTCATCATCTGGTAGACGATGGCGCCCGACAGCACGAAGGCGAGCATGAAAAGGAAGGCGAACGTCAGGGCGAGCCGGAATGGCGTGCTGCGCAGCAGGCGGGGCCATGCTCCGGTCATGGCGCTGCGTGCAGACTGTAGCCGGTGTTGCGGACGGTGTGGATAAGCTGGGTTTCGAAAGGCTTGTCGATCTTGGCCCGCAGCCGGCTGATATGGGTTTCGACGACGCTGGTCTTGGGGTCGAAGTGAAAATCCCAGACGCGCTCCAGAAGCATGGTGCGGGTGATCACGCGTCCTTCGCCGCGCATCAGCACCTCCAGCAGGCTGAACTCCCTTGGCTGCAGGTCGATCGGCTGGCCCTGACGCGTGACGCGGCGCATGATCAGGTCCATTTCGAGGTCGGCAACCCGCAAAACGGTCTTCTGCTCCTGCGCGGCCGGCCGGCGGCCAAGCGCGTTGATGCGGGCGAGAAGCTCGGAAAAGGCGAAGGGCTTGACGAGATAGTCGTCGCCGCCGGCCTCGAGCCCCTCGACGCGGTCGTCGACGCCGCCGACCGAGGTGAGGAAGATCGCCGGTGTGCGCACGCCTGCTGCGCGTACCGCCTTGATCATCGACAGGCCGTCGAGATCAGGGATCATGCGATCGGCTATGATCACGTCATAGCTGCCGCTAGTCGCCGCGAAAAGCGCATCGTGGCCGTTGCGCAGCAGGTCACAGACATGGCCGGCCTCGGTTAATCCTCGGACGATGTAATCGGCCGTCCTGTGGTCGTCCTCGACAAGCAGAAGTCGCATGGCTGTTCCGGTTTGTGGCCGATTTCGGTGAGAGGCTAGCACCGGCATGGGCCCGTTCCTAGGATGTCGCGAGGCTGCTTCCATACGGCGCCGCCAAATCGATGCAGCGGTACGGAATTCTGCTCCGCTGCATCCTTCGGCCAATCTCGCGGCATGGATCCTCGGGTCTGCGCTGCGTCGCTGCGCTCCTTGCTCCGCCCGTGGATGACGAAGCGATGGGCGTTCCGGCTGATCGCCCAGGTATGTGGACCGTCAATGCAAGCGACCCGACAAGACTTCGCCTAGTCCGATTCCAGCAGGATTTCGTCGGCCTCGTCGGCGGTTTTCTTGAGCGTCATGTAGAGAACGAGACCAATGATGCTGCCAAGGAAGATCAGGCTGGTGAAAATGGTGCCGAAACCCAGGCCGCCATATTCGACTGGCTGCGACAAGAGATCGCCGAAGGAGGCGCCAAGCGGCCGTGTCAGGATATAGGCGAGCCAGAAGGCCAGGATGCCGTCGAGATGAAGCAGGTACCAGGCAAGCGCGATGAGCGCGATGACGCCACCGAACAACAGGCCAGATGTCAGGTAGCCCATGTCGAAGCTCTCGGCGACGAGGTCGCCGGCGGCGGTGCCGAGCGAGAAGGTGAACAGGATCGCCAGCCAGTAAAAGATCTCGCGCCTGGTGGTGACGATGGTGTGGATCGACAGCGTTCGCTCGCTGGCGTACCACACGGCGAATGTCGCGGCGAGCGCCACCGAGAAGGCGATGGTCGTCGTCTGCAGGCGTACGCCGAAATTGTCGACGAGATTGTCTGTAATCAGCGTGCCGACGATGCTGATCAGCACCACCGCCAGCCAGTAGGCCCAGGGCACGTAACGCTTCTGCGCGAACTGCAGGACGAGGGCGACGATCAGGATGCCGGTCATGACCAGTGAGGTGACGGTCAGCCCGAGGCCGAGGTTGACGGCGAGATAGTCGGCCGCCGTTTCACCCATGGTCACCGCCATCAGCTTGATCAGCCAGAAATCGACCGTGACCTCCGGGACCCTGTTGTGGCTGGGAACTGCGAGATTTGGCGTAGTGGGAGAAAGCATGGCGGACGTCCTGCGGCTGGTGGTTCGCGGCACTATTTGCCCATGACCTTCATGGCCTGGGCGAAGAACTCGTCGGCGCGCTTGTCGTCGTCGGCGTTGCAGCGTTCGATGCCCTTGGCTTCCAGTTCCGAGACCTTCGCCTTGTCCGCGGCGCTGAGCGTGGCTGCCGCCTCCGCCGCACGAAGGGTCTTCAGCGTATCCTCGCAAGGCGCGGTGGCGGCAAACACGGAGGAAACCGGACTGGACAAGGCGAGGGTGCCCATTGCGATGGCCAGCGCAAATCGTCTCATGAGATGTTTCCCTGTTTGATGCCGGTTGCGGCAATTGAATCCGGCCCGGTGGTGGCCGATCCGACACCAGCACAGTAGGGAAGCGAGTTCACGCTCGCCTGTCCGGCGGCTTACAAATTCGTAAGAATGGGCTGGGGCCGCGCGAAAGGCCTTTACGAACGCCTCGCGGTGCGCTGATAGAATGCCGTACGCCTTGCATCCGCCATCAATGGGGTGGCCCAGTGCCCCCAGGTTGCCGGACGCCCGGTTGCCAGGCTTCAGGAAACACGATGACCTACGCTACCCTAAAGCCGGTTTCTCGGGCCTTCAACCAGCGCAAGCGGCTGATCTTCGTGCGGGCGGCGGCTGTGCTGGCTGTGCTGCTTCTGTTTCTCACAAAACCGGCGCTCAGCGAAGGCTCGAACGGGCACGAGACGCTCGAACTGTTCGGCTTCTGCCTGGTACTGGTCTGTGTCGTAGGACGGCTGTGGAGCATCCTCTATGTCGGCGGCAAGAAGAACGAGGAACTGGTCTCGACCGGACCATTTTCGATTACCCAGAACCCGCTCTACTTTTTCTCGACGGTCGGCGCGGTTGGGGTCGGATTGCTCTACGGCTCGTTGCTGGCGGCCGTCGCGCTTGGTCTTGCCAGCTTCTTCATCTTCCACATCACGGCGCGCAAGGAAGCCGGATTCCTGCTTGGCAAGTTCGGCCCGACCTACCTTGCCTATGTCAAGAACACGCCCCGGTTCTGGCCAAATCCGCTTCTGTATCATGACCATGACCAGATGCAGTTCTCGACGCAGGCGCTGAAGCGCACGTTCTATGACGGGCTCTATTTCCTCGCCATCTTCCCGGCCATCGAACTGGTCGAGCATTTCCGGGCGACCGGCCTGCTGTTCCCGGCCTTCGTCACGATCTACTGATCAGCGGCGCAGCGCCGCTCAACCAGCGCTACGAGCTGCCAAGCGGATGCGGCATGTAGCCGACGAAGCCCGCAATCTTCCAGCTGCCGCCGACCTTGGTGCAGAAATACAGCGTCTGCCATTTCAGCCTGTCGACGCTGCCGTCGGCCTTGGCGACCGAACCGTCGAATTTCTTGTGCAGCACGGCGCGGTCGCCGTCGACATCGATGTCACGCATGTTGGTGACGCGAAACAGCGCCTCGCGCAGCGGTTCGGCGAATTTCGTCGCCGCGGTCTCCTTGGCCTGGCGCAGCCACTCGTCGCGATAGACCTCCAGCCTCGGGAACTGCAGCCGCCAGGCGTCGGCATTGCTAAGGAAATGCGCATGCATGCCGAAGAAGCTCGAGGCCACGAAATCATCCTCGACCATCGACCAGTCCTGGCCGATGAAGGCGTCGATGTCGCGCCGCACCAACATTTCCCAGAGCGCATGGCGATCGGAATCGCCGGCCGGAAACGGGTTCTTGTCGTAGGTCATTTTTCACTGTCTCCGGTCTCGCAAGTGCGTCTATCGTCGCGGCTTCAAAGCAGCGTGACGGCGCGCACGATGCAAGCGCTTCTGTAATAAAGCAACATGGATTCTGTGAAAATGTTGCTTTCCAACAGAACCCCTATGAGGATCGCCCCGATCGCTGTAGATGTCGATCGAAGCGGGAGCCGCCATGGCATCCCGTCACGTCATCAGAGGAGGTGATCCCTTGCCGAAGCAGTGTTTTGGAACGTCGCATGTGCCGCTGTCGCCGGCCGTGCGCGCCGGCGATTTCGTTTATGTCTCGGGCCAGGTTCCCGTAGGCAGCGACGGCATCGTGGTCAAGGGCGGCATAACGGAACAGACCGAACAGGTGCTCGCCAATGTGAAGGCCGCGCTGGCGCTGGCCGGCTGCACCCTGGACGATGTCGTCAAGACCACGGTCTGGCTTGAGGACGCGCGCGATTTCTGCGCCTTCAACGCGGTCTATGCCAGGCATTTCCCGAAGAACCCGCCGGCCCGCACCACGGTCGAGTCGCGGCTGATGATCGACATCAAGATCGAAGTCGAGGCGGTGGCCTACCGGCCGGTCTAAGTCTTGAGGCGGCAAAACAACGAAACGGAGGTTACCTCAATGCAATTCGACCTCCTGCTGAAGGGCGGACGGCTGATCGACCCGGCATCCAGGCTCGATGCGCCGCGCGATGTCGCCATCGCCAATGGCCGCATTGCCGCGGTCGATGTCGATATCCCGGCCGACCGCGCCGCGCAGATCGTCGATGCCGCCGGCTGCATCGTCACTCCCGGCCTCGTCGACCTGCACAGCCACGTCTATTGGGGCGGCACGTCGCTCGGCGTCGATGCCGACCGACTGGCCGCCAAAAGCGGCACCACCACCTTCATCGATGCGGGCAGTGCGGGCGCGGGCAATTTCCTCGGCTTCCGCCGCCATGTCATGGAGCGCTCGAAGGTTCGCATCCTGGCCTATGTCAACATTTCCTTTGCCGGCATCTTCGGCTTCTCGCAGACGGTGTCGGTCGGCGAGTGCAGCGATCTCAGGCTGTGCGAACCGCGCGAGGTCGTGGCCGCGGCGCGCGAACACCGCGATGTCGTGGTCGGCGTCAAAGTTCGGTCCGGCCGCCATGCCGGCGGCACCAGCGGCATCGCCCCGGTCGACTTGGCGCTGGAGGCCGCCGACCAGGCCGGCCTGCCGCTGATGGCGCATATCGACGAGCCGCCGCCCGGCCGCTCGGAAGTGCTGCCGCGCCTGCGCAAGGGCGACATCCTCACCCACTGCTTCCGGCCGTTCCCTAACGCGCCGGTGTTCGCCTCGGGCGCGGTGCGGCCGGACATGCGGCTGGCGCGCGAGCGCGGCGTCATCTTCGACCTCGGCCATGGCATGGGCTCGTTCGATTTCGCGGTCGCCCGGGCCATGCTCGAGGAAGGGCTGGCGCCCGACGTGATCAGCAGCGACGTCCATCTCTACTGCGTCGACGGGCCAGCCTTCGACATCCTGGTCTGCATGTCGAAGCTTTTGGCGCTCGGCATGCCGCTGGTCGAGGTTCTACGCGCGGCGACACAAGCCCCGGCGCAGGTGATTGCCAGGCCCGACCTCGGCACGCTGGCGGTCGGCACCGTCGGCGACGTCGCCGTGCTGCGGCAGCGCCCAGGTCGCTTTACCTTTGTCGACGCGGTCGGCGCGTCGCTGGTCGCCGACCAGCGGCTGGTCTGCGAAGGCATCGCCATCGGCGGCACCTGGTGGCCGAACGAGGCGATCAACGATGCCAGCGAGACCGAGCGTTTCGAGGCGCACACCGCGCATACGCATGTCGAGGTGGCGGCGCAGCACTTTGGGCATCGGCACGAGTGATGAGAGCCAATCTCCCCCACGTGGGGGAAGATCGGGCGTCACCGACCGGCGTTGCTGAACGCCCCATAGACGGTCGTCTCAATCCCTTCCATGCGCGCCTTGATCTGCAGCGCCACATATTTCGAATAGAAGCGAGACAGCGCCAGATTGCCGCCGTGGAACCACAGCGCTTGCTGAGCAGTCGGCTTCCACATGTTGCGCAACTCGCCTTGCCAGGGTCCGGGATCGCCCTTCACGCCGGAGCCAAGCCCCCAGCACGGGCCGACCTTGTCGGCGACCTCGCGCGAGACGATCGCGGCCACCGTCTCGTTCATTGACTGAAAACCGGTGCAGGCGACGATCGCGTCGGCGGCAAGCTCGCTGCCGTCCTCGAAAAGGATGCCGCTCGGCGTCAGCGATTTGATGGCGACGCCGCTGCGCACGCCGATCTCGCCGTCGATGATCAGGTCGGAAGCGCCGACATCGATGTAGTAGCCGGAGCCGGTGCGGTATGCTTTCATCAGCAGACCGGTCTCGTCATCGCCGAAATCGATGGCGAAGCCGGCGGCGCGCAGGCGGTCGTAGAAGGCCGCGTCGCGCGCCTTGATCACCTCGTAGAGCGCCTGCTGGCCCTTCGGCACCAACGCGAAGGGCGTCGAGGCGACGATCATGTCGGCCTTCTCGGTGGTGATGCCGCGCGCCAGCGCGTTCTCCGAAAAGATCTCGAAGCCAACTTCCATCAGCGTGTCCGACTTGACCACTGTGGTCGGCGAGCGCTGGATCATGGTGACCTCCGCACCGCTCTCCCAGAGGTCGACGCTGACATCATGCCCCGAGCTTGCCGCGCCGATGACGGCGACCTTCCTGCCGCGGAATTTCTCGCCGCTGGAGTACTGGCTGGAGTGCAGCAACTCGCCCTTGAATTGATCGGCGCCCGGCAGATCGATCTGCCGCGGGGGGCCATATGCGCCGGTGGCAAACACGATGTGCTTCGGCTTCAGCGTGATGTGGCGGCCGACGCGGTCGACGACGACGGTCCAGACCTTTTCGGCCTCGTCATAGGAGGCACTGACGCACTTCGTGGCGACCCAGTAGTTGAGCTCCATGACGCGCGTGTACATTTCCAGCCAGTCGCCCATCTTGTCCTTGGGCGTGAACACCGGCCAGTTTTCCGGGAACGGAATGTAGGGCAGATGATCGTACCAGACCGGATCGTGCAGCACGAGCGTGCGGTAGCGGTTGCGCCAGGAATCGCCGGGGCGCGCATTCTTCTCGATGACGATGGTGGGCACGCCGAGCTGCCTGAGCCGCGCGCCCAGCATGATGCCGCCCTGACCGCCGCCTATGACAAGGCAATAGGGCTGTTCGCCGGCGCCGAGGTCGCGCGTCTCGCGCGCCCGCGCCTCCGTCCAGGTCTCGCGGCCGGGGTCGGCCTTGTGGCGCACGCCCAGCGGCCGCGCGGGTCCCTTGCGCTCCTCGAACCCTTTCAGGTCGGTCATTGCGGTGAACAGCGTGCGGCAGCGGCCATCGCGCAGGCGCATGACGCCCTGGCCACGCGCCGATGCGGTCTCGAAGCTGAACCAGGCCTCGACAGTGCCCTCGTCCGAGGTCGCCTCGCCGGTCAGCCGCCAAGCCGTCGGCTTCGTCGCCGCCAGCGTCGACGCGAGCATATCGGCGATCGCCCCGCGTCCTTCCATGGTCGTGATGTTCCAGGTGAAGGTCAGGAGATCGCGCCAGTAGCAGTCGTCGACGAACAGGCTGCTTGCCGCCGCCACATCGCCCGCTTCGAGCGCCTTGGCAAAGGAGCCGAGCCATGCGGCCGCCTGTTTCGATGGTGCCATGTCGAGCATTTCTTCCCTCTTGCCGCAAAGGCGCCGAACACGGCGCGAAAACTCAATTATCGACCTTGGCGCATCGCGCTGTGGAGCGCTACTCCCGCAGTGAGCAACGACCAGGACCAAACCCGCCCTCGCTAACCAATCGTCTCCAGCCGTCTTGGCAAGCGGTTCATGGCAACCGGCCCGTCCGGCGTGATCAGGAACTGATCCTCGAGATTGAAGCTGGCGAGGCCGTCGATGTAGAGCGGGACTTCGAAGGCCAGCACCATGCCGGCTTCGATGACGACATCGCTGTCGGCGGCAATGAACGGCCATTGTTCGGAAAAGACCGACTGGCCGACGCCATGGCCGAAATGGCCGCGGCGGTAGGAGCGTAGCCCTTGCCGCGCCAGGCTGTCGCTGGCGACGCGGTGCACATGGCCGAGCGAGGCTCCCGGAACAAGGGCCGCCAGCCCATCCTCGAAGGCCCGCTCGGCGATGGCATGGAGCTCGGCCTGTTCGGCGAATGGCGACCCGAAAATGAAGTTGCGCGACATGTCTGAGGCGTAGCCGCCGACGGTGCAGACCATGTCGCACTTCAGCGGATCGCCGGCCATTGCCTTGGCATCGGCGCCTTTGGCCCGGGCGCCCAGCGTAACGTATTCGGCGGTAGCAACCGGATGCGATAGGCGGGCCGCGGCCGAGGCAACGCCGTCTCGGTAGAGCGCGACGAGATCGGCCTGGCGCATGCCGGCCATGGCGTCCACCTGCAACCGGTCCAGCCCGGCTTCCGACAGGATGATGCCTTGCTGAAGCAGCTCGATCTCGCGTTGCGACTTTACTGCCCGCAACCGATCGAGAACCGCCGAACCGTCGACCATCGAACAACCCGGCAGCATCGCCTGCAGGACCGAAAAATCGGTGACGGCAATGAAATCGAGATCGACGCCGATGGTCGCGCGGTCAAGCCCGAAGCCTGTCAGGATCTGCTTCAGCTCGCGGGCGGAACTGGCCAGGTCGAATGTCGCTGGCCGGGAAAAGTCGGGCGACCGGCCAGAGGATGCGAGGCCGGTCTCGATGCGTTGCGCCAGTGCATGGCCGATGGTCGAGACGTCGAGCGTGGCGGTTTCGATCCAGATCGGGTGGCTGCGGACCACGGCGTCCGGCAATGCCGCCTGCAACTGCGTCGCGTTGAAGTCGGCCACCACGACGCCGATCGGCAGGTCTTGCCGGGCCGGGATGACGACGAAGCCGGCGCCGGCTCGCCGGAACAGTCCCGCCGGGCCGATCCAGGCACCGGTCGCATAGTGGAATGCCTCGGGCGCGCAGAGCACCAGCGCCTGCAGGCCGGCGCGTTCCATCAGTTGCGTCGCGCGCAGGCGGTCGACAAACCCCGTCATGAATTCTTCTCCGGATGTCCGAAGCGGCAACGGAGCATTCCGGGTAGAGACAATCAAGCCCGGTTTCATGGGGGCAGAGGTGTGCGGACTTGCGTGATGTTGGCGCGACAGCACCCCCGCTACTTGATGGATTCCAGCTTGGCGACGGCAGCCGTGAAGCCAGCGAGCGATACCGGGATGGTGACCGGCTTGCGGGTGACCGATTCCATGCCGATGTTCAGGTTGGTTCCCGACTTCATGGTCTTGATGATATCCGCTGACAGCGGCGTGGCGGCATAGGCGCCGTTCTGGTCGCTGGTCTGGATGGCGAGCACTGTCTTCTGGCCCTGGTCGATCTGGAACGAGGCGCCGGACGGCAGGAACAGCCCATGTGGCAGCGCGAGCAGCATGGCCAGGCCGCCATTGCCGTTGTCGCGGCGCACGGTCACGGTCAGCACGCGCTGTCCGGACTTGGCTTCGGTCAGGTTCTGCGACACCTGGCACTGAAGCTCGGCGGTTGCCGAGCCACTAGAGCAGTTTACCGCCCACGGATTGGCATCGGCAGGTTTTGCATTGGAATCAGTCGGTTTGGGCTGGGCCGGCTTGGCGTCTTCGGCAAGGGCCGGTCCTGCCGCCGACAGGACCAGCCACAGGGCGGCTGAACTTGTGATCATTAGATTAGCAAGAGCTAAACTTGATGACATTTTCTTTAGGCCCCGCATTCTTTCTTTCCTCGTCAGGTATTTTCATCGGTGGGGTTTGATACAACACTCGGGACTGTTTCGGAAGCTAGGCCGGCGCCAAGAAAGCCGGCAAAAGTACTGTGACCTTTCGGACACACGAAAGAAAATTGGAGGAAACCTCTAGAAATCGAAGGAGCCGAGACTCGCTATACAATACAATCTGCGTAAGACTTGAACACGCGGGACGTGCAGTCCCAGAAGGACTCGCCTGGGATGGGAACTACCGAGAAATCTCGGCAAGTTGGTGAGATGGCGGCGCGTGGGGAGGACTTCCGCGTGCGCGCCGGCTATCGCCGTTCGCAAATTGCCAGGCATCTGTGGAAGACGACGGCGCTTACGACGCTGGCGCTTGGCCTTTCAGGCATGTCGGCCTATGCCGACCCGAACGGGTTGTGGCAGCCGCAGGTGCGCGCCATCGTCGGCGCTGACAACAATGGCGGCAACGCCGCGCTCGAAGGCTTCATTCCGCTGAAGCAGACGGCCGAATCGGTGCTGTTCCTGGATGTCCGGGCCAAGCACGATTTTAAGGACGGTTTCGGCCAGGATGTCGGCCTCGGCGTCCGCCGCATCGTCAATCCGGACCTGATGATCGGCGGCTACGCCTATCTCAACGTCGAGAACTTCAACAGCAACCAGTTCACCGCCGCGACGCTCGGCGCCGAGGCGATCACGCCGCATTTCGACGCGCATGTGAACGTCTATCTGCCGATCAAGGGCGACTACAAAGACCGCTCCACCGACTCGACCCTGTCGATGGTCGGAAACCAGCTGCTCGAGCAGATATCGGTGATTGATCATCGCCAATACGCGGCCTGGGGCATCGAGGGCGAGGTCGGCGCACAGGTGCCGATCAACCTGCCCGACAAGCATTCGCTGCGGCTGGATATCGGCGGCTATCACTTCGAGGATCCGCACGGCGACGACCACAGCGTCACCGGCGCCAAGGCCGGGTTCGAGTATACGATCGGCGATGTCTTCGGCAGCAACACCTCGCTGGTGTTGGCCGGCGAGGTCCGCAACGACAATCGCGACGACACCCAGTTCGCCGGCAGCGTCCGGCTGAACATCCCGTTCAATCCCGGCCACGGCTCTGACAATGCCGACAATGGGGCCGACAGCGGGCCGGAGCCGGTCTATCCGGTCAGCGAAGGCCTGCGCAAACGCGTCAACGAGCGCGTGCGCGGCGATATCGGCGTCAGGATCCAGTCGCAGGACGTGAACGGCGGCACGACGACGCGCCTCGCCATCAATGCCGCCACGGGCGCTGCTTTCGGCAAGTTCTTCTTCGCCGACGGCGGTAACTCGCTCGGCCTCGGCACCATTGGCGATCCAACGACGCTGGACGATGCGGTGACCAAGGCCGGCAACGGCTTCGTCGTGGCGCTTGGCGGCAGCGGCAATATCACCACCGGCGGCGTGACGCTGACCAATGGCCAGACCGTCATCGGCGGTGGCAGCAGCGTCACCGCCCTGCTTTTCGGCGGCGGCACCAGCAGCTTCAACCTGGGCGGCAGCAACGGCACGATCCAGGGCACCAATCCGGCCAACAACGTCATTACGCTGGGCAATGGCAACACGCTGAACGGCATCACCATCACCGGCGGCGCCAACGGCATCTTCGGCAACAACATCTCCGGCGCCACGCTGACCAATGTCACGGTGACCGGGGCCGGTAGCAATGGCGCCGACTTCACGGGCACCTCGACCGGCATCAAGGGCTCGGACTTCACCGCTGAGAACAACGGCCTCGACGGCCTGCACATCGAGGGCGACGGCACCTACAATTTCACCGGCACGACGCTGCTGCAAGGCAATGGCGACGACGGTCTCGATGCGACCGGCAAGGGCACCTATACATTCGCGACGCTCAATGCGAAGGACAATGCCGACCGCGGCATTACCGTGCAGGGCACCGCGACATCAGGCAGCTTCACCACCACCGGCGGCACCGTGTCGGGCAATGGCGGCACCGCCGTCTTCATCGACCCGATCACCGCGCATGTGGTGCTGGATTCGATCACTCAGTCCGGCGGCACGTCGGGCGTGGTGCTCGATCAGGTCTCGGGCAGCTTCACCGTCAACGGCGCGACGACGATCTCGAACACAACCGGACCGGCGATCGCCATTTCGAATTCGCCGGCGGCGATCCGCTTCGGCGACGTTGCCATCTCGGCCCCCGGCGGCGACGGCATTTCGTTTGCCGGCGTCAATGCAGCGGTGGTCGCCGGCAACATCGTCATTTCCGGCCTCGGCGTCGGCACCGGCCTCGACTTCTCCGGCAGCCGTACGAATTTCACCGCACTGTCGCTCAACGTCACCGGCACCGGTGCTGCTGGGTCGATCGGCATCGATCTCTCGTCGCCGACCTCGGGCGGCGCAACGATCGCCATCACCAATGGCGGTACGATCGCCGGGGTCGACACCGGCGTGCGCTTCGGCATTGCCGGCTCGCCGGCTAATTCGGCCAATGCCGAGTTCAGCTTCGGCGGCGGTTCCATTGCCGGCATCACCGCTTCGCTCGACGCGCGTGGCCTCAACCAGACGCTCGGCCACTATGCGTTCGGCTCGACCACGTTCAGCGGCCCGCAACTGTTCGACGTCCAGAATCTGATCTTTGTCGGCGCTTCCGCGACCGGCTCGGGCAACGGCTCCTCGCTGCTGGACCTGGCCACGATCGCGACGGCCGATGCCAACACCGACGCGGATGCGATCTTCGTGCTGGTCAATCGCGGCACGGCCATCGACGATGTCAACGGCTTCTCGCTCAGCGCCGGGCAGACGCTGGCTTCGTTCGGCAACGGGCGGACCTTCTCGCTCGGCGGTATCCCGGTCAACATTACCGGCGACAACATCACACACACAGGCGTCGTCTCGGATGCAGGGGGTGCTGCGACGCTGACCGATTCCGGCAGCGGCGATGTCGTCACCCTGGCCAACAACAGCTCGCTGCGCGATTTCAACATCGCCGGCGGCAGCGCCAACGGTGTCCACGGCAGCAACGTCAGCAATGTCACGATTTCGGGCCTGAATGTTTCGGGCGCCGCTCTCGATGGTCTGCTGTTCGATGGCGTCAACAGCGTCACCGCCAACAATTTGAGCTCGACCGGCAATACGAGCGACGGCCTGCAGATCGACGGCAGCGGCCCGCCGATCGACGGCGCCGGAGCCTACAATTTCACCGGCACGACGACACTCTCGAACAACACCGGCCACGGCCTGTTCGTCGTCGGCGGAGGAACCTATGGTTTCGAGACGCTCGACGCGAAGGACAATGGCGGCGATGGCGTCTTCGTCAATTCGATCGGCGCCGCAAAGCTGACGATCACTGGCGGCACGATTTCGGGCAACGGCCTGGCAGGCTTCACAGTCCAAAGTCTCGGGCTTGCCAACAGCACCCAGCTCGATGTCACACTGGACGCGCTGAGCCAGTCCGGCGGACAGGGTGGAGTCGGCCTGTTCCACACCTCCGGCAATTTCTCCGTTACCGGCGCGACGACGGTCTCCAACGCCCTTTTCGACGGCATTACCATCTGGGACAGCTCCACCACGGTTGGTTTCGGTGGCGCGGTCACCATCACCAATCCATCCCGCGACGGCATCTCGCTCAAAAATGATACCGGCGCCGTCACGTTCGGCCAGGTGACGATCAACCAGGCTGGTGTGAACGGCATCCTGCTCAGCGGCAATTCCGGCGCTGTAACGTTCGGCGATGTGAGCATCAGCCAGCCGACCCAGAACGGCATCGACGTTTCGGGCACCAACGGCACGATCGGCTTCGGCAACATCGACATCACCGGCCTGCCCACCGGCCGGACCGGGCTCGACCTGTCGGGCAGCCAGTCGACCTTCACCGCCACCTCGCTCGACATCGCCGGCGCCGGCAGTTCGACCGGCATCGATCTTTCCGGCACCACCGGCGGCTCGGTGACGATCGGCACCGGCACCATTTCAGCCGGCACCGGCGTGCAAATGGGCACGCATGGCGCGGCTGGAGCCACCGCCGACACGACCTTCTCGTTCGGCGGCGGATCGATCACCGGCACGACGGCTTCGCTCGACATGCGCGGCCTGAACCCGGGCAGCGGCACTTATGCCTTCCATGACACGGTGCTGAACGGGCCGCAGCTGTTCGACGCCGCCAATGTCATCTATGTCGGCGCCACCAGCACCGGCCCCCTCGGCGATGGCTCCAGCGCCAGCAATTTGATCAATGCCGCCGCCGCCGATGATCTGACCACCAGCGCCAGCACGATCTTCGTGCTGGTCAAGACGGCGGCTGTCCAGACCACCGACACCGACGCCGATGGCTTCACGCTGGCCAACGGCCAGTCGATCGTTTCCTTCGCCAATGGCGGTACCGTCACCCTGGGTGGCCCACCCGCCAATGTCACCGGCACCCATGTCGTTACCGGCGCGACGCAGGCCGATCCATTCGGCTTCGGCGGGGCGACGCTCAACAACGCCGCCAACAGCACCATCGACCTCGCCAACGGCAACCTCGTCAAGAACCTCAGCGTCAGCAACGGCATAGGCGTTGCCATCGATGGAACTGGGGTCAACGGCCTGAACGTCGGTGGCGTGACGATCGCGGGTGCCGCCACCGGTCTCGTCCTCGACGGCGCGTCGGGCACCGTTACAATCAACAATCTGCACATCCAGGCCCCAGGCCAGACCGGCATCGTGCTCGCCAATTCGGCCGCAAGCGTCAACTTCACCGGCAACACGACAATTACCGGCAGCAGCGTCAACGCCGTGCTGGCCAACAATTTCGACGGCACAGCAAGCTTCAACGATCTCGACATCACCGGCGGCAGCGGCTCGGGTGTCGCGGTCCTCAATGGTTCGAGCGGAACCTTTACCTTCGGCGCGGCGAGCTCGATCAGCACCACTTCAGGCACCGCCGTCAACATCGATGCGTCCGCGCCGAACCTGACCTACAACGGCACGATCAACCAGACCGGCGCGGCAAGCGCGGTGAAGATCAACGCGATGACCGGCGGTAGCGCCAGCTTCACCGGCAAGATCACCGCCAGCACCGGCGCCGCCAACGCGATCGACCTGAGCGGCAACACCGGCGGGAAGATAAACTTCACCGGCGGGCTCGACCTGACCACCGACGGCGGTTACGGCTTCAGCGCCATCAATGGCGGTACGCTGACGGTGACCGGCGCCAGCAATACCGTGGCGACCGGCGCCGGGCCGGATGAGAAGGGGATTCTCATCGGCGGTACCGGAATGACCATCGGCGCGGCTGGTGTGAACTTCGCAAGCGTCACCGTGGATGGCTCGGGCGGTATCGTTTCCAGCGGTATCGTCATAGCAAACACCAGCGGCGGCAATGTCACCTTCGGCGCCGTCGACATCAGCCGCGTCAATGGCGATGCCATCCGTTTGACCAATGTCGCCAGCGGCATCTACACGTTCAACGGCACGACGAGCATCGCGACAGTTGTCGGCAACGGCCCCGGCTTCGTGGTGCAGGGCAGCGGCGCGACCGTCAATGTCGGCAACCTGGTGACGACGCTGGTTTCGGGCGCCGACGTCAGCCTGACCAACAACACCGGCACGATCGGCATCGGCGGCACCATCACCAATTCCGGCAGCGGCGATGGCGTCGTCGTTTCCGGCGGCAGCGCAGCGATCACGGTTTCGGCCGGCATATCCAGTTCGGCAAGCGCACCAGGCACGGCGGTCAAGATCGACGGCACCACCGGCGGCTCGGTGACCTTCAGCGGCAGCGTCACGTCGACCGGCACGGGCAATCTGTTTGCCATCGGCACCACGACGGCGCCGACCAACAGCGCGATCAGCTTCACCGGTTCGGCGCTGACGGCGACCGGCGGCGGCGGGGCCGTGATTGGCGGGCTTGGCGCCGGCGCGAGCTTCAGCGCTACAACTCCGCTCTCCGTCACCAATTCAACCGGAACCGGGCTTGCCGTTTCGAATGTCGCCGGTACGGCGATGTTCGGCGCGGTCACGGCCAGTGGCAGCGCGACGGGCATCAGCCTGTCGGGCAATTCGGGTACCGTCACCTTCGGCGCCACCAACGTCACCAATGTTGGCCTGAACCAGAGCGGCGTCAGCGTTGCCGGCACCAATTCGGGCACGCTGTCCTTCGCCAGCCTCGGCATCGCCATGACCGGCAATGGCGCGACCGGCATCACCTTCGCCAATGCCGTGGTCAACGGCACCATCACCGCGCGCGATTTCGACCTGACCAGCGCGAGTTCGACCGGCACGACGGCGGTCAACCTCACCAACACCACCGGCACCGGCACGATCCAGCTCGGCGATCCCGGCGCGCCGGCCAACACCACCGCTTCCGCCATCGGCGGCCCCGGCGCTGGCCCCGGCATCGGCTTCCAGTTCAGCAACACGACCGCGGTCAACTTCATCTATGGCGACGGCGAGGGTGCCGCCGACAAGCTGTCGACGGTCAAGGCGGTCGACATCCTGAATTCAACCGGCGGCTTCCCGGCCGGCGGCACCTACAATTTCAAGGATGTCAACGGCGCCACCGGCGGCTTCATCGGCGATATCTCCGAAGCGCAGGGCTCCACCATCTATTATGTCGACCCGAACGGCACCGGCGATGGCACCGCCGACAATCCAGGCTCGATCGCCGGCGCCGAAGCGTCAGGCGCCAAGATCATTGCGCTGATCGACAGGTCGCAGAACGGCACCAGCAATTTGATCAACATGATGCTGGCGCAGCAGAATGGCGGCGGCAACAACACACTGAATCTCGCCGACGGCCAGATCCTGATCGGCCTCAAGGCCGGCGACTCCATCGACACCGCGCCCTATGGCGGTGTCGGCGGCACGCTCGGCGGCAACTTCAAGTTCAGCAACATCAATTCGTCGAGCATCATCGATGCGCCTGCCGGCGTCGACACCGTGCTGCCGACGCTGACGACGGCGAGTGGCAACACGGTCGATTTCACCGGCCGCGCCAGCATCGACAACGTCATCATCAGCAACACCGGCACCGGCATTGGCGTGCATGGCACCGCCATCACCGAGTTTGTGCTCAACCGGGCGACGATCGCCGGTGGCGACGGTGGCGCACTGTCGATCGTCGACGGGGCCGCCAACAGCGAGGTTGCGCTGTCGAACCTCACCCTCTCGGCCACGGGCGGCAACATCGCTTCGGTCGACGGCACGGCTGGCGCCGGCACCATGAAGGTCAGCGCCTTCTCCGACATCACGCTTCTCGGCAACAAGGGCGAAGTCGGCGGCTTCCTGTTGACGACCGCCATTTTCGACGCCAATGCGGCCACCCCCGCCATCGACCAGGTCGATGGCGGCGCCTTTGTCGCCGGCACCACGGCGAACCGCGTCGGCGGCTATGGCCTGTTGCTGGTCGGTGTGGCTGGCGACATCAAATTCGACACGACCAATGTCGCGGTCAAGACGGCGACCAGCACAACGTTCCCCGGTGCGAGCGCCATCGGTGTCGTCGCGAGCGGTGCGGTGGGAGGCGGTAACAACATCGACCTCGGCACGGCCACTTTCAATATCGACGGTACCGGCGCCAGCGCCGGGCTCAACAGTGCCTTGTGGGCGAGCATCATCCCGGGCAACCGTGTTGGCTTCTCGGGCGTGGTCACTGTCAACACCGTCGAGGCGGCCGGCCTGGTGTCCGATCTCGGCGGCACGCTGTTCTTCGGCGCGGCCGGCAACACGGTGACGACCACCGGCCTGCCGGCGATCTCGTTCAGCAACGGCACAAGGGTCGAAAACGGTTCCGGCGGCTCGGCGCAGTTCGGCGCCATCAATTCGAGCGGCGGCGGCCAGAACGGTATATTGCTGTCCGACCTCGCCGCGTCGCCGACGCTTCTGTTCAACGGCCCGGTGACGATCGGCGGCACGACGTCCAACGCCATCCAGATCCAGAATACCACCCTCGCCGCGGCGTCGGTGACCTTCGCCGGCGCGGTCTCCATCACCAACGCCACCGGCGGCGGCGTCGAGTGGCAGCGCCTGGCCGGCAGCACCGACACGCTGACCTTCTCGGGCGGCCTCGCCATCCAGAACAGCGGCGGCGTCGGCTTCTCTGCCGACCATGGCGCGGTGGCGCTGTCCGGCACAAACACGGTTTCCACCACCAACGGCACCGGCGTCAGCATCAGCAACGCGACCGTCAGCGGCGGTTTCACCTCGGTCAGCGCCAGCTTCGCCGCCGGCAACGGCATCAATTTGCAGAACCTGACCGGCTCGCTCAATCTCGGCACCGGCACGCTGACCAACACCGGTGCGGGCGCGGCCTTCAACGTCGGCTCGGCCACCAATGCGAGCGGCGGCAATGCGGTCATCTCCTATGGCGGCACCATCGCCAGCAACGGGTCCGGTGCGGCGGTTTCGATCCGGGAACTCACCGGCGGCTCGGTGACGCTGTCGGGCAACCTGACCGACGGCAACGCCACGGCCGGCGGCAACATCGTCGTGGCCAACATCGACAACGGCACGGCGGCAACCGTCACCTTCTCCGGCGCCAGCAAGCAGATCAGCTCTGGCACGACCGATGCCGTCAGCCTCGGCATCCTCGGCGCGTTCCCGGCGGGTACTCCGGCCCCCAACACCAACGGCACGATCAATTTCACCAATGGCGGTCTCGACATAACGACGACAGGCGGGGCGGGCTTCGTCGCGTTCGGCAGCAGCGTCAGCGTAACTGGCACCAACAACACCATCGCTTCCGGCGGTGACGGGCTGGTGGTGGGCTTTGCCAATGTCGGCAGTGGCGGCATCGCCTTCGACAGTATTTCGTCGGTCGCCACCGCTGCCGGTGGCGGCGTGTTGCTGAACACCGTCGACCTCGCCGGCAATGTGAACATCGGCGGCCTGACCAATACGGGTGTCATCGGCGTCACCGTGTCCGGCGTGACGACCGGCTCCGGGAAGTCCGTCAACTTCACCGGAACGACCAACATCGACGTCGACACTTCCGGCTTCCAGTTCAGTGGCCAGGTTGCAACGGTCAACATCGCCAATGTCGCCGGGTCCAGCCTGACCATCGACGGCGGCACGCGCGGCATTGATTTCAACGGCGTGATGGGCGGCACCGTCAACATCGGCGGCAATGGCGGTACCGCCAGCATCGGCGCGACGACAAGCACCAGCGGCTTTGCCATCGCTGTCGGCGGCAATACCGGTGGCACGCTGAACTACAACGGCTCGGTCAAGGTCAATGCGGGCAGCGTGGTGAGCGCCGGCGGTGGCGACCTCGCCACCCTCAACCTCAGCGGTTCGGTGCTTTCGACCACGGCGTCGACGGCCTTCGTCTTCAGCGGCAACGCCGACGGCGTTTACAACATTTCGAGCACCATAAATCACACAGGCGGCACCGGTGTCCTGGTCGATGGTTCGTCGGAAGGCACGATCACCTTCTCCGGGGCGACGAAGACCTTCAACACCGGCGCCAACGACGCTGTCGTCAAGCAGCCCAGCATCGGCCCGGGACAGGGCACGGCAACGCTCGCCTTCACCGGCGGCGGCCTCGGCATCACCACCACCAGCGGCACCGGCTTCACCGCCAGCACCTTCGGCGCCGGCACGGTCACCGTCAACGGCAGCAACAACACCATCACCACGACGACCGGCACCGCCCTCAAGCTCGACAACGCGACGGTCGGCGCGGGCAGCGTCAACTTCAGCTCCATCTCCACCAATGGCGCCGCCACCGGCGTCTCGCTCAACAATGTCGGCGGCGGCGGCATCATCCTCGGCACGGTCAACCTGCAAGGCATCACCTCGCGTGGCTTCGATGTCGCAGGCACGCTCGGCTCGGCGCTGAGCATCACCAGCCTCAACATCGGGCTCGGTGGCGCAAACGCCATCGGCCTCGATCTCAACGGCGCGATCATCAGCACCGGCATCAACGCCGGCGATTTCGATGTCGCCGGCGGCGGCTTTGCCGGCACGCTCGGCATCGACATGGCCGGGACCACGGGCGCGGCCACCATCCAGCTCGGCGACACCGTCAACCCCGGCGGCACCCAGACGTCGACCATCACCAATGTCGCGCAGGGCATCCAGTTCTCCAGCACGACCAATGCAACGCTGGTGTTCGGTGACGGCGCGGGACCGGCCGAATCGCTGATCTCGACCACCGGCGGCCAGGTCATCCACGCCACCGACACCTTGCCGCTCAGCGGCAATTACGATTTCGACGACGTCACGTTCGTCGGCGACATCTCGAACCTGTCGGCGATCAGCGTCTACTACATCGACGCCGCCGGCGAGATTTCGGGCACCGGTGACGGCAGCTTCCTCAATCCGGGCAGCGTCGCCCAGGCGGAGGCTTCCAGCGCCAATGTCTTCGTGCTGATCGACAAGACCGTCGACACGAACCAGGCGACCATCAACATCGGCAACAGTTCGCTCGACCTCAAGGACGGGCAAGCGGTGATCTCGTTCATGTCCGGCGATGCGGACATCGACGTGGGGCCGCTCGGCGTTGGCGGCGGCCTTGGCGCGCCGTCCTCCTTCCACTTCACCACCATCCAGGCTTCGACGGTAGTCACGAACCCCGGCGGCCTCGACAATTCACACCCGATCCTGGCCAGCAGCGGCGCGGCCGCGACGATCAACCTGCCATTCAGCGGCACAGGCGTCATCACCGCCGGGGTCCAGAACGTCACGGCCATCAACAGCGGCAGCGGCGCCGGCATTTTCGTCAATGCTACGCTTGCTTCCAATTTCGTGCTCAAGAACAACACCATCACCGCCGGCGGCAACGCACTCGACTTCTCGACGAGCGGCGCGGCGACAGCCGACAAGCTTATCCTCTCGATCGACGGCAACACGCTCAGGTCGACCGCGTCCGGACTGGCGGCGTCCTTCGTCGGCCAGAACATCAATGCGACGGACAATTCGATCGCGATCAGGTCGTTTGCCGGCAACAAAGTGACCGGCGGCGCCGGCAGCGGCGGCATCGTGTTCAACAATGTCCGCTTCGATTCCAACGGCGCCGGCGGCACCGTCAGTGCCGGCACGCTCGGCATGGGCACTCCCGGCACGCGCATCCAGGGCAATGGCCTCAGCTTCACCAACACCAGCGGCACCTTTGATCTGGGCACGCTCAGCCTCGCCAACACTGGGGGCACCGGTGTCATCGCCAACACCAAGACCACTGCCTTCACGCTGAACAGCAGCGCCGGCGTGGTCACCACCATCAACGGCGCGGCCTTCGATCTCGATCCGCTGACCGTCAACATGACGTTGTCCAGCGTCAGCGCCGTCGTCAACGGCGTCGCTAGCGGCATCACCTTCGACGGCGTTGCCGGCACCTTCACCGTCACCGGCGCGACAAGCGTTTCCAACACGACGGGCTTCGGCATCGATGCCATCAACACCAACACCGGCACCTTCAATTTCAACACAGTGACGGTGAACAACACCTCGACAACCGGCGGCGGCATCCACGTTGCATCCGGCACGCTCAATGTCACCGGCCTCGCCAACATCGACACGACCAGCGGCATCGGTCTCTCGCAGGGCGGCGGCACGACCAGCTTCACCGGTGGCCTGACCATCGACACCACCACCGGTACCGGTATCGCCGGCACGGGCGGCACGATGGGCATCACCGCTTCCGCGGCCGCCGAGACCGTGAATGCCACCGGTGGCCAGGCGATCAACCTCTCCGGTGTCGTCGCCACCATCGCGCTGGACTCGACCTCGTCGGCCGGCGGCGTCAACAATGTGAGCCTGACCAGTGTCGGCGGCACCATCGGCCTCGGCTCCGGCGCGCTGAGCGGTGCTTCGGGCGCTTCGTTCAATGTTGTCGGCGGCACGGTCGCTGTCACTTATGGCGGCAACATCACCCAGGCGAACAATGCCGCCCTGGTCAGCGTTTCGGCCGGACACACCGGCGCGCTGACCTTCAACACCGGCACGCTTTCGGCGACCAACGGCACCGGCCTGCAGTTCGCCAATGCGGATGGCACCTACAATTTCAACGGCACAACCACGCTCAATGGCGGCGATGCCGGCGTCGACATCCTCACCGGGTCGAGCGGCACCTTCAGCTTCGGCGCCGGCACTTCGATCACCAGCCCGACCGGAACCGCGTTCAATGTCGACACAAGCTCGGCGAGCGTCACCTACAACGGCAACATCACCCAGGCCAACAACGCCGCGCTGGTCTCGGTCACGGGCCACACCACCGGAACGATCACCTTCCAGACCGGCACGCTGTCGGCGACCAACGGCACCGGCCTGCAGTTCAACAATGCCGACGGCACCTATCTGTTCAACGGCACGACGACGCTGAATGGCGGCGACGCCGGCGTGGACATCCTCACCGGATCGGGCGGTAGTTTCGGCTTTGGCAGCGGCACCTCGATCACCAGCCCGACCGGAACCGCGTTCAACGTCGTCGGCGGCACCGCAGCCGTCACCTACGGCGGCAACATCACCCAGGCGAACAACGCCGCCATGGTCAGCATTTCGGGCGGCCACGCCACCGGCGCGATTACCTTCCAGACCGGCATATTGTCGGCGACCAACGGCACAGGCCTGCAATTCGACAATGCCGACGGCACCTACAATTTCAACGGTACCACGACGCTCAATGGCGGCGATGCCGGCGTCGACATCCTCAACGGCTCGGGCGGCACGTTCAGCTTCTCCAGCGGCACTTCGATCACCAATCCGAGCGGTGTCGGTTTCCTTGTCGCCGGTGGTACATCAACCGTCACCTACAATGGTACGATCAGCAAAACCGCCGCGGCAGGCAAGATCGTCGATATCTCCGGCGTCACCAGCGGCACCATCACGCTGGCCGGCAATCTCACCGCCACGGGCGGCTTCGACAACGGCATCTTTGTCCATGGCAACACCGGCGGCACCTTCAATTTCAGCGGCGGCACCAAGACGCTGACCACCGGCGTCAATACGGCGGTCGACCTGGCGACGAACGCTGGCGCGACGATCAACTTCAGCAATGGCGGGCTGGCGATCAACACCACCTCCGGAACAGGGTTCAATGCCACGGGCGGTGGCACGGTCTCGGTGACCGGCGCCGGCAATTCGATCACGACGACGAGCGGCATCGCCGTCAATCTCGACACGGTCATCGTCGCCGCTGCGGGCGTGAATTTCGCCACGACCACCAAGGGCGCCGGCGGCGGCAGCGCCGTCATCATGGATACGGTCACCGGCACCGGGACGGTCAGTCTCGGCGGCGGCTCGCTGGTCGGCGGCAATGCTGCCGTGATCCGTATCGGCGACGGCGCCGGCGGCGCCAACACCGGCGGCACCGCGGGTCTCACCTATGCCGGCACCATCACCAGCGGCACCGGGCGGGGCCTCGACATCCAGGACCGGGCGCTGACCGCGCAAAACATCACCCTGTCGGGCAACATCAGCCACAGTGTGGGGGGCCAGACCGGCATCTTCCTCGACGGCAATGCCGCCGGCACCATCACCTTCTCCGGCGCGTCGAAGTCGATCAGCTCGGGGACGGCTGCCGGCGTCAGCCTGACCAACAACACCGGCGCGACGGTCGACTTTACCGGCGGCGGCCTGGCCATCAACACCACCAGCGGCATCGGTTTCAACGCCACCGGCGGCGGCACGGTGACGGTGCAGGGCAGCGTCAACACGATAACCTCGACCACGGGCACGGCGCTTAACGTTGCCAACACCACGATCGGCGCGAGCGGCCTCACATTCCGGAGTATCTCGGCCAACGGCGCCGTCAACGGCATCGTGCTCAACAACACCGGCGCCAACGGGCTGACCGTTACCGGCGATGGTGCCACATCAGGCGGCTTCCTCGTGCTCAATGGCACCGGCGGCACGATCCAGAACACCACCGGAGACAGCGTGGTGCTGACCAACGCGTCAAACGTCAATCTGCGCCAGATGAACATCACCAATGCCGGCCTGGACGGTGTGCAGAGCATCGGCGGCGGCAACATCAAACTGTCGGCCGTCAACATCACCAATCCCGGCGCGTCCAACCCGGCGTCCGATGGATCGAGCGGCAATCCGGCAGGCTTTGGCGGCGGCAATGGCTGGTTTGCCCAGAACATCACCGGCGTCAACGCCTTCGACAACAACTCGAAGGTTTCCGGCTGGCAGTCGTCGCAGTCGAACGGCGTCCTTCTCTTCAACACCAACACGAACTTCACCTCGTTCACGGTCGACCATGCGCTGTTCACGACTTCTGCGACCGGCGCGGACGGCTTCCTCGCCAACCTGTTCGGGACGACTTCCGGCACGGTGAACGTGACCAGCAGCGAATTCACCCTGATCGATCAGGACGGCGTGCAGATCAGCAACCAGGGTTCGGGCACCGTCAACGCCATCGTGCAGAAGAACAATTTCCACGACGCGGACAATACAAGCGGCGACGGCAACAACACGCTTTATCTGTCCAATTCCGCCAACGGCATTCTCAACTTCACCATTGGCGGACCGACCGCGGCCGACGGCAACATCTTCCACAATCTGGCGAGGTTGACGACCCTGGCCGGCGTGGTTCAGGTGGACGCGGCCGGTGGCAGCGCCGCGACACCCGATGGCGGGCAGATCAACGGCTCCATCCGCAACAACACCATCAGCAACGACGCCGGCTTCGTGAACGGCCGCCGCGCCATCGACGTCCAGGTCGAGGCGGACTCACACGATCTCGGAAAGCTTGCCGTCGCGATTTCCGACAACACGATCAACAACGTCTCCAAGCAAGGCGTTCACATCTCGGTTGTCTCGGTCGGCGGCGGCAGCGTGAACGATGCCAACTGGACCATCCAGAACAACCACATCGGCGACACCTCGCCAGTCGGAACCGAGGGCAACGTCGACAGCGGTTCGGCCATCGAGTTCGAAACGAATTTCGATACGTTTACGAGCGGTGCAGACATGGTCAACAATCTGTTGATCCAGGGCAACATCGCCGTCAACAACGCCAATAACGCCACCGGCGCAACACTGGATATCACCAACATAGGCGGCACGGTGGCGTCGGGGACGACAGCGGTCCTGAACGCCACGATCCTCAACAATGTGTTTACCAACAACAGCACAACCGGCGGCCACGTTCTGGATGTCCTGAACAGCAGCGCCGGCGACGGCGAAACGCTCAACCTTAACATTTCCGGCAACAACACGACCTTGGGTGCATCGACACTCGGCGAAATCCGACTGCGGCAGCTGAACGGCACGTTCAACATCCAGGGTGGCGTCGGCGCCGTCAGCGGCAACAACAATGGCGATACGGTCTCGCAGACCGGTTCGTTCGGAACCGTCGGTTCCGTCACGCTGCCGAGTTTGCCGACCGGTGGTTTCTGAGGATAGTTCGCCTCCATGCGTCGGCTGTCCCGAGGAACCGAATCGGGACGGCCAGCGCCCTGTCATGATAGGAGCGTTGGCCATTAGGTCACTGGCAGCGCTGTTGTTTTGTGCTGCGCGGCGCCCATGGTTGTTTGCCGGCGAAATTTAATAAAAGGCAAGTTAAACAAATTCTTTTATTTGCCTCTTGCATGACGTTGCGTAAATTAGCAGTATCTGTTTAGTATGGACCAAATGTGAGGGAGCGGCGATGTCGGAACCATTTCTTTCCGAAATCAGAATCATGTCTTTTGTGTTCGCGCCCAAGGGCTGGGCGCTTTGCAATGGGCAGTTGCTGCCCATCAACCAGAACCAGGCGCTGTTTTCGCTGCTGGGAACGACGTTCGGCGGTGACGGCCGCGTGAATTTCGCGCTGCCCAACTATCAGGGACGTACGCCGATCCACGTCGGCAGCGGTCACACGCTCGGCGAGCGCGGCGGCGAGCCGGCCCATACGCTATCGATCTCGGAATTGCCCACGCACACGCACATGATCAATGCCAATAGCAATCCCGGAGGGGTCGCCAATCCGAATGGCGCGATTCTCACAAAAGCTCCTGCCAACACCTACGGCACAGCCACTCAGCTGGTGGCCATGGCGCCGGCTTCGGTCTCGAATACCGGTGGCAGCCAGGCGCATATCAACATGCAGCCGTTTCTGACGCTGAGTTTCTGCATTGCCCTGCAGGGCATCTTTCCGTCGCCGAATTGAGGGAGCGCAACCATGGGACAACCCTATGTAGGCGAAATTCGTATATTTGCCGGTAATTTCGCGCCGGCCGGCTGGATGTTCTGCAGCGGGCAACTTCTGCCGATCTCGGAGTACGAGACGCTGTTCCAACTGATCGGCACGAGCTATGGCGGCGACGGTCAGAGCACGTTCGCACTGCCGGATCTGCAAGGTCGCCTTCCGATCCATCAGGGCAACGGCTTCATCCTGGCCGAGACCGGCGGCGTCGAAACGGTCACGCTGACAGTCGCCCAGATTCCGGCGCATTCGCATCCGCCGTTGGGGTCCACGGCGACGGCAACGTCGCAGCTGCCGACCAGTTCGGTGTTGGCCAACACGCAGGCTCAGACCTACTACAATCTGGCTGACAACGCGTCACCCATGGCGGCCAATGCCATCTCGAGCACGGGCGGCAGCCAGCCGCATGACAATTTCCAACCCTACCTTTGTGTCAATTTCATCATCTCGCTGTTCGGGATATTCCCCTCGCAGACTTAAAGAGGTCCGTCCATGGCCAACCCGTTCGTCGCCGAAATCCGCATCTTTCCGTTCAATTTCGCGCCCAATGGCTGGGCGTGGTGCGACGGGCAATTGCTGCCGCTGTCGCAGAACACCGCTTTGTTCTCACTGCTCGGCACCACCTATGGCGGCAACGGCAAGAGCAATTTTGCCTTGCCGGACCTCCAGGGCAACGCGCCGATGCATCCGGGGCAAGGCCCCGGCCTGTCGTTGCATGACCTTGGTGAAACTGGCGGTTCCGAGACCGTGACGCTGCTTGAGAGCGAGATGCCGTCTCATGCGCACACCATGCTGGGCGCTGAAGACGATGGCTCCTTCAAGACGCCCCAAGGCAACTTCGTGGCGGCGGGCAACCAGATGTACCTGGGCTCAAATCCAGCCGTTAATGTCCAACTGGCGCCGGAAGCGCTCGCGCCTGCCGGTGGCGGACAGCCGCACAACAATTTGCAACCCTATCTCACCTGCTATTTCTGCATCGCGCTGCAGGGCGTGTACCCGTCGCGCCCCTGATTTTGCGATGAACGACTTTCACGTGGCGGCTTCGGCCGGTTGGGCGCGGGCGGCTGGGGCCGGGCTGACGTTTCGTCCAGTGACTGATGCCGATGTGCCGTTCCTGGCACGGGTCTATGGCTCGACCCGTGCCGAGGAACTGGCCGTAACATCCTGGACCGAGGCGCAGAAGACCGCCTTTCTCGACATGCAGTTTCGGGCGCAGCACACACATTACATCAAGCATTATTCGCAAGCCGACTGGCTGGTGGTGATGTCTGGCGCGGCAGACATCGGCCGCCTCTATGTCGAGCGTTGGCAGAACCAGTATTGCATCATCGACATCTCCTTGCTGCCGGCGTTTCGCCGCAAGGGATTCGGCGCGGCGCTGCTCAGCGACCTCATCGACGAAGCAAGTGCCGCCGGCAAGGCGGTGTCGATCCATGTCGAGAAGAACAATCCGGCCAGGCGGCTTTATGCGCGGCTGGGATTCGTCGTCACCGAGGACAAGGGCGTCTACGACCTGATGGAGTGTCCGCCATCCTAAAGCGCGTCGCTTGAAAATCCCGTGTAAACGCGTTGAATAAGGGATCGTTGGTCCGCGCCGCCCCTCATTGTCCTGCCGGACATTTCTCCCCGTATAGGTACGGGGAGAAAGAGGCTGGCCACAACGCTGTCGCTTTTTCTGCAACGCCGGCAGTTGGCGAAACCGTCGATAACAGCGCCCCTCTCCCCGTCACTATACGGAGAGAGGATGCCGGCAGGCAGGCGAGGGGCAGCGCCTACGCCTGAAGCGTGTCCTGAGTTCGGTTCAACGCGACTGCATTCAAGCGGCCGTGACGCCGACGCCGACCGTCACGCCCCGCGATACCACGACACGATGGTGAAACGCTCGTTGCGGGTGACCGGGGTGACTTCGTGCGTTGTTTCCGAACGAAACGCGACGAGGGAGCCTGGCAATGCCGGCATGGCGACGCGCAGGTGCGGACCGCTGTAGGGACCATGCAGGACCAGTGAGCCGCCAGCATAGTTTGCCGGCGAAGGATCGTCCGACTGGTGGTTGAGAAAGATCACCGCCGAGATCCTTCTGAACCGCGACTCGTCGTGGATCAGCGGCGTGTTGCCGTCCTGGTGCGGCACGAAGAAATCGCCTTCCCGATAGTGAAGAAACTGGGGTTTTTCAGCATTGCCAAGCGCGAGGCCGAAATGCCGTTCCAGGGCCGCCTTCTGCCGTGCCAACAGGGCATTCACCAGCGCCTCGGTTGCCGGCGAGACCTCGGCGCGCCTGGTCCTGCGAACCTCAGGCCATGCCGGCTTCTGGTCGTCACGCCCCAACAGGCCGGCCGGACGGCCGCCGGCCGTCAGGATCTCGGCGCACAGCGCGCCGCATCCGGCTTCGTCAAGCACGCCCGCGATCTCGATATGGTCGATCATCTGTCCAGCTGTCCCCACCTTCGGCCGGATCGCCGAAAATCAAAAATCAGTTGAAGACAGCCTCATAGACATAGCCGGGCGCGTCGCCCGAAACCGGGACGATGAAGATGTCGTCGGTGATGGCATCGCTGGTAAGGTGGTAGATGGCCTGCGGCAGCCCGATGTCGCGCGGTCCTTTGAACAAAAGCGTGAAACCGCCGCCGGGACGCGGGCTGGCGGCAATCTGGTGGACCGCGGTCAGCTCGAGGGAAACCATCCTGCCGCCAATCTCGGCAGTGAAAACCGACCCAACCGCCTGTTCGAAATCCGATGCCGACGCCATGCAATTCGCCTCACTCTGCCTGCTGCCGGCGGCACTGTCGCCGCTTCGCTGCAAGCTGTCCAGAGGGTTCCGGCCGGCACCGGCCTCGCGCCAAGTCATTTCGTCGGCACAAACCCCAAAATACAGCACCGACTGTCCTTTTATGCGCGCAGGAGACGCTGTAGTACTTTGTTCCTGCGCGGGATTGTTTCCACACCAAGGTCAGCGCAACAAGAACAGATCCCGGCTTTCGGGGTCTGATGGTCGCGGCCTGATCGGCCTGCGGGAGAAGGGACCGACGATGGCAGATGCGAAGACGGAAGTGGCAAGCGATACGATGCCGTTGTTCTATCAGATGCCGGAGGCGCTCAACCCGGTGCGGCATGGCTCGCTTGGCCTGACGGCGCGCAGCGACTTCGGCTTTGCCCGCTCGGCGCACGCCATTCCGGTGGTGGCCTCGGAGATGCCGGCAGCGATGCGCTCCTACCCGATCGTCTTCATCGGCCCGGCCAAGGCGCCGGTGATCATCACCGGCGTGCGCAAGGACGAGAACCTTTTCGTCGATGCCGACGGCAAGTGGACCGGGCCGCACTACATCCCGGCCTATGTCCGCCGCTATCCCTTCATCCTGGCCGAGGATCCCAAGTCGCCCGGCCGGCTGACGCTGTGCATCGACCGGGCAAGCGACCGCGTCGTCGACCAGTTGTTGGCGCCGTTCCGCGACGAAAAGATCCTGCCGTTCTTCAAGGGCACCGAGCCGACCGAAGCGACCAGGCAGGCGCTCGCCTTCTGCAACCAGTTCCAGCTCGATTTCAACGCCACCCGCGTGATGATCGAAAGGATCGACGCGCACGGCCTGTTCGCGCCGCGCCAGAGCAAGGTGACGCTCGAGGGCGGCGAGGTGCTCAATCTCACCGACTTCCAGGTGATTGATGAGCCGGCTTTCAACAAACTGAGCGACGAGGCATTTCTCGACCTGCGCAAATCAGGCGCGCTTGGCCTGCTCTACTGCCACCTCGCCTCGACCAACAGCTGGACGTCGCTGATCCACCAGGCGTCGCTGCGCAAGGCGGGGCTGCCGGCGGGCTAATTTCTCGCTAGCCCTCATGAGGCTGGCCATGACAAAGCGTAAGCATATGTGCTCGCAGGAAGGACGGAGCGCGCTCATGTCGCGCATACGGAGATCCGACACCAAGCCCGAGGTTGTCGTCCGCATCATGAACCCCGGCAAGATTTTGCCGGCGTGACGGCAGAGCCGCTGATGCCGATGTGACATTGCAGGTAGTCACAACGTACTTTTTTGGAAGTGACTAGCTTTAGGACACAGCGATAGTTCCATCCTCAGGGCCACTTATGACGATTTCCTTCAAGTATGTATTCTTGATTTGGACGTAGTAGTCTCCGATTGAAGCGCCAACTTCTGCGTTAACCTTGAAATTGATCGCTGTCGAATCTTCGATTGTTATATCGTTTAGGTATACCGATATATCAGTCGCGATGTCTAAATATTCCGCATAAATAAATTCAATTACTAAGTATTCCGTGTCTTTAAACCAATCACGATCTGGGTGTACTGTCACGCTGACCGTAACCGGATCTCCGCCTCTTACAGCAGCCCCTTCAGGTGTATCGACACGTACTATATCTACTCTTGCCATGGCCCATCTCCCTTCGGCATCCTCAATTAACGTCGCGTCGAAACGGATTCATGCGACGCGCTTTAAGCCTTTGTTTCTATGCATGTCGTTGTCTCAAAAACCGAGGCCACTTTTGAGCGACATGCATTAGTCGAAATCGCCGCGCCCGTTGCGGTTCATGGCACCACCGGAGCGTCCCATCGCACCACCAGACTTGCCCATCGCGCCGCCTGATCGCCCCATCGCACCGCCGGATCTGCCCATTGCTCCACCCGATCGCCCAAACGAACGCGGGTCCAGCTCTGCACTTAACAGGACATCCTCGAGCGTTCCGGTGTCGAGTTCCAGCCGCATTGTCAGGTCACTCTTGTCGTAGACCCAGACCTGCATTCCGCGCGCGAACGAGCCTATCTGCGATGCCAGTCCGGTATAGGCAGGGTCGCTTGGACCGCGGCTCATGACCTTGAGATCGGTTTCTGTGGGGGCTGGATAATCAACGATAGAGCCAGGCCCGTGGACAAGAAGTATGGTCGGTCGGGCCAGCTCATAGAACTGTGCTTCGAAGGTGAACGCATAAATCCTTGCGAGCAGGCTACCGGAGGCGTCAATCTGGTTCTGCAGGAATCTGTTGTCACCAAGCCTTGGAGGCCGTCCCCCATCGGTCCTCTTCGTAAGCTTCAAATCTTCAAGAACTCGACCGAACAAATGTATGGCCGATGTACTTAGGATGGTTTCAGTTACCATGGATCACCCTCATCTTCTGCATGCCGATCAAAGCTCGGCGCCACTTCTGGACATCCAATATTTCTCGAAATAGCTCATGTCCGGCAGACGCGCCTGGTCCAGTGGAAGAGCGATTCGGCCCTCGTGAAAATGGCTCTTTCGGTTTGGCTTCTTCAGGCGAGGCCCGGCACGGTAGCGAAAAATCCCTCTCCGGTCGAAATCTCGGAAGATGATCCTCGATAGTTCTCCTCCGGTCACACTGTCGTCGACCGCAAGCATCGTTCTCGCCACGTCGCGGTAGTCCAGGAAATCCGGCGCGAGAGCCCACAGCGTCTCGGCGAGGTAGGTACCCACGACATCCCGCGCGTCTAGCAGCGCTTCGACGAAACCTTCCGGATTGCGAGCGAAATCGCGGTCAAAGACTTCCTGCATCGGCAGCTCGGCAGCTGGATCGATCTCGGCGAGGTCGGCAAGATTTTCGGCCTCCGGCGAGATCAGTCCTCGAGCCACCAAGCTCTCGTGAAAGACATCGACCAGAATGTCGAAGACGGCGCCCGTGAGAGGTTGCGACAGTGCATGCTCGTCGGTCCAGCCGTCCGCGAAATCGGCCATCGTCAGTTTGTTGTTGGCCTCGCGTATCTGGCGGTGCGGCGAGAATTCCGAGAAGCGAGAGAGTTGGTTGGCGATGTAGAGATTCCCGCGTGTCTCCGTCAGAACATTTTCGATCACGGAGGGAAAATGCATGGCCGCAATCAACGAAACGCAGTCGGAGAAGGCCTCCTGAAAGCCCAGATATTCGGGGAACTCAGCTCCCGGGTCAGGTATGCCGAGGATGCTGTAGACGAATGCATGGCCAACCTCGTGCGCGATGATATCGAAGTCGAGGCTGAAGGGGAGCGCACGTCCGTCTTGCACGAATTGGCTGCCGAGCTCGAGGAAGCCATAGCCGTATTGGGCGTTATCCCAACCCGGCAGGATGGAGATTTCCAGACGGTCGTAGTGATCGCGGAAATGCCAGGTGAGCGGCTGGCCGATGTAACGCTCCCAAACGTCGAGCGTGAAGCGGACGCAACCGAACGCGTGCGCTGCTTCGAAGCCGGGCGTCGAGGGTTGATAGTGATCGAAATTGCCTTCCTCGTCGGGAACGGCGGGATCGAGGATCGCTCGCGTCCAGGGCGGCAGGGAGATGACGGGCGTGCCCAGCGGGCCGTGGTTGACGCCATAGGGCCGCGTCTTGTCGACCGGCTCGACGACATACATAAGATCATCGGACGGGCCAGGTCCGACGCTGCCTCGCGGCGAAGAAACCGTAATGATCTCAGGGCTTGACGTTGGGTCTTCAAACGGAGGCTGAACGAACAGCCTGAACCGGGTACCCATTCCCCCACCTCTCGGTTATATTAGTAACATAACATAATATCCGTGGAATGGCGAGGGCGTTGGTTTGTCAGGTAAATCTTCCTGAAGGCCGGTTCTTAATTGTCGGCAATAAAATTGCCTCAAGAACAATGCGTATCGCTACTGCAGGAGCTGGAACAACTTCTGGTAGCGAGGATGACTGCGAACAGAGGCGAAATCGGAATCGTTCTTGAACCAGAGTCTCATCTCGGCGCCAGCCTGCGGCAGCCACGCCTCCAAAAGGTCGATCGAGCGTTCGAACTCCCCCAGCAACGCATAGGTACAAGCGGCGTTGTATTGGGTGTTCATATCGCTAGGGTCGATCGCCAGAGCCCGCTCAAGCCACTTCGCTGCCCTATCGCCTTCACCAAGGAAGGCCAGCACGATCGCGCCCAGGCAGGCACAATTGGCGTTCTCCGGATGCAGACGGAGTTCCTCTTCAGCTCTCTCCATTGCAATCCGCGCATAAAGCTCCGCGTCGTTCTGCTGGCCGAGAGTGCGGAAGACGTTCACCAGCATGACCGGTGCGCCGTAGTCGGTCGGTTTGATCTCCATCGCACGCATGAAGTACGTCGCGGCGAGTTCGAACTGGCCGCCGGTTACGCAGAACTCGGCATAGTAGCGGTTGGCCTCGTGGCAATTGGGGTCGAGCGCGAGAGCCTGTTCGAACGCCGCGGCGGCCTCGGCACGGCGGCCGGCGAGGGACAGGGCAAAGCCTCTGGCTGAATGCGCCTCGGCCAAATTCGGGTCCAGAGCCAGGGCTTTATCGGCGGTCGCGAAAATGTCGTCCAGTTGGATCGGTGAGCCGTACATCGACTGAAGGCGTACGTCGCTGACCGCCAAGCCTGCATATGCGCGGGCATATCCCGGATCAAGCTCGATGGCCCTGATATAACTTTGTCTGGCCATCAGGTGGTTCGCCCTGGTCGCGATGTGGCTGTAATCGCGGCCTCGAAGATAATGCGTATAGGCGTCCACATTGTCCGTCGGCGCCTTCTCAATAGCCTTCTTCTCCTCGGGCAGGAGCCTGACCCTGAGTTGCGCCACGACCGCCTTGGCGATTTCGTCCTGCACGGCGAAGATGTCGGTGAGGTCGCGGTCGTAGCGGGCAGCCCAGACGTGTCCGTCTGTGGCGCCCTCGATCAGCTCGGCATTGATCCTGACCCGGTTTCCCGCCTTGCGGACGCTGCCCTCGACAATGTAGCCGACGCCAAGCTCCCTGGCGATGCGTTCCATCTTGTCGGTCCTGCCCTTGAAGGCGAAGACCGTATTGCGGCTGAGCACGAACAGGCCGGAGACGTTCGAGAGGTCGGTTATGATATCTTCAGTGATGCCGTCACTGAAATACTGCTGGTCGGGATCATTGCTCAGATTGGCGAAGGGTAGGATCGCCACCGACGGCTTGTCGGACCGCACCAGCGTCTGGACGCTCCCGGCCGCAACATGCGTCTCGACATGCGCGGCGCCCTGGTCCCAGTTGGCGAAATAGACGTGCAGCGGCTGAGCAATGTTCTTGACGGTCCTGGCGCCCTGATCGGCGAAGTCGACGCCCAGCTTGTTGCCGACCGCATGGCGCACCGCTTCCGAGCAGGCGATGCCGCCGGGTATCGCGAGGCCCTGCAGCCGCACCGCAAGATTGACGCCGTCGCCGTGGAAATCATCACCGTCGACGATGATATCGCCAAGGTTGATGCCCATGCGAAACTTGAAATGCCGGTCCTCGGGGATGCCGGCATTCCGCTCGGACATGCCGCGTTGGATCTCGACCGCGCAGCGCGCCGCATTGATCACGCTGCCGAACTCCACCAGGAAGCCGTCACCCATCACCTTAAAGATGCGCCCACCATGCTTGGTGACGGTCGGATCGAAGAACTCCCGTCGATGCTGCCGAAGGAGATTGAGAGTGTGCTCTTCGTCAACCTCCATAAGACGGCTATAGCCGACCACATCTGCGGCCAGGATCGCCGCCAGCCGACGTTCAACATGCTCCTCGGACATGTCGTCTCCTGAAATCGCAGACAATCGTTCTGCCTGATTTAGTTCTATCTGATTTACCTCCTCGGCGCCAACGTCGACGTCGTTCGCGGGAGTAGGAACGAACGGAAGTGACCCAGGACATCTATGACGATCCCGAATTCGTCGAAGGCTACAGCCGGCTGGGCCTTTCGGCCGAAGGCTTGGCAGGAGCGATGGAATAGGACGCTTCAGGGCTTCCGAGGCGCTTGGCCTGCTCTACTGCCATCTCGCGTCGACCAACAGCTGGACGTCGCTGGTCCACCAGGCGTCGCTGCGCAAGGCGGGCGGCCAGCCTGGCTGATTTCAGCCGCTGCACTGCCTGATCGGCCCCTTGCTTGCGCAAGGCCTCATATAACGGCAATAATTCGGCTTCGGGAGGAGGCGACGCAGCCGACGATGGGGGTAGCGTCATGGCGAATCTGATGCCGTTGCTTGTGGCCGGGGCGATGCTCCTGATCGTTGGCAGCCTGATCTATCGCGGCATTGCCGGGCTGTTTTCCGGTTCGGCTTCAAAAGGCAAACCACAGGACAGTCCCGCCTTGCCGGTCGGCAAGGCTCGTCAACGCACGCTGGCATCGTCTGAAGCGGCCCACGCCGCATCGCCTCGGCCCAACACTGCGGCGGAAAAGTTGATCGCCGACTTGCAGCAGCAAGCCAAGGACAGCGACGACCAGCGCAAGGCGAAGTCCAAAGCGCATGTCGAGCGCAAGATCCCGCCGATTTCCGTCGATGGCCGCGAAGCGATCGAACGGGGGCAAGCGGCGCGCATCGCGATCAGGCACGTCTTTCCGCCGCGTCTTCCCCAACGCAGCATGAGCTATTTTGGCGGGCTGCCGATCGTCCCGGATGAATTCGACTGGCCGACGGTTCACAATCGGCAGGGATTGCTCGAGCGCCTCAATTTCATGGCGCAAATCGACTGTTCGGACCTGCCACCGGGACCTGGCCGCGACCTGCTGCCCGACAAGGGCTACCTCTATTTCTTCGCGCCGATGTCCGACACGTTTGGGTCGGACGCGCTACACTTCGTGACCCGGTATGAACCGCGCCGGGTGACGCAGAAGTGGCAGCCGCTCGACATGCCCTCCACCGCCAAGATTCTGGGATCGGATCCGACGGACGAAATCCTGCGGGGCAAGCGAACCCACTATGATCGGGTCGAGGTCGAATTTGCCTGGATCGAGGAGCCGACCGACGCCGAAGTCGCGGCGCGTGCGGACGAAGGTCATGCCTTCGAGGTCGCGGACAAGATTCGCGCCGAAAGGGTTGAGGCCTTCTACGGTTCGCCTGTTACCCCCGATCCGCTGCTTTCCGCTCATCAGGCGCCGAAGGACACGCTTTGGACGCCATATCCGGGTTTTCCGGCCAATTGGCATACTGCGCGGATCGTTCGAAAGCTCGTGGAAGCATGTCACCGCGAAGAGACGGCCGACGTCACGGCACAGCTGAAGGCGCTTGGTGATGTTGTCGAAGACGATCCGGAGGCCAAGCGACTACGGCTGGTGCAGCGCGAACTGTCGGCATTCGGTTCGAAGATGTTCAACGCTTTCTTTCCGACGGTCAATGCCGGACTGAAGGAATATGACGCACCTCCAGCCGAGGTGAAGCAGCAGATCGTTGCCTTCCTGGAAGACTTGCGCGCCAACGGCATGCCGTCATCTTCTCCGGCGCGGCGGCCGCATCATCGCCAACTTCCGCAGGTGATGAACCATTGGCTTTCAATCGCGGCGATCCGGGGCGCCGAGGGTGGACTGACAGATCCGGACGGTGCGGCGTTGATAGGCCGGGAAGTCGTAGCCGCCCTGTCTCACCGCCACTCACCCCGTGGCCATCAGATGCTTGGCAAGGGTGAAGTCATCCAGGTCGCAGCCGACGAGATGAAGGACCGCTACCTGCTGTTGCTCCAGATCGGGCCGGATATGGCGGTCGATTGGACCGTTGGCGAGATGGGGCCGCTTCAATATTGGATCACGCCCGAGGACCTTGCGGCCAAGCGGTTCGAGAACGCACTTCTGACAGTCGAAGCCTACTGACCGGTGTTTGGTCAGGGAGCGTCTGAGCGCTTTGGCATCCTCGCCGGCTATCGCAATGGCGGGATCGGATCACGGCCTGCGGGTCGCAATTGCAAGTCGAGATTGGGGAACTATCCCGCTCGTCCCCAGTGCCAGGCAGCAAAAGAGGTCCGGTTACCCGCCCCTTTGTTGTTTTCAGACATAACGAAGATTTGGAGGCGGTTGAAGCGATTCGAACGCTCGACCCCAACCTGGCGATATGAATCTGTGCCAACGCTGCCCCATCGGAATCTCCGCCACGGATGCGATAAACCGTTGAATTTGCTATCTATCGACCAATCCTGGCTTCGCCCTGATACGCGATTGGCACCCCGTTTGCTGTCGCCTCTGCTTCCATTGCGCCTGGACATGTGGCAAGCGGGCAGCTGAGCAGACGCGGCTTCCTGGCTTCAGCATATGGACCCTCTCGGGTAATACGAATTGAAAATTGCGCTGTCATGTTTCAAAACAGGTCGGTAGACCCGCGAGTTTCGAAGCCTGCGGGGTCGCCACGGTCCTCAGGGCGAGAATCCTAAAAGACGTTCAGCAATGACCCAGCACGTACAAAACGCTCGAATTCTCATGTACAGCCACGACACGTTCGGGCTCGGCCACTTGCAGCGCTGCCGGACGATCGCGCATTCGCTGGTCGAGGATTTCCGCGGACTTCAGGTGCTTATCATTTCGGGCGCGACCATCGCTGGCGCCTTCGACTACCGCGCCCGTGTCGACTTCGTGAAGATCCCCAGCGTCATCAAGTTGCGCAACGGCGAATACACCTCGCTGGAAAAGCATATCGATCTGCATGAGACGCTAAGGATGCGCCAGTCGATCATCCGCCACACAGCCGAGACCTACCGGCCGGATATCTTCATCGTCGACAAGGAACCGCTCGGCCTGCGCGGTGAGATCGAGGACACGCTGTCCTACCTCAAGACGCGGGGCACCACGCTCGTGCTTGGCTTGCGAGAGGTGATGGACGCGCCGAATCTGCTCGAAGCAGAGTGGGCACGCAGGGATGTAATGCGCAAGATAGGCCTGTTCTACGACAAGGTCTGGGTCTATGGTCCGCCGGATTTCTACGATCCGTTGACGGGCCTGGATGTGCCGCCAGCTGTCGGGGCAAAGATGAAGTTCGTCGGTTTCCTGCAACGGAGCCTGCAGCGGAACGAGATGCCCGGCCACCGGCCCGAGGGCGACTATATCCTCGTCACCACCGGTGGCGGCGGTGACGGCGCCGAACTGATCCACGACGTCTTCGATGCCTATCAGCAGGATCCGCAATTGCAGCATAGGGCGCTGATCGTGCTTGGGCCTTACATGCCGGCGCGCAAGCGCAACAAGCTGGTCAGGAAGGGGTCCAAGATCCCCTATATCAAGATCATAGAGTTCGACAACCGCATGGAAGACCTGATTGCCGGCGCCAAGGCGGTCGTGGCGATGGGCGGCTACAACACCTATTGCGAGATCCTGTCTTTCGACAAGCCGGCGCTGATCGTGCCGCGCGTCAAGCCCCGCGAGGAACAGCTGATCCGCGCACGGCGCGCAGCTGAACTCGGCCTCATCGAGATGCTCTTGCCGGAAGAAGCCAAGGATTCCCAGCGGTTTGCCGATGCACTGAAGGTGCTGCCGGACCGGCCCCGCCCATCGCAGAGCAATCCGCATCTGACGCTGGAAGGGCTGCCTCATATTTCCGAAATCGTCGCGGAACTGCTCGAGCGGCGTGCCGGCCATCACCTTTCGGTCATTGAAGGCATGAACTGAGTTGCAACATCGCAAGATCGTCGTGGTTCTGAAAGGCTATCCGCGGCTGTCGGAAACCTTCATCGCGCAGGAACTGCTCGGTCTGGAGCGTGCGGGGTTCGACCTGATACTGTTCGCGCTCAGGCGGCCGACCGATGCAAAACGCCACCCCGTGCATGACGAGATCAAAGCGCCGGTCCACTATCTGCCGGAATATCTGCATGAAGAGCCGCTGCGCGTGGTTCGCTCGCTGTTTGCTCATCTGCTGCGGCCGGGCTTCTGGCGCGCGCTCGGATCGCTGGCGACCGATATCCCCCGCGACTTTACGCGCAATCGCGCGCGCCGTTTCGGGCAAGCGCTCGTGCTGGCGGCTGAATGGCCGGAAGACGCGGGCTGGCTGCACGCACATTTCGCGCACACGCCGGCATCGGTGACGCGCTATGCCAGCCTGCTTCGCGGCCTGCCCTGGAGTTGCTCGGCCCATGCCAAGGACATCTGGACTTCGGCGGACTGGGATCTGGCCGGCAAGCTTTCCTCGGCGCGCTGGACGGTCACTTGCACGAAAACCGGCTTTGACCGTCTGACAAAACTCGCCAACGGCAATTCGTCCGTGCATCTGAGCTATCATGGGCTCGACCTTGATCGCTTCGGCAGTTTCGGCGAGGCGCGAAAACAGCATGACGGCTCGGTGCCGGACGAACCGGTTGTCGTCTTGAGTGTCGGGCGCGCCGTCGAAAAGAAAGGTTACGATACCTTGCTGGAGGCCCTTGCCCTCTTGCCTGGTGATCTGGCGTGGCGTTTCGAGCATATCGGCGGCGGCGAGGAACTGGGACGGCTCAAGGCGCTGGCGCAAAAGCTCGGACTGGATGGTCGCGTCTCCTGGAAAGGCGCGCTTGCGCAGGAGGAGGTGCTTGAGCACTACCGCTGCGCCGACATCTTCGCCCTGGCCTGCAGGATCACCGCAAATGGCGACCGGGACGGTCTGCCGAATGTCCTGGCGGAGGCGGCCAGCCAGCGGCTTGCCTGCGTGTCGACCGATATTTCCGGCGTGCCGGAGCTGCTATCGCCTGAAGATACCGGGCTGCTGGTTCCGACGGAAAACCCAATCGCCCTGGCACAGGCGCTGGAGCGCCTGATCCGTGATCCCGTGCTGCGCGCCCGCCTCGGCGATGCCGCGGAGCGGCGCGTGCGCGGCGATTTCGATCATACGGCAAGCATTGGACAGCTCAAGGAACTGTTCGAGCGGGAGTGGCGGGCCGCCGAATGAAGCGGCTGCGCGCTTTCTTCTACGTCCAACACCTGCTCGGCATTGGCCATCTCGCGCGCGCCAGCCGCATTGCGGCGGCTCTGGCCGATGACGTGTTTGACGTCACCGTCGTAACGGGCGGAGCGCCGATTGCCGGGTTTCCGGGACCGGGTGTAAAATCTGTCACCCTGCCACCTGTCACCTCCGGCGATGAAGGATTTTCCGGACTTGTCGACCTGCAGGGCAAACCCATCGACGATGATTTCAAGAAACGGCGTTCGGAGATGCTGCTGCAGGCATTCCGGGAGTGCAGGCCTGATATCGTCATTGTCGAGGCGTTTCCATTTGGACGCCGGCAGATGCGTTTCGAACTCTTGCCGCTAGTCGAGGCCATCGACGCGACGTCGCCCAGACCGCTGCTGGCGACGTCCGTGCGTGATATCCTTCAGGAGCGTGTCAAGGCGGGCCGAAACGAAGAAACGGTCGATCTCATCAACAGGCATTTCGACCTTGTCATGGTCCACGGCGATCCGGCTTTCGCAACCATCGACAAGACATTTCCACTGGCTGAAGCGATCAGGGCCGAGGTCACCTACACAGGGCTCGTTGCCGCGCCGCCATCGGCCGCGGCCTCCGAGCGCTTCGACGTTCTGGTGTCGGTTGGCGGCGGGGCTGCCGGAAAGAGCCTTGTCAGGTCCACCATAGCAGCGGCGCGCAATGCCAACAAAGGCTGGAAATGGTGTTTGATCACCGGCCCAAACCTGCCGAAAGACGAGTTTGACGCGATCGCACGCGATGCCACGCCGGGCCTGTCCATCTTCCGGTTCCGCGAGGATTTCGCCAGCCTGCTGACCGGCGCCCGCCTGTCAGTCTCGCAGGCGGGTTACAACACGGTCTGCGATGTGCTGCGCGCGGGTTGTCGCTCCCTGCTCGTTCCATTTGCAGCCGGCGGCGAAACCGAACAGACGGTTCGCGCCCTGATGCTCGAAGACCTCGGTCTTGCAACAGTGCTGACGGAAAAGGACCTAACGCCTGAAGGTCTGGCGCAAGCGATCGAACAGGCGCTTGTGGGACCGACGCCATCCGCGCATCGTCTCGACCTGGAAGGTGCGCGCCACGCGGCGCAAATCCTGCGCGAGCGGTATCGAATCTGGTCCCTGAAAGCGGGGCCTGGTTTCGGAAAAGTTCACGGATCCTAGGGCGGTTCATCGTTTCACGGACCGCCCTATCTCTTTGTTTTGACGCAATTCCCCCAGGGGAAGGCGCTACGCGCTATGCCATCAAACAGTTCCAATCAGCATGAAGCGCGTATAATTTTTTGTCGGCAGTTCGCCGGAGAACCGCACCTCCCGCAGCGCCGCCATTGCTTCGAAGGCTGCAAGTGAAGCTACGCAGTTGATGTGCGTCGGCTCGCTGAAATAATCGTTCGATTGCAGCAGTACATTTGTGCCCCGCGGAAGCAGGGCAAGCCAGGCGCCCAGATCGGCTATGTGCTCGCAGCTCGTATTGACCGTCAGATCGGGCCGCGCGGCCGCATAGTCGAGTGCGTACATATCCGCTGTGACCGCCCGGAAACGGTCGCCGGCTTCCCGGTTGAGGGTCCGGGCGACCGGCGCGACTTCGGGATCGATGTCGATGCTATCGACCGCCGCGATGTCGAAGCGGGCGTCGTTGAGAAGCATCGCCGGCAAGACGCCGTACCATCCACCCAGAACCCATATGCGGCCGAACCGGCCGCCGAAGCTTTCGAACAGCCTGTCGCGCGCCCACATCTTGCAGGCGACCTGCTTGTGGTTGAAGGCATTGGCGATATCGGCCTCCGGATGCTTGGCGACGACGCGCGCCAGCCCTGCCACGAGAGGGCTGTTGACATAGGCAGCAATTCCCCGCGTGAGGTCCAGGGCTTGCTCGTGCCAGTCCATGCCGGCATTGCGCGGTTGCGTAACATCCATCATATTCGTCTTGTATGTTGGGATTTCGGGCGACACAACGCAATCTTGCCTCCCGCAAGGCCGTTTGATTCGCGGACGTGATTATGCTGCAAGCCGCTTCGCCATTGCCCGGTGCCGGAGAGAGCCTGTTGCGTCTGTCCGGACCATCGGCGCCGATCCGCCAGCGCCTGCCGCGCAACTGGGGCCTCGTGCTGGAACGCGCCGCCTCACAGGTTCCTTACGGAGTCGAGCGCAGGACAATCGCCGTCCACTGCAGCTTCGAGCTTGTCGCTGGCGACGAAGAAATCGCCGATCCGCCATTCGCCAGCAGGTGCTCTTGCATCCTGCATCCTTCCAACTGAAGGTCCACAGTCGCATATGGAACCCAGCCTAGCCCGCTATATCTGGACGCACACCAAGAAGCAGCAGGTCTGGATATTGATCATCGTCTTGCTTTCGATGATCCCGTATTTCATGTCCTTCGACCTGCCGAAGCTGATCGTCAACGGCCCGATCCAAGGAAGCGGCTTCGAGCAACCCGGCGCGACCCGGCCATTCATGAAGCTACACTACAACCTGCCGTTCATTGGAGAGGTCCAGTTCTTCTCCGGTTTTCAGCTCGACCGCAAGGAGACGCTGTTTGCCCTGAGCCTTGTGTTCCTCTTGCTGGTCGTCATCAACGGCCTGTTCAAACTCTACATCAACACCTACAAGGGCCGCCTCGGCGAACGCATGCTGCGGCGTATCCGCTTCGATCTGGTCGATCGTGTGCTGCGGTTTCCGCCGGTTTACTTCAAGCGGGTGAAATCCGCCGAAGTGGCGACCATGGTGAAGGACGAGGTGGAGCCGCTGGGCGGCTTCATCGGCGATGCCTTCCTGCAGCCGGTACTGCTCGGAGGCCAGGCGCTGACGGCCATGCTGTTCATCATGGTCCAGAACGTCTGGCTCGGAATGATAGCGGTCGTGATCGTGGTGATCCAGATCGTGCTCATCCCGCGAATGCGGCGGCGGCTGATCGTGCTCGGGCGCGAGCGGCAGTTGACGGCGCGGGCGCTTTCGGGCCGGGTTGGCGAAATTGTCGACGGCATCGGCGCGGTCCACGTCCACGATACATCAAACTACGAGCGCGCCGACATAGCTGCCCGGCTCGGGCTCATCTTCAAGATCCGCTTCGACCTTTACCAATGGAAATTCATGGTAAAGTTCCTCAACAATTTTCTCGCGCAGCTCACGCCCTTTCTGTTCTACATGATCGGCGGGTATCTGGTCATCCAGGGACGGCTGGACGTCGGCCAGCTCGTGGCCGTGATCAGCGCCTACAAGGACCTGCCCGGACCGATGAAGGAGCTGATCGACTGGGATCAGGCGCGGCAGGATGTCCAGGTCAAATATCAGCAGGTCGTTGAACAGTTCACCGTCGACGGTCTCATTGAGCCGAAAATCGGGGCATTGACGATCGACGATCCCGGTCCGATGACCAACCCTCTGTCGGCGATCGGTCTGTCCATAGCGGACGATGGCGGTGCCATGCTCCTCGACCGCATCTCCCTCCAGGTCAAGCCGGGTGAGACGGTGGCGTTGGTCAGTACCGCAACAGGTGGAGCTGAGGCGCTTGCAGAAGCTTTCGCCCGGCTGAACTGGCCGGACAGCGGAAGGGTCATGTCGGGCGCCGATGACCTGCTTGAACTCCCCGAAGCAGTGACCGGCCGGCGCATGTCCTATGCCTCGTCGGATGTTTTCCTGTTCCAGGCCAGCCTTCGCGATAACCTGCTCTACGGGTTGAAGCATGCGCCGCTGACATCGGTGACGTATGACGGCGCTGCGGCAGACCAGCACCGCTGGAACATGCACGAAGCGCGCCGGTCGGGTAATCCGGATCTCGATATCCACAGCGACTGGATCAACTATGCTTCCGCCGGGGCTACCGGCCCGCACGACCTCTTTGAAGCCGTGCGCAGGGTGCTCGACGCGGTTGTCCTGTCGCGCGACATTCTGGATCTTGGCTTGCGCTCTTCGGCCGACCTCACGCGTCACACGGAGCTTGCCAGGCGGATCGTCGAACTGCGTGCGGCGCTGCGAACCCGGCTGGAGCAGGAAGGGCTGAGCGGACTGGTGGTTCCTTTCGAACCGGGCGCCTACAACAAGGAAGCGACGATCGGCGAAAACCTGCTCTTCGGCGCTGCCGCCGGCCCCAAGCTGGCCGACAGGGCTCTGGCTGCCAATCCCTATTTTGCTTCCGTGCTGAAAGAAGCCGGCCTCGACCGCACGCTCTACGAAATGGGCATGGAGATCGCCGGACAGGCGATCGAGCTGTTTGCCGACCTGCCGGCCGACCACCAGTTCTTCCAGCAGCTCGCCTTCATGAGCGCCGAGGAGATACCCGCCTACGAAACCTTGCTGCAACGGCTCAAGAACCGTCCCCACGAGGCGGTTTCCGAGAACGACCGCGCCATGATCGTCACCTTGAGCTTTGCCTATATCGAGCCCCGGCACCGCTTCGGCCTGCTGAGCGACGAGCTGATGAGCAAGATCGTCGCCGCGCGCAACCATTTCTATGAAAACCTGCCGCCCGAGCTGCAAGATGCGATCGAACGGTATGATCCCGCCAAATACATTGCCGCAGCCACCGTCATGGACAATGTCCTGTTCGGGCGTGTGGGCAACAGCCATCCCGACGCGCCGGACCGCATACGCTCCATCGTCTATGACATTCTTGACGAACTTGGGCTCTATGCCGAACTGCTGGATGTCGGCCTCGACTTCAACGTCGGCTCCGGCGGCAGGCGGCTGACCGGTGGACAGCGACAGAAGCTCGATGTTGCCCGGGCCCTGCTCAAGCGTCCCGATTTTCTCATTCTAAACCGGCCGCTGTCGGCGCTCGACCATCGCATGCAGGAGAAGGTGCTGCGAAATGTGCTCGAGGCAGCCAGGTGCGACGGCCATTCGCCGGCAATAGTGTGGGTCGTGACGAGTCCGGCAATGGCGGCGATGTTCGATCGCGTTGTCGTCTTCGACTCGGGTCAATTGGTGGAAGACGGAACACACGAGACACTTTTGGCAGGCAACGGTATCTTCAAGGAACTGCTGTCATAGAGGGATGGACATTCAGATGGGATCATTCTGCCGGTGGGAATTTGTCAGGCGGCATCGCTCGACCAAACAACATCGGGCTCGCCATCGCGTGGTTCGCTTCGCCATCCCGGAAACAGAATTGATTCCATCCGGGCGTTCGTTGCTCTAGTCTGGCAAACGCGAATTTTGGGAGGTTTGCGACAATGCTGCTCAAGGATGAAGTTGGAATGCTGCAACGCATTCCCCTGTTTTCCGGCATCGAGTCGACAAAGCTCAAGCTGCTTGCGTTCACATCCGACCGGGTAAGCTACAGCGCCGGCCAGATCCTTTTCCGGCAGGGCGACGAGGGAGACGCCGCCTATGTCATCCTTTCAGGCAGCGCGGATATTCTGGTCGATTCCGACAGCGGACCGATAAAAATTGCCGAAATGGTGCCAAATTCGATTGTTGGCGAGATTGCCATACTGTGCAACAGCTCGCGCACAGCCACCGTCAGAGCGGCCAGTCCGGTGGAAGCCCTGAGAATCCGCAAGGATCATTTCCTGAGGCTTATGCGGGAGTACCCGGAAATGACCATCGAGATATTGCGGGTTCTTGCCGACCGCCTAAGCCATACGACCGCGGATCTGATCGACGCACGAAGCGCTAAATAACGAATGGCGCGGCTTCAATCCTCGCCGTCGCGATGGCACGGCCTCTGAGAGGGCCACCCGGAGAAAACCTGTCTCGCCTAGTAGCCGTTGTTTGGCTACGATGGGTGACGGGGAGTACGAAGGGCTAGCATGGACGACGATGTTTTCCTGGTCAGGTTTTGGGGGGTGCGCGGCAGCATTTCGGTATCGGGGCCAGAATTCTCCCGCTATGGCGGCAACACCATCTGCATCGAGATGCGATGCGGCAGGCATACGCTTCTGTTCGACGCGGGCTCTGGCCTACGGCCCGCCGGCGCGGCGCTTCGGGCGTCGGGCGTGACCGATTTCGACCTGTTTTTCACCCATTGCCATTACGATCATATCATCGGGCTACCGGTGTTTGCGCCGATCTATGACCGGAGTATCAAGATTGCGCTTTGGTCCGGGCATCTTGCAGGACGCATGACGACCAGGCAGATGGTCGATGAGTTCATACGGCCGCCGTGGTTTCCGGTGACACTGGATATCTGCAAGGCAAGCCTCGACTACCACGATTTCGTATCCGGAGACGTGCTTCGGCCGCGCAAAGGGGTGGTGGTCCGAACCGGCAGCCTTGTCCATCCGGGCGGCTGCATAGGCTACCGGGTCGAATGGGGCGGCCGCGTCGTGGCGGTGATCACCGACACCGAGCATGAGCCGGACAAACTCGATCAGGCGGTGCTCAGCCTGATCGAAGATGCCGACCTCGTCGTTTACGATTGCACCTACACCGAGGAGGAAATGGAACGCCGCCGCGGTCATGGGCACTCGACATGGCAACAGGGCGTCAAACTCTGTGAGGCGGCCGGTGCGCGGGGGCTCGCCCTGTTTCACCACGATCCGACACGCACCGACGAGCAACTGGACGAGATCGAGAAACTGGCCAGAAAAAGGTTTGCCGGCGCTTTTGCCGCGCGCGATGGCCAGACGCTCAAATTCCCAGTCTCATTGCACAAGAAGCGCTGAGCTATTTTCGCCTACCGGCGCTGCGCTCGATCAATGTCCTGATCGGAAGCCACGCGCAGGCTTCAGTCCGTGCGCTGACCGTGAACAGCCGTTCGAGGAAAAGCCAGGCCGATTCATCATGGACGAGATGGTGGGTGAGCAGGCCGACCGGTTCGCCGCCGTCGCATGCATGCTGCAATTGCGCGACGATCGCCTGAACCAACAGGCCATGATCGCGGCAGCCGCGCCTGCCATGCCAATCCATGATGTCGACATTGCTGTTGATGACCGCCAGTGAAGCCGGCCTTGGCGGCCCATAGACCGACAATGCCGCAAATCCTATCGATCCAAGGTAGGATACCAGGCCGGCGTCGATCCTGTTCCAGGGTGGCACCAGCATCGGAACGGCACGTGCGCCGTGCAGGCCGGTCAGGTGCGACAGCCCGCGAGCCAGATCATCCAGCACCGCCGCGCGTGGCCGATGCGTGCCGAGCTCCTGCTTTTTCTGGTCCCCGGGCGCATGATTTCGATGCGCCCAGCCATGGATGGCGACCGTGGCGTGCTGCGCCTCGTCAAGCCGGGCGGCAAGCTTCTCATCCGTCAGGGCCGGAATGACGGCCAGAGTGACGGGAACCGCGAATTCGCCGGTGAGGGCGAGCAGCCGATCAAGCGCCGGCGTTGGCTCCACGGCGTCATCGTCGCGCAGCCAGAACTCTGCCTTGCGGCCCGCCCGTTGCCAGCGCGCCAGTTCTGCCACCAAGGGCTGCCAGATCCGATCGGGTGTCATGAAACGGGGATCCTCGAAAGAAGTTCGGCCAGACGCGCGGCAGCAGCACCAAGGGAGCGTTCTTCGAGGATGAAACGTCTGGCTTTTTCGGCCATGATGGTTCTTTCGTCGTTACGGGCCAGAAGCCTTTCGATGGCGGAAGCGAACGCCGCCACATCGCCCGGCGGGGTGAGAAACCCGGTCTGGCCATCCCGCACGACCTCCGGCACGCCGGCAATGTCCTGAGCCACCACCGGAAGGCCGGCGGCCTGTGCTTCAAGATAGGCAACGCCATAGGCCTCGCCGTAGCCCGGCCAGACGTAAATTCCCCCCCTGTAGAGCACATCAGGCACGGCGGCCGGCTCGATTGCGCCAAGCCATTCGATACGGTCGGCCGGCAAGCCGGCGAATTGCGCTTTGACCTCGTCACGGGCGGGCCCGTCCCCGACGACCGAAATGGTCCAGGGCAGATGGCGGATCGGACCGAGCGCCTGAGCCAGCATGCGATAGCTTTCGACCTTGTCGCCCTGGCGCATCATGGCGACGGTAACGAGGCGCGTCGGACAACCCCGTGCCGGCATTTCCCGGAATACCGATGTGTCGATGAAGGGCCAAAGCATACCGAGAGCGGCGTCGGGAATCGCATTTGCCAGTCCTTGGCGATCCCTTTGCGTGAAGCAGATGTTCAGCGCCGCCTGTTCGACGGCTGCCGCCACCAACGCTTGCGTGTCGGCCCACAAGCCGGCGTTGCGCCGCCTCGAATAGGAGGCTTCCGCGGTCACATAGGGGACGGCAAAGGCCGATGCCAACTCGGGCCCGATCAGGTCGGGCGCCTTGTAGTAGGGATGATAGGAGAACCAGAGATCGGGCTTGCCGTGACGATCCCAAAGCTTTGTCAGCCGTGCGGCTTCCTCTCGGGCTTCGATCTTGAGCGCATCGAAACTTTTCGGCTCCGGCTCGCGTAAATAGAAGCGCAGTTCGGATGCCAGTTCGACGCTATGCCCTCCATTCTCCAGCGCCTTGACCAGCATCCGTGCCATCTGGCGGTCGCCGGAGGCAACCGGATGATTGGGCGACTTCAGCGGCGCGTAGAAGGCAATTCGCATCGCGCGACCCTATCATCGGAAAGCCTGCGCAAGTCAATTTCGTAGCATGATCGACTTCACCTTCAAGCAGTGGAATGTGCTATCTGATGGTTATGGAAACAGCTGCCGCGCCCGACCCGTTTGTCGCGTCCTTGCCGGTCTTCGCAAAGTTCGAAAGCGTTGCCGATATCGACAATTATCGGCCTTTGCCCGATGGCTGGGCGCTGGCCACCGCCGACATCGTCGGCTCGACCAAGGCGATCGAGGCTGGGCGCTATAAGACCGTCAATATGGCCGGCGCCAGCGTCATCTCGGCACTGCTCAATGCGCTGGGCCGGCAAGATCTTCCCTTTGTCTTCGGCGGCGACGGCGCGCTCGTGGCGTTTCCCGGCTCGGCGCTGGAGATCACCCGCAACGCGCTGGCGGCTGTCCAGAGATGGGTGGCGGACGAACTGGACCTGACCTTGCGTGCCGCGATCGTGCCGATAAAGGATGTAAGAGCGCACGGCTTCGACGTTCGCGTGGCGCGGTTCCAGGCCTCCGAAGCGGTCTTCTATGCCATGTTCGCCGGAGGTGGCGGCAGTTGGGCGGAAGCCGAGATGAAAGCGGGGCGCTACCGCATCGATCCTGCGCCGGCCGGCGCGCGGCCGGATCTGACCGGCCTCTCCTGCCGCTGGAACCCAATCGAAGCCCGCCATGGCGAAATCGTCTCGATCATAGCCATACCGGGGGCGTCGCGCGACTTGCGCGGTTTTCAGTTCCTGGCTTCCGACATCATCGCCCTTGCCGGCAGGGAGGAACGCGATGGCCACCCGGTGCCGGTGAACGGACCGGGCTACAGTTTGCTGCCCGCCGGCCTCGATATCGAGGCGCGGGCCACCGCGCCGGCAGGATGGCGGTGGGCGTCGAAGCTGTGGATAGTGTTCCTGATGACGCTTACGGCTGTCACCGATCGATTTGGCTGGACGATCGGCCGTTTCGATCCGAAGGTCTACAAACGCGAAGTGGCCAGCAATTCGGATTTCCGGAAGTTCGACGACGGCTTGAAGATGACCATCGACGTTGACGCGGATGTGTTGCAACGGATCGAGAACCGGCTGAAACAGGCGGAAGAGGCGGGCATCTGCAACTATGGCCTGCACCGCCAGAAATCGGCCTTGATGACATGCCTCGTCGCCTCGCCGCTGCAGCGCGATCATCTTCATTTCATCGATGGCGCCGCCGGCGGCTATGCGATGGCTGCCGCAAGCCTGAAGGCGAAGGTGCCGGTCTGACGACGGCTTGCGGAAATCGTTTTTCCGCAATATGCCTCGGCCATGGGAGCGGACAGCCTGTCCGAATTGACGGGAAAGCAGATTCTTGGACGCCTCACAATCGACATATGACCGTCTTCTGAGCCGTATCTCGACGCGCACCGCGCAAGTCGGCGTGATCGGACTGGGCTATGTCGGTTTGCCGCTGGCGGTTGCGATCGCACGCGCCGGCTTCCCGGTTTCCGGCTTCGACATCGAAGCCCGGAAGGTCGAGAGCCTGAACGCCGGCCAATCCTACATCGAGGCGGTGACGTCGACGGCCCTTGCCGGCCAGGTGGCGAGCGGACGGTTCCGGGCCACTGCGGATTTTGCCGAACTTGAGGTCTGCGATGTCATCATCATCTGCGTCCCGACACCGCTGACGAAACACCGCGAGCCGGACCTCTCCTTCGTCAGGGACACGGCAGCCACCATCGCCAAGCATCTGCGTCTCGGCCAGCTGATCGTGCTGGAATCGACCACCTATCCCGGCACCACCGACGACGTGATCAAGCCCATATTGGAAGAAACCGGGTTGCTGTCGAAGACAGACTTCTTCCTCGGCTTCTCGCCCGAACGAGAGGATCCCGGCAACCGCAGCTTTGAAGTCGCGACGATCCCCAAGGTCGTGGCAGGCGACGGCATTGAAGCGGCGACGCTCGTGCAGGCTTTCTACCAGGGTGTGGTCAAGACCGTCGTTCCGGTTTCCACCACGGCGACCGCGGAGGCAGTCAAGCTGACGGAAAACATCTTCCGCTCGGTCAACATAGCCCTGGTCAACGAGTTGAAGGTCGTGTTCGGTGCGATGGGCATCGACATCTGGGAGGTGATCGAGGCGGCAAAGAGCAAGCCCTTCGGCTACATGCCTTTCTATCCTGGCCCCGGACTTGGCGGGCACTGCGTTCCGATCGATCCCTTCTACCTGACATGGAAGGCGCGCGAATACGAACTGCCGACCCGCTTCATCGAACTGGCGGCGGAGATCAACACGGCCATGCCCCGTCATGTGGTCGATGAACTGGCGAAGGCGCTGGACCGGCGCTGCGGCAAGGCGCTCAGCCGCTCGCGCATTCTCATCATCGGGCTCGCTTATAAGAAGAATGTGCCCGACATCCGAGAAAGCCCGTCATTGCGGCTCATTGAACTCATCGAGGAATGGGGCGGCAAGGCGGAATTCCACGATCCGCATGTGGCTGAGATTCCCAGCACACGGGAGCATATGGCGATCAAGGGGCGTCGCTCGGTCGAATTGACCGAGGCGGCCTTGAAGGATTTCGATGCTGTGGTCGTTGCTACCGACCACGACGCGATCGACTATCAGGCGATCGCCGACCACGCTCATCTGATCGTCGACACGCGCAATGTTTTTGGCCGTCTCGGACTAGCCCGGGAAACGGTGGTGAAGGCCTGACGGCGTCTTGCCGGCGAATTTTTTCGACCGATGTCAGGATCGTGGTTGCACTCCGCCGGCAGCCTCGCCACATGATGGCGCAACAGACAAACGCAGTTACGCCCGCTCCTTGCCTGCAACGACAGTCATTCGGGAAATTCTTCGCCGGCTTTTTCCGCCGAAGCCGGCTTCATTGACTTCGAGGGCCTTATCCTTGGATCGTTGGCGGACTGTGTTGTGGCGGATCAAAGGAGTGGCCCATCTTGGACGGGTTTGGAGATAGCATGAGCACAGAAATTTCCACCATTCTTGTGGATAAGGTTGCCGATTGGCTGACCCAATCGGCGCTCGAGGGCAACGACCTGGAAACATTGGTAAAAGGCTTTTGTGAGCGGCTGGCTGCCGCCGGCCTGCCACTGAAGCGGGTGCATCTGAGCTTTTCGATGCTTCATCCGCTTTATGACGCGCTTGGCTTCACCTGGTTTCGCGGCCAGGGCCTCGAAGTGGAAGGCTTCCGCAACGAGGGCGGCGTGCCGTCCGACAGGTTCGTGACCAGCCCATATTACCACCTGCTCAGCAACAAGCTCGACCATCTGCGGCGCCGGTTCGACCCGTCGGTGCCGTCGGAGTTTCCTGTTTTCGATGAACTCAGGCTTATGGGCGTCACCGATTACATGGCTTTCGTCCATCCCTTCAGCGGCAACACCACGCAGGGCATGATGGGGTCTTGGTCGACCGACAGTGCCGCAGGCTTCAGCGACAGCATGATTTCGGCGCTGCTGCGCATCCAGAACCATCTCGCTATCGCAACCAAGATGGCGGTCCTCACCAAGCTCGCCGACAACATGATGACCACTTATCTCGGCGGCGACGCCGGCAGGCGCGTGCTGGACGGCCAGATCAAGCGTGGTGAGGGTGATACAATCCGGGCCGCACTGGTCATGGCCGATATGCGCGGGTCGTCAAGGCTTGCCGAAACCTCCGGCCGCGAAATCTATATCGATACCCTGAACCAGTTTTTTGACGCCGTTGCCGCACCTTTCAATCGCAAAGGCGGGCAGATCATGAGTTTCATTGGAGATGGCTTCATTGCCGTCTACCCTTGCGAAAGGCACCGCTCGCAGTCCGAGATCGCCTGCCAGGCTGCTCTTGCGGCGGCGCACAAGGCCAGCGCGCGCATGATGGATCTCAATCTGCGCAGGAAGCAGCAAGGGTTGAGCGACATCGGCTTTGGTATCGGCCTGCATGTCGGCAATGTGATGTTCGGCAATGTCGGCCTTACCGACCGGCTGACATTCTCTGTCTTCGGCTCTGCTGTAAACGAGGTCCAGCGCCTCCAGACGCTGACCAAGAAATATCCGCACAGCGTTCTCGCCAGCAAAGACTTCGCCAGCTATTGCGGCACCAACAGCTGGCTGACGCTCGGCAACGAGGAACTGGCGGGCATCAAGAAGCTGACGGTGCTTTCACCCGATCTGTCGGGCGCTCTCGCGCTTGATGAAGACGGTGCGATGGAGCCGATTCACGATCGGATATCGGACGCCGAGCAGGTCATGCTGCTTCATCGCGATGCCGCCCGGCTGTCGGCGGGCGACCGGCGGAAGCTCCAGTAACCGCCACGATCTGATCCGAACGCTTTTGGTCTGCAGTCCGGTCGCCGGTTCCGTCAGGGAACTGGCGACTATTTAGAATCCAAGTTGCTCTAGGCTGGCAATGCGCTAGTCTCGCTTTTCTGGGCCTGTCGCCAGGCAGGCCGCCAGAGTGGGGCTGGTGTGAGAATGAATTCGGGTATGAATTCGGGTTTTGACCTGCTGCGGATCGAAGATGTTGGCATCTCTTTTGCCATTGTCGGGGGACCGTTGCATGCCGTCAGGCGTGCGAATCTCCGCGTCCTACCCGGCAAGGTTACAGCGCTTGTGGGCGAGTCCGGTTCGGGAAAATCGGTTCTCAGCCAGGCCGTGATGGGCATCTTGCCGAAGACGGCCCATGTTCGCGGACGTATCCTGTTTTCGGATCCTGAAAGGCCCGGCACGACGCAGGATATCCTGCAGATGCCGCGTGACGGACCTGAAATCCGGGCATTGAGAGGCAGCCGCATCGGCAAGATCTTCCAGGAGCCGATGACGTCGCTGTCGCCACTGCACACGATCGGCAACCAGGTCAGCGAATCCTTACAGATTCATACGCCCATGGCCCGGGCGGAGCGCAAGGCGCGGACCGAGGAAATGCTCGGCCTTGTCGGTTTTCCCAATCCCAAGCGCGCCTATGACATGTATCCGTTTGAACTTTCGGGAGGATTGCGTCAGCGCGCCATGATCGCCATGGCGCTTATCTGCCGGCCCGCCTTGCTGATCGCCGACGAGCCGACGACAGCGTTGGACGTCACCATCCAGGCGCAAATCCTGCAGTTGCTGCGCGAGCTTCAGACCAAGCTGAACATGGCGATGCTGCTGATCACGCACGACCTCGGCGTGGTCGCCAATGTCGCCGACGAGGTGGTGGTCATCTACCATGGCGAGATCATGGAAGCGGGACCTGTCGAGGCGATATTCCGCCGGCCAGGTCACCCTTACCTGAAGGGCCTGATGGCGGCCGTTCCGCATTTCGACCTGAAGCCTGGCGAAAGGCTAAAGGCGCTCCGCGAGGTGCCGGTGAATGTCGAGAACCTGCTTGGCAAGCAGACGGCGCCGACGTCGAAGGGGCCGGACGACATCCTGCTGTCGGTCAGGGATCTCACGAAGACTTTCACCACCCGCAAGTCCGGATGGTTCAGCGGGGGTCATCAAACCTCCGTTCGCGCCGTGGACGGCGTGAGCTTCGATATCAGGCGGGGTGAGTGCCTGGGTCTGGTCGGCGAAAGCGGCTCCGGCAAAACCACCGTCAGCAAGATCCTCATGCGGGCTGTCACCCCCAGCGGCGGCTCGGTGATCTTCAACGGCCGCGATGGACCGATCGAGGTCCTGGAAGCCGAGGGAAACGCCCTGCGCATGCTGCGCGCGAAAATCCAAATGGTCTTCCAGGATCCGGTTTCGTCGCTTTCACCGCGCATGACGGTGGAGAACATCTTGAGCGAGCCGCTCGAAATCCATCAACGTGGCAATGCCGCGTCGCGGCTCGCCATGGTCAAGAGCCTGATGCAGGCAATCGGGCTCGATCCGCGCTTCATCAAGCGTTATCCGCACAGTTTCTCCGGCGGGCAGCGCCAGCGTATCGGCATCGCGCGGGCGTTGGCGCTGGGGCCTGAACTCCTTATCTGCGACGAGCCGGTTTCGGCGCTCGATGTCTCTGTCCAGGCACAGATCCTGAACCTTCTGAAGGACCTGCAGAAGGAGCTGGGCCTGACCTACCTGTTCATATCCCACAATCTGGCAGTGGTGGACTACATGGCGGACCGCATCGCGGTGATGTGCGGCGGGCGTATCGTCGAGCTTGCGCCGCGCGAAATTCTGCTTCGGAAACCAGTCCACCCCTACACGCGCTCACTGGTCGCCGCAGTGCCTTTCCCCGATCTCGACAGGCCGATGGATTTCAAGACGCTGAAGCTCAGCGGCGCTTCCGACACCAGCGCATGGGGACCGCAGTTCCGCGACGAGGGCGAAGAGGATGTGCTGTCGCCGCTCGATCTTGGCGGCGGCCACTTGGTGCTGGCCAGACGTTCGGCCGATGTCAGCGAGCTACGCCATTGATCAGCCGGCGCACCATCCTTGGCCTCGTGGCTTCGGCATTTCTGCCGGGCATGTCGCGCGCCGGCGATCTGGAGCCGGAATTTCTTCAGCCGGAGCTGAAGGCCAGGGCGCTGCCGGCACTCGCCGAACGCCTGCCCAAGAGCCCACGCGCGGTGAATCTCGCTGCGATGGGCCGGCAGCCGGGCCAGTATGGCGGCACGCTGCGTACGATCATCGGCAGCCAGAAAGATATCCGGATGATGACGATCTACGGGTATGCCCGCCTGGTCGGCTATGACGAAAAGCTCAACATGCAAGCCGACATCCTCGAGAGTTTCGACGTGGCGGATGATCGCGTCTTCACTTTCAAGATACGGGAAGGGCACAAATGGTCTGACGGTAGCCTGCTGACGCCGGAGGATTTTCGTTATTGCTGGGAAGATGTCTGGCTCAACGATGAGCTTTCGCAAGGCGGGCTCGCCCCGGCCCTGCTGGCGGACGGCAAGCCGCCACGCTTCGAGATCGTCGATCCGTTGACGGTCCGCTATAGTTGGGATGCGCCCAACCCCGACTTCCTGCCCAAGCTCGCCGCTGCTGCGCCGCTATCGCTTGTCCTGCCGGCCGCCTACCTCAAGCAGTTCCACAAGAAATACCAGGATCCGTTCCGGCTCGCCGGCCTCATGAAGGAGAACCGGGCCCGGAAATGGACGCTCCTGCATATCCGCATGTCGCGGCAGTATCGCCCGGAGAACCCGGACCTGCCGACGCTCGATCCCTGGCAGAACCGGACCAAGCCGCCGGCTGAGCAGTTCGTCTTCGAGCGCAACCCGTTCTTTCATCGAATAGACGAGAATGGCCGGCAACTGCCCTATGTCGACCGGATTGTCATGAATGTCAGCTCGTCGACGATCATTTCCGCCAAGACCGGTGCGGGCGAGAGCGACCTGCAAAGCCTGGGAATTGACTTCACCGATTACTCCTTCCTGAAGGATGCGGAGAAGCGCTACCCGGTGAAGATGCATCTGTGGAAACGCACACAGGGTTCGCGGCTGGCGCTGCTGCCCAATCTGAATTGTGCCGACCTGGTGTGGCGTGGCCTTTTCCGTGACGTGCGCGTGCGCCGCGCACTTTCGCTGGCTGTGGACAGGCGCGAGATCAATTTGGCCGTGTTCTACGGGTTGGCGCAGGAAAGTGCCGATACGGTGCTGCCGGAGAGCCCGCTCTTCCGGCCGGAATTCGCGAAAGCCTGGGTCGCCCATGATCCCGACCAGGCCAATGCCCTGCTCGACGAGGCCGGGCTTCAGCAGCGTGGCGATGACGGGGTGCGGATACTTCCCGATGGACGCCCGGCGCAAATCATCGTGGAAACGGCCGGCGAAAGCACGCTGGAAACCGACGCGCTCGAACTCATCACCGATCACTGGCGCAAGATCGGCATCGCCCTGTTCATCCGGACTTCGCAGCGCGACATCTTCCGTAGCCGCGCGGTTGGCGGCCAGATCATGATGTCGATGTGGTCGGGCATCGACAACGGCGTGCCGACCCCCGATATGAACCCGTACCAGCTGGCCCCCACCATGGATGACCAGCTGCAATGGCCGCTCTGGGGTGCTCACTATTTGTCTCATGGCAAGATGGGTGAGGCGCCCGATCTTCCGCCTGTGGTCGAGTTGATGGCTTTACTCGCGCGCTGGAACGCATCGACCGAAAGCACGGAGCGCGCCGAAATCTGGACTTCAATGCTGTCGATCTATACCGATCAGGTGTTTTCGATCGGCACGGTGAACGGAACGCATCAGCCGGTTCTGGCATCCTCGCGGCTGCGCAATCTGCCTGACAAGGCGCTCTACGGCTACGACCCGACTTCCTATTTCGGTGTCTATATGCCGGATACATTCTGGCTTGGAGAGTCCTGAGCGTGTTTCGATATCTTGTCTGGCGTATCGCTGTGATGGTTCCAACGCTGCTGATCATATCGGCGCTGGTGTTCACGATCATCGAACTTCCCCCAGGCGACTATTTCGACAGCTATGTTGCCGAGCTTCGGGCTCAGGGCGAAGCGGTAGATTCCGACCGCATCGAGATGATGCGCAAGGAATATGGTTTCGACAAACCGGTGGTCGTTCGCTACTTCTACTGGGTCGGCGGGATGCTGCAGGGCGATTTCGGCTATTCCTTCGAATATGAGCTGCCGGTTCGCGACGTCGTCGGGGACCGAATGTGGCTGACCGTGCTGGTTTCCTTCGTCACGATCATCTTCACCTGGCTCATCGCCTTTCCGATCGGCATGTACTCCGCCACGCATCAATACAGCTGGGGCGACTACGGCCTGACTTTCTTCGGCCTTCTCGGCCTTGCCATTCCGAATTTCATGCTGGCGCTGATCCTGATGTATTTCGCCAACATCTGGTTCGGCACATCCATTGGCCATCTCATGGACCAGCAATATCTCGGCGAGCCGATGAGCTGGGCCAAGGCGAAGTCGATCCTCGCCCATCTCTGGATCCCGGTCCTGATCATCGGCACCGGGGGCACGGCAAGCATGATCCGGCGGCTGCGCGCCAATCTGCTCGATGAGCTACACAAGCAATATGTCGTCACCGCGCGCGCCAAAGGCCTTCATCCCTTCAAGGCGCTGGTCAAATATCCGCTGCGCATGGCGCTCAATTTCTTCATTTCCGACATCGGCTCTATCCTGCCGGCCATCATCTCCGGCGCCGAAATCACGGCGATCGTGCTGTCTTTGGAAACGACCGGGCCGATGCTGATCAAGGCGCTGCAAAGCCAGGACATGTATCTGGCAGGGTCGTTCCTGATGTTCCTGGCTTTCCTGACGGTCATCGGCGTCCTGATTTCCGACCTGGCGCTGGCGCTGCTTGATCCACGAATTCGTTTGCAGGGCGGTAGCACCAAATGAACACGCATTCGCCGCTGCCCGCTCCGGGTGCTCCACTGCAACACTACGTTTCCACCGCGCCCCTTGACCTGCAGTCGGTCGAGGCGATGACGCCGGAGCAGTCGAAGGTCTTCCAGGCGTCGCAGTTGCGGTTGATGTGGTGGAAATTCCGAAAACACCGGCTTGCCCTTGTATCCGGCATATTCCTGGCAGTGCTTTATTCCGGGATACTGATCTGCGAGTTCCTGGCGCCCTACAATCTGCACACGCGCAACATGGACTTCATCTATGCGCCGCCGCAGCGGGTGCGCCTGTTCCACAACGGCGAGTTCGTCGGGCCGTTCGTCTATGGCCGCGAGATGACGCTGGATATGGACACGCTCAAGCGGAACTACATTGAGAACCACGGCGATGTTCAGCGGCTCCGTTTCTTCTGCAGGGGCGACAGTTACCTATTCTGGGGCCTGATCGAAGGTGACAGGCATTTGGTCTGCCCTGCCGAAAACGGCCAGCTCTTCCTGGCCGGCACCGACAGGCTGGGGCGCGATGTGCTCTCGCGCATCATCTATGGCGCACGCATTTCGCTGACGATCGGCCTCGTCGGCATCAGTTTCAGCTTCCTGCTCGGCATCGTCATCGGCGGACTGGCCGGCTATCACGGCGGTATCTTCGACCTGATCGTTCAACGCATCATCGAAGTTCTGCAATCGATCCCCAGCATTCCGCTATGGCTGGCTCTGGCGGCGATCATGCCGATAACTTGGAGTCCGGCGGTGATCTATTTCGGCATCACCGTCATCCTCGGGCTGCTCGACTGGACCGGACTGGCGCGAGCAGTGCGTTCAAAACTTCTGGCCTTGCGCGAGGAGGATTACGTTCTGGCCGCGCAATTGATGGGCGCCAACAGCAGCCGCATCATCGGGCGGCACCTCATTCCCGGCTTCATGTCGCATCTGATCGCGACGGCGACGCTCTCCATACCCAGCATGATCCTGGGCGAGACGGCACTGAGCTTCCTTGGGCTTGGCCTGAGGGCGCCGATAACCAGCTGGGGCATCCTGCTCACCGAGGCGCGCAGCGTCAACGTGATCGCGTTCTATCCATGGCTGCTTTTGCCGATGCTCCCCGTCGTTCTCGTCATCATGGCGTTCAACTTCCTCGGCGATGGCTTGCGGGACGCAGCGGACCCCTACAAGTGAGATCGCCATTCCGCCGTGCGCCGTGCCGCCTGCTCCACCCCGGTATGACCCTTGCCGGCGGCCTGTCCGGTTGTTGCAATGTTTGCCGTTCGCCTCTATACGCGGCGAAATTCGATCGGGGTTTGGCAGGTGCCCTCGGGTTTCAGCCGCAAACCGCCCTGATCGCGGGCGTCGCCGATTTCTTGGGCTGGTTCAGGACGTACAATTTCATATGAGTCGCCTCGAGAGTTTCATCCGCAGGATGACCGCACAGCGCGACATTCTCGATCAAGTCTGTGTCGAGGTGGCGAAGATCGAGGGCCCCGTGCTCGAACTCGGCCTCGGCAATGGCCGGACGTTCCACCACCTGCGCGAGCGCCTGCCCGGACGCCGGATCGTGGCGTTCGACCGCGCACTTGCCGCACACGACAGCTCAATTCCCGACGCTGAAAACCTCGTGCTCGGCGAGATAAGCGAGACGGCGCCCAGGTTCATTGGCATCGACGCCGCTCTTGTCAATGCCGACCTCGGAACCGGCCATGAAGATCGCGATGTGGTGACCCTTAGCTGGCTTCCCGATCTGATCGCGCGCCTGCTTCGCGTCGGTGGCTTCGCGGTCAGCGGCATACCGCTCCATCACCCGCAGTTGCAACGCCTTCCGCCGCCGCCTTCGGTGCCCACCGATCGTCTATTTGTCTATAGGCGTGTGTGAGGGGCCGAGACGACCCAAAGCGCGTCGCGTTGAACGGATTCAGACGACGCGCTTTAAGTCTTTGTTTGTATGCATGTCGTTGCCCCAAAACCGGGGCCACTTTTGGGCGACATGCAGTGCAGCGGTTCACCGTTTCACGGAAACGCCGAACCCGCTCTATCTCTTTGTTTTAACGCAATTCTCCAGGGAAAGCGCCACGCGCCTCTCCCGGGAAAACCGTTTCACACTTTTCCTGGAATTGCTGCAAGTATTCAGGGGATCGTATAGACTGCTATCTCGCGCTCAATGCCGCGCAGCGAGACCTCGTGGGGCACGGGCGTCAGCGCTTTCCTGTGCAACAGATCGGCTGTCAGATTGTCGTCGACCACCGCACGAGTGGCGAAGATCGCCTGTGCGGTGGCAAGGTTCTGGACCCGCGAAGCAATGTTGACCGTCTGGCCGAAATAGTCCTGGCGCTCGTTCATGGACACGGCGATGCAGGGGCCCGCATGGACCCCGATCTTGAGCAGCAGATCTTCGCGCCCGCTCTTGTCGTTGAGCGCACGCATGGCATCGCGCATCCTGAGGGCCGCGGCAATCGCACGATCGGGCGTCGCGAAGGTCGCCATCACCGCATCACCGATCGTCTTCACCACCGCGCCTGCCTCCGCCGCGACGATCTCGTGCAGAACCTGGAAATGCTCGCGCACGAGATCGAAGGCTGAAAGGTCGCCCACCCGCTCGTAGAGCGCGGTCGATCCGCGCAGGTCGGTGAACAGGAAGGTCAGGCTGGTGATCTTCAGGCGCTGGTCGATGTCGAGCGTGTCCGCGCGATAGAGATTGCGGAACGTCTGGTTGGTGAGCAGGCGCTTGGCCGTCAGGAAGGGCCGGCGTTTGCTCAGCAAATCATGCAATGCCGGTCCGGCAATGAACACCGTCGGCAGCACGCGGGTGTCGGTCCTGTTTTCCAGCGAAATGCGCATCGGGCCGGGTTGCATCTCCAGCGTCTGGCTCTGGACATGGTCGCGGTCGAAGACCAAGGAGAGGCTTCGGCGCTCCTTTGTTGGTTCGCCCTTCGCGTCGATGAACTGCGCCGAATGGGTGACTGGCTCGAAGACGATAATGAACTCGGGCGGAAGCCGTATGGGCAGAACCGCCTTTTCACCGGGCGCAAGCTCGATACCTTCCAGCAAGAACGCTTCCATCTTTTTGGCGAAATCTTCTTCCGGCAGATCGACGCCGGACGCCCAGTAGATTTGGCGGAAATATTCCAGCAACGGCAGTTCGTGTGGATTGTGGGCAGCAATCCTGCGCACGCGGGGACTGACGGTGAATGTCACCTCGACCATCTCGTCGAGGGTCGGCGGATAGCCCTCGGCGCACAACGCGCATGTGTATTCGTCCTTCTGCAGGGTTTTCAGCGTGGCATTGGTGTCGAGCACGCCGCCACAGCCGGGGCACAGAACATTCCAGGAAATGTCGAAGATGCCCACCCGTGCTGCGTGGAGAAAGGCGCCTATGGTGCGTTCCTCGTCGAGGCCAAGCTTGCCGGCGAAGGCTGGCGCATTGATGCGGCAAAGTTCGCGGTCCTGGCCCTCCGCGATGGTTTGCTTGATCGCGTCGATTGCCTGCGGATCGACATCGGTCGATTGCCGCAGAAGCGAGAACAGATCCTGAGCTTCGTTCATCGTGCAGGCTCCGGAAAATGCGCCCCCGAGGCGTGTTGATCCGGACCGCTCTCTGGTCCGAGTCGCCATTTTACTGCGAAACTGACCGTACGGCCATTCGAATAGACAAGACTGGTGACAGTCCAATTTCCATTCAGCAGATTTTCACCGGCCGCAAGCGGCACTATGATGGTACATTGGGCATTCATTTTTGGGGCTTCTCCCGTGCCGACATCCGACAATCCGCCATTTCCCGCGGCTCTGCGCCTTTTCTCCGCAGGGGTTATCATCGTCCTGATCGTAGGCGCCGGCCTGTTTTTCGCACCGGCACTGGTCAAGCCGCGCTGGCCCTGGCCCGTCACGCCATTCAGTGCCCGCTTCCTCGGCGGCTTCTACACCGCCGAAATGGCGGTGATGGCGGCACTCTTGTTCTGGAATCGCTGGTCGCCCGGCAGGCTGGTGCTCGTCATGGCCTTCATCTTCACCGTCATCGTGACGGCGGTTTCGTTGATCAATCTCGGCTATTTCAATTTCGAGCGCAAAGCGGCCTGGCTCTGGTTCTTGGTCTATCTTGCCTCGGCCGCGGTATCCGGGCTGTTCCTGTGGCGGGCCAGGGCCCGTCCTTCAGCAAGAGGCGTGACCTTAAACCCCGCATGGCGCGGCTACATGTTGGCGGAAACGGCGATCCTTGGGCTCTATGGCGTCGGCATGTTGCTGTTTCCCGTGATGGTCAGCAGCACTTGGCCATGGCCGGTCGATCCTTTCCACGCCCAGGTCTACAGCGCCATCTTCCTCGCTGGCGCTGGCGGCGCATATCTGGTCTGGAAAAGCGCGCCGCGCGAGGAACTGCTGGTGCTTGGCCTGGCGCAGTTTCTGGTTGGCCTGCTTTCCATCCTTGGTCTCGTCATCACCGACGCTGCGGTGCATCGGATCGACTGGACGGCGCCCAAGACATTGTGCTGGCTTGCCCTTTTCGGCTGGATCGGCATCAGCGGCGTCTTCAAACTCTCCGCCGCCTCCCGCTATTTCAGCGCGCAATCGGCAGCATAGCTTGCAGAGATAGCTGGATTTTCAGGTGACGTCCGGTGCATCGTGCCGGGCCTATTGCCTTCGCCGGGAACGCCATGACCAGCACGTCATCCTCCGAGAAGATCCAACTGCAGCTCCGCGCCATCCGGCCAAGCGATGCGGAAGCGCTTTGCGCCATCTTCAACATGCCGGGCTTCCGCTGGGGCACGCTCAGGATGCCCTTCGAGATGGTGGAGCAGGTCGAGCGGCGGATCGCCAAGGCCGGCCAGGAAACCACCTGGATCGTCGCGGAGCTGGACGGCAAGGTCGTCGGCCATGGCAGCCTGGTCGTGCAGGGGTCGCCACGCCGGTCGCATATCGGCGAGATCAATATCGGCCTTGACGATGGCTTTGTCGGCAAAGGCATCGGCTCTGCCATCCTTGGCGCGCTGCTTGACGTGGCCGATAACTGGCGCGCGCTGAAGCGGGTCGAATTGACCGTCTATGCCGACAACGAACCGGCCGTCCGTCTCTACACAAGCCATGGCTTCGAGGTCGAAGGTCGGCATGTGAAGGCGGGTTTTACCGACGGGCAGTACCACGATCTGCTCAGCATGGCCCGACTGCGGTTTTGAGATCCGTTGTTTGGAGACTTGCCTGTTTTGATCGAGTTGACGATCTATGTGTGGGCCGGCCGGGTCCAGCAAGTCTGGTCTCCCTTGGCGTTTGCACCGCGAGCGGCTAGACGGGACCAATGACCGCCGTCTCTGACCCAACTGCTGCGCCTCCGGCGGAAATTCTAGCTGTGCTGTCGCTGCTCTGCCCGGAAGTCGTGCGTGATATCGAGCAGAGCTGGAATGCGCCGGTTTCCGATTACGCCCGCCATCTGTGGCGGCCGGTGGCGAGGCCTGCGTCGGGCCCGGCGATCGCTGCCCGCTCGATCCTGCGCGTCGTCCTGCATCAGCGCCTTGGTGCGATCATGCAGCCTGAAGAGATCGGCAAGGCCCTCGAAGAGTTCGAGTGCAGACCGGTGATCCAGTCCGGCCTGCACTGCCTGCTGCTGATGGACCGGATCACCTTCGATGCCCTCCTGCTTGCCTGGCTCGGCGCGGTCGAAAACGGGCTGTCGGCCTTCGTCGGCTTCATGGGAACGACGATGACCATGGAGACGAATGGCCGGGAGGGGCCGGGATGGCTCGATGTCGGCGACGACAAGGTCAATTTGTTTGGCATGGGGCGCCACAAACTGTGCCGCAAGAGCGCCTGCGTGGCCGGTCCCGTCTCCCTCAACAAGCGCGCGCTCGAAGTGGTGGGCGATGAAACGGATGCCAGCCGTTGGCTGGGCACGCTGCTTGCCAGCCAGGACAAGGCATTTGGGACCGCCGCCGATGCGCTGACCGCCCTCAACGAGGATCTGGTCGCCGATTGGGATCGTTCCGGCATGGCCCGGCCGGTCTTCATCGATGATCGGCTCGCCGCAGCCGCCATGGCGCGGCATCTGGAAAACGACGGCAGCCTTCTTTCCAGGCTGCTCATCGAGCCGGCAAGGCGCCAGCGTCTCGACCATGCCTTGCAAGAGGCGGCATCGGGCCCATTTGGCAGATTCCTGCCCAATAGCACGGCCTATTTCTGGGGCATCCGCGAGGAACGCGTGCGCAAGCTGGTGCTCGAGAACGGGCTGTTGATCGAGCCTGACAGGCCGCATGGTCTCTCCATCCCGTTCGAGCGGCCGCATCTCAGGCAGGCGCTGCTGGACGGCGTGCTGCTGCCGAACCTGTTCCTGATGTTCCTCGTCCTTGCCATCTTGCCGCGCGTGCGGGTTGTGGGCGGCCTGAGACAGATTGGCTATGTAGCGCTTTTCCACTCGATCCTGCTGGCTGCGCTAGACGAAAACGCGCCGGAAGAGCGCGATCTGGCTGCGGAGCTGCAGGTTCGGGAAAATGCCTGGGGCATGCGGGTCATCGATGAAAAGATCTCGGTCCGCGAGCAGCTTGCCGGCCTGCCGGAAGGGGCGCTTTTCCCGGATTTGCTCCGGCAATACCGATTGCGGACCTTTGCCGAGACGACCGACGACCTGAAACTGGTTCGCGAAAACGCCCGATGGCGCAAGATCGGCCAGGCAGGCATCAGGGCGACCTGACATTGCCGCAGCTGTCATTGCACGACCCCGGCCTTGCGGAGCCCATCCACCACGAGTTCGAAATCGGCAGGATTCTTGTAGGGCAAGACCTTGCGACGGTATTCCAGCGAATAGTCGGGATTGAGGCGAAGCACCTCCTGCCATGCCGCGCGGGCCTCGGCGAAACGGCTGAGATGGCCGTAGCAGGCGGCCAGGAGCGCACGCGAGACGTCGGTGATAGCGTTGCGAGCCAGCCGTTGCTGCAAGAGGTCGACGGCCTCTTCGTACCTTCCCAGATGAAACGCGGCCAAAGCCTGGAAGTGCAGAAGCACATCGGGAAAGTACGGGTTCAAGGTCTTCCCTCGGGCGAAACTCTTAAGCGCCTCCTCGGGCCTGCCCGAATAATACAGTGCCTCGCCGAGGATGACGTGCCCTTCGGCGAAGTTCGGATTGAGGGCGATCGCGTGCTCGGCCTCGTCGATGGCCCCATCGTGCCGTCGTGTGTACAGCTTGGCTATAGCCAACGCCCAGTGCGCCCAGGGATCACTGTCATCCAGCGTTACCGCTCGCGTTGCGACCTCTTCCGCTTGCGCCATCGATTCCGGCGGCGAGGCACTCCACCTGTTCAGGTAATCGAGTCCGTGCGTGAGGGCGAGGAAAGCGTGGGCAGAGGCAAAGTTCGGGTCCAGGTCGATGGCACGTTGCAAGACGTCACGGGCTGCGACGTTGGTCTCCTTCGTCAGCCGGTGCCACAGCTCCCGGCCCCGCAGGAAACAGTCATACGCCTCCGCGTTGCGCGGGTGCTCAGGCGCCAGCCGCTGACGGTCACCCGCAGTCAGATTGAGCGCCAGCGCACCGACGATCTGCTGTGTCACGTCGTCCTGCACGGCGAATATGTCGGTCAGCTCACGATCGAACCGCTCCGCCCAAAGATGGCCGCCCGAGGTTGCATCGATGAGCTGCGCGGTGATGCGCACCCTGTTCCCCGACTTGCGTACGCTGCCCTCAAGCACATGCCGCACGCCGAGCTTCGTGCCCACCTCCTGCACCTGGACGTTCTGGCCCTTGAAGGTGAACGACGAATTGCGCGCGATGACGAAGAGCTGCGACAGTTTGGACAGCGCCGTGATGATGTCCTCGGAGATGCCGTCGGCGAAGTAGTCCTGTTCGGCGTCACCGCTCATGTTGGCGAACGGCAGGACGGCGATCGACAGCTTCGGCGGCGCTGCCGTCGCCGGTCGGCTCGCGGTTTCCGAGGTCGCGGCCGCCCTGGTCCCGGCGCTGCCGACCTGCAGCGAATAAACCCGGATCGGCTCGGCGATGTTCTTGAGCTGCGTGCTGCCGAGATCGCTGACCGAGAGGTCGAGCCTCGCCTTGACCTGGCGATAGGCATCCTCGGACAGGCAGATGGCGCCCGGCGCCGCGACGCCCTCCAAACGCGAGGCGATGTTGACGCCGTCGCCCATCAGGTCGCCGTCGCTTTCCTCGACCACATCCCCCAGATGGATGCCGATCCTGAACTCGATGCGGCGGTCCTGCGGCACGCCGGCATTGCGCTCGACCATGCCATTTTGAACCTCAACGGCGCAGCGCACGGCATCCACCACGCTGCGGAACTCAACCAGCGCCCCATCCCCGGTGCGCTTGATCACCCGCCCGTTGTGCACGGCGATGATTGGGTCGATCAGGTCGCTGCGCAGGGCCCGCAACCTCGCCAAAGTACGATCTTCGTCCGCGCTCGCGAGCCGGCTGTATCCGACGACATCCGCGGCCAGGATTGCGGCCAGCTTGCGATTCTCGCTCATCGGTCCGTCTCCTCGTCCCCACAATAGCAGGAAGACGGAGGGTCCGAGGGAACTTTCGCAAACGACGGCTATGCAGCCGCCCGAATCGCCAGCGCTCCGCCCGGGATCCACACGGATCGCTCGATGCCGATTTGCGCTGCCGCTTGCTGGTCGACGCCTAACGGTTCATCCTTGTGAATACCCTGGTCGTGACGTGCGTAGGGAAATCACGCCGCCGCGGCCGCTAGTGAGGTCTTGTCGATGGACTGCTCGGGCTGCGGTTTCGAGGTTGAGAGCGGATTCGCTTTCTGTCCGAGGTGTGGCAAGCGCCAGCCCGTGCCATGCGCCAGTTGCGGTTACCCCTGCGCACCTGATTTCGAGTTCTGTCCGAAATGCGGGGCAAGCGTCGGTGCGGCCGCAAAAGCTGTCGAACGGCCTGCTCCGACACAGAGCCGGACCATCGTGCCGCCTTCTCGAACGCCGTCGCTGCTTGCGAACATCGAGAGCGACGATGGGCTGCATCCCGTCTCCGACGCCGATCGCCGGACGGTGACGGTCCTCTTCGCCGACCTTTGCGGCTTCACGACACTCAGCGAGCAGCTCGACCCCGAGGTGATGCAAGCACTGCAGAACGAACTGTTCAAGGAATTGACGGCGGCCGTGCGAAACTTCGGTGGTTTCGTCGACAAATTCATCGGCGATGCACTGCTCGCTCTGTTCGGTGCGCCGGTCGCGCATGAGGACGATCCGGAACGTGCGCTTCGCGCCGCTCTCGACATGATCGCCCGGACGGCGCGGCTGGGCGAAAGCGCCCCCCACTCCGGCTCGCCCCTGTTGCTCCACATCGGCATAAACACCGGCCCGGTCGTCACTGGCGGATTGGGCATCGGCACCGCCAAATCCTATTCGGTGACCGGCGACACCGTGAATACGGCGCAACGCCTGCAATCACTGGCCGCACCGGGTGAGGTGCTGGTGGGCGAGCTCACTCACAGGCTGACCCGGCATGCCTTCTCATACGAGCCGCTGGGTGATGTCGTGCTTCGCGGCAAGGCTGGCAGTGTGCTCGTCCATCGTCTGGATGCACCGCTCGCGGCGCCGCGTGCGGCACGTGGGCTCGAGGCGCTCGGCCTCAGCGCACCGATGATAGGCCGTGATGCGGAGCTGCATAGAATGCTGGCGAGCCTTGACCAGGCGTGCGGCGGCTCGGCCCAACTCGTCCGCCTCGTTGGAGAAGCCGGTATCGGGAAATCGCGACTGGTGAAGGAGTTCGTCGCCCGCGTCGGCGACGAGGATCGTTTTCGCAACCTCGCCGTGCGGCAGGCCACGTGCTCACCTTTGGGCGAACGATCATTTGGCGCCTTGGGCGCAGTGGTGCGCAGCGCTGCCGGGATGATGCAGAACGACACCGGGGACGAAATGCGGGGGAAGCTCGCAGGCTTGCTTACCGATCTCGGCCTGCAGGGCGAGGAGGCGAAGCGGCTGATGCCCTTGCTCTACCATGTGCTTGGCCTTGGCGACCCCGATGCCACCTTGCAGCATGTCGAGCCCGAGCAGTTGCGGCGGCAAATTCTCTACGCAGTCCGCACGATCATCGAACGGCGGCTTGCGTTGTCGCCGCTGTTGATCGTCGTCGAAGACCTGCACTGGGCCGACGCCGTGTCGCTCGAGGCACTGCGTTTCGTGATGGACAGGTTGGAACGCACACGGCTGATGTTGCTGGTCACGCATCGTCCGGAGCCGGACCACGGCCAGCTCGACTCAAGTAGGGTGAGTCACACAGCGCTCAGGCTTTCGCCGCTCAGCCGCGATGACGGACGCAGCTTGCTGGCGGCGCTTTTCGGCGAGAGCTGGGTAAACTCCGCAGGAACGCTTCTTGACCAGATCCTCGAGCGCGCGGGCGGCAACCCCCTTTTTATAGAGGAGATCGTTCGCGGCCTTATCGATCGCGGTGTCCTGGTGCGCGAGGGCCAGCAATGGCGCACTGTGGCAGGCGAAGCCGCAACCGGCATTCCCGCCACGATCCAGGCAATGTTGCTTGCCCGTGTCGACCGGCTGCCCCAGGAGGTGCGCCGTTTGGCCCAGGAAGCCGCGGTGATCGGCCCGCGCTTCGATGCCATACTTCTGAAAGCCGTGACAGCCGACCCCGGCCGGCTGGAAGCCGGCTGCGAACTGCTTTGCGATGCGGAAATCATCGAGGAAGTTGCCGGATCAGGCTCGGTCTCGTCGCAAAGCTACCGTTTTACGCAAACTTTGCTGCAGGACGTGATTTACCAGAATCTGCTTCTGCAGCGCCGGACCGACATCCACGGGCGGGTCGGTGCTGCCTTGGAGCAACTGTGCGGCGACAGACCGGAACGGCTCGAGGATTTGACCGTGCTCGGTCATCATTTCGCACAGAGCGCCGAGCGGGAGAAGGGCGCGCACTATCTGCAGGCGGCGGGCGATCGCGCTCGCATGATCTACGCCAACGACGACGCCCTTCGTTTCTACGAGCGGGCACTGACTGCGTTGGGCGCGACCGGGCAAACACCGCTCAAACTGGCGATTGCAGAGCGCATTGCCGATTTGAGCGGCCCGGCAGGCCGCCGCGAGATCGCGCACCACCACTACGAGGCGGTGTTGCAGGCATACCGCGAGTCGGCCGATCGTGTCGCTTCGGCGCGCGTTTTGCGCAAGATCGGTCGGCTGCTCTGGGACGTCGGCAAGCGCGACAACGCAGAATCGCGCTATGCTGAAGCGGCAGCGCTCCTCGATGGAGCGGATGCCCCGATCGAGCAGGCGCATCTGTGGCAAGAGCGTGGCCGGCAGGCGTTCCGTAGCGGGGATCACGCGCTCGCGGCAAAATGGGCGGACGCGGCGCTGGATTGCGTGCGCACACTGACAACGGAGCATGTCTCCGAGGCCGGGCGTGATGCCACTCTTGTGACCGCCGAGGCCCTCAATACCAAGGCAGTCGCGCTGGCTCGCCTTGGGCGAAACCGGGAAGCCGTGGGTCAGGTCGAGCGTAGCATCGAATTGGCCGAAGTCGCCGGTCTGCTGGGGGCGGCCTGCCGCGGCTACACCAATCTCGGCGTGCTTTACACGACCATCGATCCGACACAGGCGATGGCGGTCTGTCGGCGCGGTCTCGAAGTGGCGCGCCATATTGGCGATCTGGGTTTCCAGGCACGCCTCCTCGCCAATCTCGCGGTCGCCTGCTGTACTTTCACGGATCGCTGTCCAACGGAGGGCGTCCCCGCTGCCGAGAAGGCCATCGAGATCGACCGGGCGCTCGACCAGCGCGAGCACCTGCCGGTGCCGTTGATCGTGCTTGGGCAGATCCACCAGTGCAACGGCCGTCCGGAACTGGCGGTCGGCTTGTTCCACGAAGCCCTGGACGTAGCCCGCGAAACGGGCGAACCCCAACTGCTGTTTCCGTGCTATGATGGTCTTGCAACGCTTAATCTCGACATCGACAATCTGGCCGAGGCCGAACGCTACTTTTCCCTGGCGCAGGGTATATGCGCCCAGCACGGGCTCGACCCGGAAGCGCTTGTGGTGCTGCCTTTTCTCGACTAGCCGGGTGGGAGGTTGAAATGTCCGCGCCTCGTGACTTGGTACCGCTTCAACCGGGCGACCGCGCGCCGAACGTGGTACTCGACGCCATTACCCAGGAAGGCAAGATCGCGCTAGACGACTTCCGTGGACAAAAACCGGTGCTGGTCGGCTTGTTTCGAGGTCTGCATTGTGCGTTTTGCCGGCGCCATATCGCCGCCCAGGCGCGGCTTGATCCGGAGCTTCGCGAGAAGGGCGTGGAGAGCCTGACGGTGGTCAACACGCCGATCGAACGGGCGCGCCTCTACTTCCGCTACCACCCGATGCCGAATCTGCTCGCGGCCTCCGACCCTGAACGCGCTTCACATCGTGCTTTTGGATTGCCCAATCTCGAATTCACCCAAAACGAGACGAACTGGCCGTACAAGGTCTCGATGGCAGCGGTAAAGGATATGCGGATTGAGATGCCAGGCGAGTTGCCTGGTCCTTTGGATCCTTTGGCGGCCGGCGAAATCCTCGACAAGAGGGACCATTACGAACTGACCGAAGCCGACGAGCAGATGTTGGCAACCGGGCACGGACAACTGGTCGGTCAGTTCCTTTTGGACCGGCAGGGGATCGTGCGCTGGAGCTTCACGGAGGTTCCAGAGGGAGGACGATACATGTTTGGGGCGCCAAGCCCGCAGGAGCTGATGTCAGCCGTGTCCGAAGTCGCCCAATAGGTTTGCGCCTCCACATTGCCGGCTGCAAGGCCATGTAAGCAAAAGGCGCCCCGAAGGGCGCCTCTTAGTCGCTTGATTTCCTGAAGGAAACTGGAGCGGGTGAAGCGATTCGAACGCTCGACCCCAACCTTGGCAAGGTTGTGCTCTACCCCTGAGCTACACCCGCTCACACGGCGTCTTGGCCGCAAGCCGGGCCTATATGGCTGAAGAGCGCGGCGATTGCAACAGGGAAATGTCAGGCATTTTGCTATGCGGCGGGCGCGCTCGCCGCGATGTCGCATGACGGTCTTGTGTCGGCTGCCCCATTGGCCGTAAACGGCTTGGCAGGAAACGGGACGAAGACAAAACCGATGCCGAAGACCGAAGCTGATCTGATGGAATTTCTTGCCGAACTCGGGATCGCTGCCTCGACGCGGCGCCATCCGCCGCTGTTCACGGTTGCCGATTCGCAGGCGTTGCGCGGCGAAATCGCCGGTGGCCACACGAAAAACCTGTTCCTGAAGGACAAGAAGGACAATTTCTTCCTGGTCAGCGTCGGCGAGGACGCGGTCGTCGACCTGAAGCAGATCCACCAGCTGATCGGCGCTGCCAGCCGCGTGTCCTTCGGCAAGCCGGAGATGCTGATGGAGCTGCTCGGCGTGACGCCGGGGGCGGTCACGGTCTTCGGCCTGATCAACGACGTTGCAGGCCGGGTCAAGGTCGTTCTCGACAAGGCGTTGATGGACCATGCGGTGATCAACGCGCATCCGCTGACCAATGAGGCAACGACGTCGGTCGCAGCGGCGGACCTGATCAGATTCGTCGAGGCAACCGGCCACGATGCTGCTATCTTGAAAGTCTCCGCGTGATCGCCACATGGATGGCCTAAGTCAGATTGTCTGAAAGCGCCTGGCCGCCGGCGGCCGCGCCACGGAAGGGTAAAGAGATGAGCGACAACAATCCGTTTGGAAGCCATGGCGGCCAATATTCCACCACCGTGCAATATGGTGGAACCGAAGCTCCGCGCGCAAAAGCCGCGCTTGGCGAGGCGCTGCCGGCCGGCGCCCCAGGGGCCACCGATGTCATCAAGGACACGACGACCGCCGCCTTTGCCGCCGACGTCATCCAGGAATCGCGCCGCCAGCCGGTGCTGGTCGATTTCTGGGCACCCTGGTGCGGGCCGTGCAAGCAGCTGACGCCGCAGCTGGAGAAGGCGGTCAAGGCCGCGGGCGGCAGGGTCAAGCTGGTCAAGATGAACATCGACGACCATCCCTCGATCGCCGGCCAGCTCGGCATCCAGTCGATCCCGGCGGTCATCGCCTTCAAGGACGGCCAGCCGGTCGACGGCTTCATGGGCGCGATCCCTGAGAGCCAGATCGCCGAATTCATCACCAAGGTGGGCGGCAAGGGCAATGGTGCGCCGCCGGTGGCCGAGGCCCTGGCCGCGGCAAACGAGGCGCGCGAGGCCGGCGATATGCAGACGGCGGCCGATATCTACGATGCCATCCTGGCGCAGGCGCCGGAGACCGTCGAGGCGATTGGCGGGCTGGGCGACCTGTTGTTCGAGGCTGGTGACATCGAGGGCGCCGAGTCCTTGCTGGCAACGGCACCCGAGGCCAAGAAGGATGCGCCACCGCTGGCCGCCCTGCGCGCCAAGATGGCGCTGGCGGCGCAAGCGGCAGCGCTTGGCAACCCGGCCGAGTTCGAGCGGCGCTTGGCCGAGAACCCGGGCGATCATCAGGCGCGTTTCGATCTGGCCATGATCCAGAACGCCAATGGCGATCGCACGGCGGCGGCCGACAATTTGCTGGCCATCATCAAGGCCGACCGTGCCTGGAACGAGGACGGCGCCAAGACGCAATTGCTGCAACTGTTCGAGGCCTGGGGCATGACCGACGAGGCGACGCTTGCGGCGCGCCGCAAATTGTCGTCGCTGCTGTTTTCCTAAGCCGGTTAGCGATTGTTTTGGTCGCGCAGGCTTGCGGCCGGCGGCCATCGCGCCACATTACCAGTGACCCATGCATGTCGCGCAAAAGTGGCCCCGGCTCTGCGAAAGGGATATGCATAGAAGCAACACCCGCTTCCCTATGGAAGCGATCGGAGGATTGAGGTGCAAGCGGGAAACGCGCATTACCGGCTCGCCAAGAATTTGCCGTCGACGATCCCGATCTTTCCGCTCGAGGGTGCGCTTTTGCTGCCGGGAGGCCGCATGCCGCTCAACGTCTTCGAGCCGCGCTACCTGCAGATGGTGGACGAGGCCATTGCCGGCTCGCGGCTCATCGGCATCATCCAGCCCAGCCTCGATGGCGCGCTGCGCGACGACGGCGAGCCGGAGCTCTGCAATGTCGGCTGCGCCGGGCGGATCATCGCCTTTTCTGAAACCGGCGACGGCCGCTATCTGATTTCGCTGCAGGGCGTTTGCCGGTTCCGCATCGCCCACGAGCTGACGGTCAAGACGCCGTTTCGCCAGTGCAAGCTGGCGCCCTTCCTGGCCGATCTCGACGAGGGCCAGGCGGCGAACGAGATCGACCGGCCATCGCTGCTCAAGGCGTTTCGCGCCTATCTGCAGGCCAATGACCTCGAAGCCGACTGGGAGAGCGTCAGCCGGGCCGAAAACGCCATGCTGGTCAACGCGCTGTCGATGATGGCGCCCTATGGGCCGGCCGAGAAACAGGCGCTGCTCGAGGCGGCGGATCTGAGGACACGGGCCGAAACGCTTATCGCCATCACCGAAATGGCGCTGGCGCGCGAGAATGAGGATTTTGGTTCGAGCTTGCAATGAGATGTGTCGATGTTTTGCCGGCCTGCAAACGACGAATTTCCTGCGTTGGCGGCCTGACCTGAATCTCGACACATCTTGGGTCCGACACTGAGAAGAGGACACGATGGCGGCGGATGGGCGTGACGGGAAGAAGGTCAATGTCGACCCCAAGCTGCTGGAGCTGCTGGCCTGCCCGCTGACCAAGGGGCCGCTGACCTGGGATCCGGAGCGCGGCGAACTGGTTTCCCGGGTCGCCAAGCTCGCCTATCCGGTGCGCGACGGCATCCCGATCATGCTGCCTTCGGAAGCGCGGACGCTCTCCGTGGAGGATGTGTTGTCGCCGCCACGCTTGAGTGGGCCGTCTTGAGGGGTGGCGAGATTGGCAGCGGCTGGCGGGACAGCGCCCCCCTCTGCTACTGAAAATTGCGTCCCTTGGGCATGACACTTTCCGCCTCTTCCGACAGCGTTGCGAGGTCCGGTCGGATCGCCGCGTTGCGTGGCGCGGGGCCGCGATCCGTACCGCTGACGGGGTGTTCCGCAGGGCCGGCGACTGTCAGGTTGGCTTGGCTGACCTTTTCCAGGAGCACGGTCAGCCAGGGGGTCAAATCCTCGATCTTCTCGGCGACGATATGGATGACATCCGATTCCGACTGCAATTTGCCGGTGACGCGGACGAACCTGGCGCCCATGATGACGGGCCGGTAGCGGTCAAAGGTTCTCTGCCAGATGATGATGTTGGCGACGGCCTTGTCGTCCTCCAGCGTCAGGAAGATCGCGTTGCCCTTGCCGGGGCGCTGCCGCACCAGCACGAGGCCGGCGACCGAGACACGCCTGCCATCGCGCACGGATGGCAATCCGGCATTGGGCGTGACGCCGGCCCGGTCGAGCCGCTCGCGCAGGAAGGCGACCGGATGCGCCTTCAGTGACAGGCCGAGCGAACGGTAGTCATGGATGACATGCTCGCCGAGCGGCATTTTGGGCAGCTTCGTCTCCGGCTCCAGCTCGCGCAGGCGGATCGCCGGCTGGTCGAACAGCGGCAGCTTTTCGGCAGCACTCTTGCCGTCGAGCGCGCGTACCGCCCACAGTGCTTCACGACGATCAAGGCCAAGCGAACGGAAGGCGTCGGCCTGCGCCAGCTTTTCGATCTCGTCGACATCGAGGCCGGAGCGCAGCCAGACATCCCTGACCGACTCGTAGCCTGAACCGCGCTGCTTGACGAAAGCGTCCATGCGCTCCTCCGACAGGCCCTTGATCTGGCGGAAGCCGAGCCGCAGCGCATGATTTGTCTTGATGACACCACGCATTTCGGCATGGCGTGGGAGGATGCGGTCCGGATCGAAAGATGCTTTCTCCAGAGTGGAGTCCCAGACCGAGAAATTGACGTCGACGTCGCGGATGTCGACGCCATGGTCGCGCGCGTCGCGGACGAGCTGGGCCGGCTGGTAAAACCCCATCGGCTGCGAATTCAGGATCGCGGCGCAGAACACGTCGGGGTAGAAGGTCTTGAACCAGCAGGAGGCATAGACGAGCAGGGCGAAGGACGCGGCGTGGCTTTCGGGAAAGCCGTATTCGCCAAAACCCTCGATCTGCTTGAAACAGCGCTCGGCGAAGTCCTTCGTGTAGCCCTTACCAATCATGCCGTCGATCATGCGCTGGCGGTAATTGCCGATGGTGCCGGTGCGCTTGAAGGTGGCCATGGCGCGGCGCAGTTCGTCGGCCTCCCCCGGCTTGAAACCACCCGCGACGATGGCGATCTTCATGGCCTGTTCCTGAAACAGGGGCACACCAAGTGTCTTGCTGAGGATCGCCTCCAGCTCCGGCTTTTGATACTCGGCCTTTTCCTTGCCTTGCCGTCGGCGCAGGTAAGGGTGAACCATGTCGCCCTGGATCGGACCCGGCCGCACGATCGCCACCTCGATGACAAGGTCATAGAAATCCCGTGGCTGGAGACGCGGCAGCATCGACATCTGGGCGCGGGATTCGATCTGGAAAACGCCGAGCGTGTCGGCGCGGCAGATCATGTCGTAGACCTGCTTATCCTCCGGCGGCAGGGTGGCCAGCACATAGGGTTGGCCATATTTATCTCGCGCGTTTGGATAGTGATCCCTAAGCAGGGCGAAGGCACGCTGTAGGCAGGTCAGCATGCCGAGCGCCAGCACATCCACTTTCAGGATCTTCACCGCGTCGAGATCGTCCTTGTCCCATTCGACCATCTTGCGCTCGTCCATCGCCGTCTTGACGATGGGCACGATCTCGTCGAGCCGGTCCCTGGTGATGACGAAGCCGCCGACATGCTGCGACAAATGGCGGGGAAAGCCCATGATCTCGTTGGAGCGCTCAATCACCAGTCTTGCCAGCGGGTCGGCGCGGTTGATGCCGCCAGCGTGCGCCTCCTTCTCGCCAAGTTCGGAGGTCGACCAGCCCCAGATCGTGCTCGACAATGCGCTTCTGATATCCTCCGAGAGGCCCATGGCCTTCGCCACTTCGCGCAAGGCCGAGCGGCCGCGATAGCTGATGACGGCGGCGGCGAGTGCGGTGCGCTTGGCGCTGTATTTCGTATAGATGTACTGGATGACGGTCTCGCGTTTCTCATGCTCGAAGTCGACGTCGATGTCGGGCGGCTCGTTCCTCTCCTCGGAAATGAAGCGCTCGAACAGCGTGTCGATCCTGTCCGGCCCGACTTCGGTGATGCCGATGCAGAAACAGACGATCGAATTGGCGGCCGAACCGCGCCCCTGGCAGAGGATGTCCTGGCCGCGTGCGAACTTGACGATGTCGTAGACCGTCAGGAAATAGCGGGCGTAGTTGAGGCGCTCTATCAGAGCGAGCTCTTCCTCTATGCGCTTGATCACGGACGCAGGCACCCCCGCCGGATAACGATTGGCTGCCCCCTCCCGCGCCAGCCGTTCCAGCTCGGCCTGCGGCCCGAGACCGGACTCCGTCGGCTCGTCGGGGTAGTTGTACTGGAGGTCGCTGAGCGAGAAGGTCAGCTCCTGCGCAAAGCGCAAGGTCTCGGCCAGCGCCTGCGGATGCCTGCGGAACAGGCGCGCCATCTCCATCGGCGGCTTCAGATGGCGCTCGGCATTGGCGGCCAGCTGCAGCCCGACCTCGGCGACGGGTGTGTTGAGGCGGATCGCGGTCAGCACGTCCTGCAGCGGGCGCCGCTCAGTCGTGTGATAGAGAACGTCGTTGGTCGCCATCAGCGGGATGCCGGCATTCTCGGCAGACGCCGCTGCCTGCTCGATCCGGAAACGGTCATTGCCCGCATAGTCCGGCGAAACGGCCAGACGGAGATTTCTTCCGAAACGATCCTTGAGCTGGCGAAGCAAGGCGAGACTGTCTTCCGCCCCCGCCGTCAGATCGGGCAGGACCGCCAGTGACATCAGGTCCCCCCATTCGAGCAAGTCGCTGCGCTGGAGAAGAGCGGCGCCCTTCTCGTTCTCGTCGCGCAGATTGGCTTGCGTCAGCATGCGGCAGAGATGCCCCCAGCCCTTGCGGTCCTGCGGATAGGCGAGAATGTCCGGGGTGCCGTCACCGAAAACCAGCCGGCAGCCGGGATGGTAGGAGAGCGTCTCGACCTTGGCCTGTTGCCAGGCGCGCACCACGCCGGCCACCGTGTTGCGGTCGGCAAGTCCGATCGCGGAAAAGCCGAAAAGCTTGGCGGCGACCACCAGTTCCTCCGGCTTGGAGGCGCCGCGCAGGAAGGAGAAATTCGACTGGATGCCGAATTCTGCATAGGGAATGACGGTCAGCGCATTCATGCGAAGACCCCATGCAGGAACCAGCGTGGCGGCACCTGGGAGCCGCCATAGAGGCCTTGCCGGTAGAGCCAGTAGCGGCGGCCGTCGGCATCCTCGATGCGAAAATAGTCGCGTGTCGATGCCGCCTCGTCGCTCGCGGCCTCGCGCCACCATTCCGCCGCGATGCGTTCCGGTCCCTCGGCACGCGTCACCCTGTAGAGCGCACGCCGCCAGCGGAAGTTCAGCGGCGGGCCCTCCGGCATTTCGGTGGCCGGCACCTCGATGGGCTCGGGCGAGCGGAACAGCCGGATCGGCCGTTCCGGCGGGAAGATGGTCATCGGCGCCTGCATCCGGTCCGGCTTCTTCGGCGGCGTGGTCCGGCGCGGGGCCTCGGTGAAGGGGATCGTGGCGACGGCGCGCTCCGGCAGATGGCTTTCCACAGTGACCGGTTGCAGGACCGCGCCCTCGCCGAGCCGGGCGCGGATACGGTCGGCGAACAGCGCGATGTCGGCGCCGTCATCGGTCACTTCGCCGGCAAGGTCGGCCTGCTGCATGTCGAAGGCGGTGGCCGACAGCACCGAGAGCCGGACGAGATCGAAGCCATAGCCGGCATCGATATCCTGCTCGAGCGCGGCCAGCCTTTCATGGAACAATTTCTGGATCAGCGGGGGTTCGCGCATCGGCCGCGAGGTGCCAATGGCGATGCGGCTGACGGCGCCGTCGACGCGAAACAAAAGCAGCGCCAGCATCCTGGCGCCCTCGCCACGGCGCTCGAGGTCGGTCTTCAATGCCGCCGCCAGCATGCCCACCAGCCGCTCGATGTCCTCGGTCAGGGTGACGGGCTCGCTGAGGTGACGTTCGACCGAAAGCGGCGCGACGGGAAGGCGCGGCGACACCGCTTCGTCGAGACGGCCAAGCGCCTGGTCGAGGCGCAAAAGCAGCGAGGCGCCGAAGCGGCGGGCAAGCGGCGCGCGCGGTGCCGCCATGACGGCGCCCGCCGTGCGCAGGCCGACGCTTTCCAGGCTGGTGCGGGTCGCGGGCTCGATGCGCAGGGCTGCCAGCGGCAAGGGTGCGAGCAGCGCCTCCTCCTCGCCGCCTGCGACGATGCGGTCACTGGCAAAGCGTGCCGCCGCCCAGGCCGCGCCCGGTGTCGCGGCAAGCCCGGCGCGGACATCGAAACCCTGATGGAAGAAGCGCGACAGGATGTCGTCCAGCATGGCGCGTTCGCCGCCGAAAAGATGGGTGCAGCCGGTGACGTCGAGAAACAGGCCGTCCGTTGCGTCCAGCGCCACCAGCGGGGTGTAGCGGTCGCACCAGTCGGCAAGGCCTTCGAGCAGGCGGCGATCGGCTTGCGGATCGGCCTCGACGATGTCGATCGACGGATGCATGGCGCGCGCATCGGCGATGCCCATGTCGCGCTTCAGGTGCAGCGCCTCAGCCCGCTCGTCGAGGGCCGAGATACGCTGCGCGTTGCCCTTGCGGTGGCTGATCACCAGCGGCAGGTGATCCGACGGCCGGGAACGCCAGGACCGCCCCAGACGCTGCCGCAGGATCCTTTCGACCGCGAGATAGGGAAACCACAGCGACAGGATTCTTTGCTCTTTCCTCGCCCCTTCTTTCGTCGCCCCATCTTTCATCGAATGCGCGTTCATCGGGGTTCCACTCCAGTGTGAATTGTCCAGGCAGGGCCGTGCGGCTCTTGCCGATGGTGAGGGTGAAGGCCGGGCGGCCGATCGAGCCGGCGAGCGGCCCGACGATGGTGTCGCGCGGCACCGCCGGTGCCGACGCGACGATGAGACGAACGGGTGCGGCCGTCGGTTCGGGCTCGGCAGCCTGCCGCAGCAGGAACACCGGCCGGCCGGCACTCTGTGCCCGGGCATGCAGCCGGCGCGTCGCGGTCAGGTCGAGCCGCTGCGGATTGCCGCGGATCTCGAGGATGACGGCGGCGAGCGCCGTCATCCGGGCGGCCTCCTCGGCGACCCACAGCGCATCGACAAGTTTTGGCGCCTCGGAAAACAGCAATTGCTCGGGTTCGATGCCGAACGAGGCATGAAGCCCCCTGGCATAGGGAAAGCCGGCCTCGCGAAAAATCTCCGATGTGCCGATCCAGAGCACCGGCAACCCTTGCGTCTGCTTGAGGATCAGGCTTGCGAGCGACAGAGCGAAGCCGGCGACGGCTCCGGCATCGCGGGTTTCAATGCCATGGATTTCGCTCAAGGCGGCTTTCGGCAGGCCGCCGCTCAGGGCGGCATCGAGCCGCTCGACGCCGGTGGACAGGAACGCATCCGGCAGCGCCGTGGCAACGCCTCGGCGGACAATCGTCACATCGATGCTGGGGCCGGCGTCGACGCGAACATCGGGAGCCGCGGCGGCCGGCGCCTGCAGGCGCTCGGGCAGCGTTCCCTCGATCTTCGCGATCTGGCGGCGCAGGGCAAAAACAGTCTCCCGCGCCACGGCGGTCATCGCCATGACGGTCAGCTTTCACTCACAATTGTTCCTGTTATGTTCCTATAGATTCCAGAGGGTGCTGGAAGAGTCAAGCGGAGTCATGGGGAATTTATTCCTGCCCCGGGGCTTGTCGGAGGCGTGGGCCGCCCCCGCCATTTGCCGATTGCGGCGCGAAAGCCTATATGCCGGGATCAAAGGACACAGCATGGCCCGCATCTACAAGACCCGCAGCTGGCACGACGAGCTTTCGCCGTCGATGGAGGAAATGGAGTTCCTGGCGCTGGAGGCTTACGCCCATCTGCCGGAGGATTTTCGCAAGCTGACTGGCGAGATCGTCATCCAGATCGCCGAGTTCCCGACCGACGAGATCATGGACGATCTGTCGCTGGAAACGCCCTTCGACCTGCTCGGCCTGTTCGAGGGACGCGGCATCGCCGAGCGCTGGAATCCGCAGACCGGCGAAGGCCCGAATCGTATCACGCTCTACCGCCGCGCCATCCTCGACTACTGGGCCGAAAACGAGGAAACGCTGGGCGACATCGTCACCCACGTGCTGATCCACGAGATCGGCCACCATTTCGGCCTCTCGGACGATGATATGGAGAAGATCGAAGAGGCGGCTGAGTAGAACGTCAGAGGCTTGCGCACAGCGGTAAGGAACTGGCGTCTCATTCCTTCGCGCCCCCTCTGGCCTGCCGGCCATCTCCCCTCAAGTGGGGAGATTGGCAGTTTCAACCTCCGCTCCTTTTCTTCCACGCTGAAAATTAGCGAAAGCCGTCCACGACATCCGATCTCCCCCCTTGAGGGGGAGATGTCCGGCAGGACAAAGGGGGCGCTGTCCCGCCAGCGTGGGACTATACCAATCGCCAAGCCTACCAATCACTCAGCTTGGTATCCGGCCCATATTCCTGACCGTCGATATCCTTGACCACGGCCTGGCCGCAGCGCATCGTCTTGGCCTCCTTGTCGAAGGCATAGGTCGGCGAGCCGAACAGGTGCCAGCCCTTGTTCAGCGCCGCAGTCACCTTGTGGCAGAAGCTGGCATCGTCAGGGCCAGTGAGAAAGCGGTAGAGTTTCATCCGTCAATTCCTGTCGTGAGTGCCCTTAGCCCGCGAGCATCAGGCGATATCATGCGCCGATGGCCGCCGCCTTCGCCAGCAGTTTTTCAGCTTGCGCCAAGTGCAGCCTCTCGACCATTTTTCCATTCAGCGCAATCACGCCCTTGCCGGCATTTTCCGGAAGCGCAAAGGCATCCTTCACCACGCGTGCCTCGGCCACGGCTTCAGCGGACGGCGCGAAGGCCAGGTTCGCCGCTTCGATCTGGGCCGGATGGATGAGGCTCTTGCCGTCGAACCCCATGGCCGCCGCTTCCGTGCATTCATGGGCGAAGGCGTCGAGGTCGCGAAAATCGTTGGAGACGCCGTCGAGAATGTCGAGGCGGCCGGCGCGCGCGGCCAGCACCATCTGCATCAGCCACGGCACGAGGTAGCGCCGGTCAGGAGTCGCCGACACGCCGGTGCCGTTGAGCAGGTCGTTCGTTCCGGCAACGAAACAAGCCAAGCGCGAAGCCGGATCGCGGCCAAGTTCGGCAATGGCGCCGATGTTGAGCAGCGCCTTGGGCGTCTCGATCATCGCCCACAGTTTCACGCTGTCGGGAGCAAAATTGTCGTCGAGCACATCGCCCGCCTCGAGCAGGTCGCGCGGCGTGTCGACCTTGGGCAACAGGATGCCGTCGGGCTCGCAGCTAGCGACAGCCAGCAGGTCGTCGGCGCCCCATTCGCTGGCCAGCGCATTGACGCGCACCACCATCTCGCAGCGGCGGCCAAGGTGGTTGGCAACCGGGCGGTTGGCGAAGATGTCGGCCAGCTTTTCACGCACGGCGATCTTGTCGGCCGGAGCGACGCCATCTTCGAGGTCGATGATGACGGCATCGCAGGCAAGCTGCGCGATCTTGGCCAGCGCCCTGTCGTTGGAGGCGGGGATGTAAAGCACCGAGCGGCGCGGACGATAGGTTTCCATGGCTGATCTATGCCGTCTGTGGATGGTCGAGGCAAGTCGTCTCCAGCCCTGCACGAAAACTGCATACGCATGCGGAAAACCTCCTCCGATCCGCCCCGCCGTCTCCCTGCCGGCCTGCGAGACAGGCGGCATGCAAAACCGAGCAAAACCCCGTTGGTCCCTTCCTTACCGGCTGCGCAGCGAGGGCTGGTGGCTGGTCGATCCGCCGCGCGCGAATCCGGTGGCGATCCTCATCCCTTTCGCCCGCAAGTGCCCGCCGACCATCCGGCTGGAAGCCGTCAGGAGGGCCAGGTCATGACAGCGTTCGTCTCTGCCGCGCCGAGTTATTGCGCGCGCCTCGGTGTTGCCGTGCTGCTGGTCGCGCTGGCGGATTTTCTCTTCTACGGCCAGCCAGCCGGCATCACGGTTTTCCTGTTCGCCATCCTGATTGCCGCCGCCGTGGTGGCCGTGCATCCCGCCGCCTTCAGCGACGGCAGGCTGTGGATCAAGCCCACCGCGCTGCTTGTCGCGCTGCTGCCGCTCGCCGAAAATGTCAGCGCTCTGTCGGTATCGATCGCGCTTGCGGCCCTGGTCGTCTTCGCGCTCTCGCTGAGCGGGCGGCTGCGCCATCGCATCGCTCGCATTGCCTGCCAGATCGCACTGTTCGGGCTGGCGGCGCCGTTCCGGTTCGCCAACGACTTCATCCGCTGGCGCAGGACGGCGCGTCGCTTCGGCCGGCGCCGCGTCCGGCTGGCAGCGATCGCCGTCTGGGTCATGCCGCTGACGCTGGGCGCCGTCTTCCTGGCGCTGTTCGGCGCCGCCAATCCGGTCATCGACTACTGGCTGTCGCTGATCGACCTGCTGAAGCTGCTCGATCTCATCCAGCTCACGCGGATTGCCTTCTGGCTGTTCGTGCTGGTCTGTGTCTGGGCCTTTCTACGGCCACGCCTGCCGCGTCGGGTTCGTCGCATCCCTCGCGCGACGCCGGCGGTGGTCAGCACTCAAGCTGAGAAAACCATCGCCATAGAGGATATCCTGTTCGGCAAAGCCGCCATCCTGCGCGCGCTTGTTGTCTTCAACATCCTGTTTGCGCTGCAGACCGGGCTCGACGCCACCTATCTGTGGGGTGGGGTGGCGCTGCCCGATGGGCTGAGCTATGCGGCTTACGCGCATCGCGGCGCCTATCCCTTGATCGTCACCGCGCTGCTTGCCGCCGGCTTCGTGCTGGCGGCGCTCAGGCCGGGAAGCGAAACATCGGGGGATCCGCTCATCCGCCGGCTGGTCTATGCCTGGGTGGCGCAGAACATCATGCTGGTCATCTCGTCGATCCTGCGGCTCGATCTCTATGTCGGCATCTACGCGCTGACCTACTGGCGCATCGCGGCTTTCGTCTGGATGGGGCTGGTGGCATCAGGTCTTGCGCTGATCATCGCCCGCATAGCGCTCGGAAAATCCAATGAATGGCTGTTGTCCGCCAATCTTCTGACGTTATCTCTGACGCTTTATACCGGCTGTTTCATCAATTTCGCCGCGCTGATCGCCAATTACAATGTCGACCACTCCCTCGAAATGACCGGCCAAGGCATCTCCCTCGACGCCTGGTATCTGCGCTCGCTCGGCCCGGGTGCGTTTCCGGCAATGGATCGCTTCCTCGATCATCAGAGTCGAGCCGCCAACAATTCGGTCTTCCGCGAACTGGCAGGGCGGCGCGGCAACGACGAAGACTGGTATCGAACCGTTCAGGAAAACTGGCGGGCCTGGAGCTTTCGCGACTGGCGCCTGCTTCGCTATCTCGACAGCAAGGGGTCGCTCGTGCTTCCTCAGCCTTCGCAACCTTCCTTGCCGGGCCGCTGACCGATGCCGCATAACATCCTCGTCGCCGACGATGACCCGCATATCCGCGAGGTGATCTGCTTCGCGCTGGAAAAGGCCGGCATGAAAACGCTTGGGGTGGCCGACGGCGCCGCCGCCTTGCAGGAGATCGGACGCCGCGCGCCGGATCTCGTCGTGCTCGACATCGGCATGCCGGAGATGGACGGGCTGGAGGTCTGCCGGCGGCTGCGGCACACATCCGACGTGCCGGTGCTGTTCCTGTCCGCGCGCGACGAGGAGATCGACCGCATCCTCGGGCTCGAAATGGGCGGCGACGACTATGTGACAAAACCGTTCAGCCCGCGAGAGCTGGTCGCCCGCGTCAACGTCATCCTGCGGCGCGCCCGCCCGGTGCTGCCCGAACCGGCCGACGACAGGCAGTTCGCGCATGGCAAGCTCGCTCTGGCGCCGGCCAGCCACGCCGCCAGCTTCGATGGCAAGCCGCTTGCCCTGACCGGGATCGAGTTCTCCATCCTGAAAGGATTTTTGGCGCGGCCGACGCATGTGCTCGACCGCGACGCGGTGATGGCAAACGCCTATGCCGCCAACATCCATGTCGCCGGCCGCACTGTGGACAGCCATATCCGCAACATCCGCGCCAAGCTGGCGGCGGCGGGTTGCCTGGATGCTATCGAGACTGTGCACGGCGTCGGCTTCCGGCTCGGCCGATGCGGTTGACGGCCTCCCGCAAATGGATCGGCCGCAAATGGCGGCCGCGCCTTGCCACGGTCGTCGTTGCCATCCTGATCCTGGTGATGGCGTTGCCGCTGGTGGGCCTGTTCTTCTTTCGGCTCTACGAGAACCAACTGATCCGCCAGACCGAAGCCGAGTTGATCGCGCAAGGTGCCGCCATCGCCGCCATCTATGCGCAGGACGTGCGCGATGCCGGCATCCCGCCGGAAAAACTCGGCGCGCCAATGCCGCGGGCAAACGCGGATGCGAGCCGCAGCGTCGATCCCGACCCTCTGTACAGGCCGATCGAGCCGCAGCTCGATCTCGCTTCCGACACCGTGCTGCCGACGCGGCCGGCGGCGATGCCTGCCACCATCGATCCCGCCTTCGCCGCCATCGGCGCGCGCCTGTCCGGTGTTCTCGATGCCACGCAGAAAACCACGCTGGCCGGCTTCCGGCTGCTCGACCCCACCGGCGTCGTCATTGCCGGACGTGGCGAGGTCGGGCAATCGCTTGACGGGGTTGAAGAGGTGCGCGAGGCCCTTGCCGGCCGCTATGCCAGTGCGCTGCGGCTGCGCATTCCCAACCAGCCGGCGCCACCGCTCTATTCGGTCAGCCGAGGCACCAAGGTGCGTGTCTTTGTCGCCCTGCCTGTGGCCATAGACGGTAAGGTCGCCGGCGTGGTCTATGTGTCGCGGACGCCCAACAACATCGTCAAGCATCTCTATGGCGAGCGCGGCAAGGTGACCCTGGCGGCAATCACCATCCTCGGCGGCACGCTGCTCATCGGCCTGGTCTTCCTGCGTACCGTCAGTCGGCCGATCTATGCGCTGATCGACCGCACCCAGCGCATCGCCGCCGGCGACCGCCAGGCCATCAAGCCGCTCGACCACCACGGCACCTATGAAATGGCGGAGCTCTCCGCCGCCTTCCTCGACATGGCGGAAAAGCTGCAGGCGCGATCGGACTCGATCCAGACCTTTGCCACCCATGTGTCGCATGAGCTCAAATCGCCGCTGACGGCGATCCAGGGTGCGGCCGAGCTGCTCCGCGATTCCGGTTCGGCGATGGACGAGGCCGAGCGGCAGCGCTTCTCCAACAACATCGTCACCGATGCGGGGCGGCTCAATCTGCTGGTGCGCCGGCTGCTCGACCTGGCGCGGGCCGAGAATCTGGCGCCGAGCGGTGAAAGTACCTCGATCGGCGCAGCGCTGGCACTGCTTCCTGTAGACAACAGGCTGGCGGTTCGTGTCGAGGCCGGCGGCGAGATCGATTTGCGCATATCGGCTGAGAACGCGGCAATCGTGCTTGCCAATCTCATCGACAATTCAGCCAGGCACGGCGCGACGCAGGTGTCGGTCACCGTGGCGAGCACCGGCGGCAAGGCGTCCATCCTGGTCAGCGACGACGGCGCCGGCATTTCGCCGAGCAACCGGGCGCGCATCTTCGAACCATTCTTCACCACGCGGCGCGATTCCGGCGGCACCGGCATGGGGCTCGGCATCGTGCTGGCCCTCCTGAAAGCGCATGATGGTATGATCCAGCTGGTTGACTCCGAACGCGGCACGCGCTTCGAGATTACCTTGCCAACCGCGTGACTCCCCAATCAGCGGCTCGAACCGGAAAGGGCATAAAAAGCGTGCGCTACGACATTGTCATCATCGGCGGGGCCATCGTTGGATCCTCGATCGCCTACTATCTGCGCGAGGAGGGGTTTTCGGGCTCCATCGCGCTGATCGAGCGCGATCCGCAATTTGCCCATGCGGCGACGACGCTGTCCTGCGCCTCGATCCGCCAGCAATTCTCGATCCCGGAAAACATCCGGCTGTCGCAGTTCACGCTGAAACTGTTCCGGCGGCTGAAGGACGAGTTCGGCGCGGATGCCGATATAGGCTTCCACGAAGGCGGCTATCTCATCCTTGCCGGCGAGAACGGGCTGCCGATCCTGAAAGCCAATCACCAGGCGCAGATCGCCGAGGGCGCCGACATCCTGCTTGAGGATGCCGACGCCTTGGTGCGTCGCTTCCCCTGGCTGTCGGTCGAAGGCATCACCGCCGGCGCCTATGGGCGGACCGGCGAGGGCTGGTTCGACGCGCATGCGATGCTGATGCTGTTCCGCAAGGCGCTACGCGAGAAGAAGATCGATTTCATCACCGCCGACGTCACCGGCATCGAGCGGCAAGGCGACCGCGTCACCGGCGTCAGCCTCGACAATGGCGAGACGCTGGAAGCGGGCATCGTCGTCAACGCCGCCGGGCCGAATGCCGGCAAGGTGGCTGGTATGGCCGGGCTGGCGCTGCCGGTGGAGCCGCGCAAGCGCAACGTCTTCGTCTTCGAGGCGCGCGAGAAATATGCCGACATGCCGCTACTGGTCGACCCGAGCGGCATCTGGCTCAGGCCGGAAGGCTCGGTCTACATCACCGCTGGTGCCGAGCCGGAAGAGGGCGACGGGCCCGCCGATCCCCAGGATTTCGATGTCGACTGGCCACTGTTCGAAGAGGTGATCTGGCCGGTGCTGGCCACCCGCATCCCGGCCTTCGAGGCGATCAAGCCGACCCGCGCTTGGGTTGGCCACTACGACTACAACACGCTCGACCAGAACGCGGTGATCGGCCCGCATCCGCAGCTGACGAATTTCCTGTTCGCCAACGGCTTTTCCGGCCACGGCCTGCAGCAGGCGCCGGCCGTCGGCAAGGCGCTGGCCGAGCTGATCGTGCATGGCGGCTACCGCACGGTGGATTGCTCGGCGTTTGGCTATGGCCGGGTTGCGGAAGGGCGGGCGTTTAGAGAATTGAATGTGATTTGAGGTGTTAGGCGTTGGGAACATGCCGTTCCCGCCGAGTTCCCGCCCACCCCCCCTCTGGCCTGCCGGCCATCTCCCCCGCAAGTGGGGAGATGACAGCTTCGACGCCGCGTCACCCCTGTCACATTTCGAGATTGGTGACAGCGATTGAGCGTGTAATCCCCCTCTTTGCGGGGGAGATGGCCGGCAGGCCCGAGGGGATGCTGTCCCGCCGACATCAAATGCACCGCCACGAGTCGGCTAAGCCGCGGCCAATCTCCCAGCGTCAAAATACACCTGCAGCCAGTTCAGCACCCTGCCCCAGCCCTCGGCGTGTTCAGCCGCCGCGTCGCTCAAGCCGGTAAAGCCGCCATGACAGATGGTGACGCGCGTGCCATCGGCGATCGGCTGCAGCAGCCAGGCGACCGTCGTTTGCCGCCGGCCAAGCGTGGGATGGTCCCACTCATAGGCCCGCGTCTGCACGATCCGGCGCGGCGCCTCGATGTCGAGTAAGTCGCCGCTCTCTGGCAGGTCCCTGCCGTCTGCCGTTCGAACGGTGACCTTCCAACGGCCGCCGATGCGAAGATCGGCCGACCAATCGACCATCCGGTAGGTGTCGGCGGACCCCCACCAGCGCTCGACCTCGTCCGTGACCAGGGCCTGGAAAATCCGCTCGGCGGGTGCGCCGATGTCGGCGCTTGCCATGACGGTCTCGCCATTGGTCATGCTGTGGACGACAGGGACATGCAGCATAGGTGCCTCCAAAAGTTTGTTTCGCTGCTGAAACCAAGCTTCAACCCTTCGATGGCGGGCGCTCGAAACCCTTGCCGGTCTCGAGCAGGCTCTTGAGGCTTGCCAGCACCAGCGGCCAGCCCTTGGAGACATTCGGGATCAGCCGGTGCGGGCCGTCGGCCTCGTGGGTGACGGCAAGCTTCATCAACTCGCCGTCCTGTTCGATTGCGAAGGTGCAGCGCGTGTAGCCGTCTTCCTTGACCTCCGGCATCCATTCATTGCGCCATTTGATCACCAGGCGTCGCGGCGGGTCGATTTCGAGGATCTCGCCGCTGTCGGCGACGCGGCCGTCGGGGAAGATCAGTTTCCAGCTGGAGCCGACCTTCCACTCGCTCTCCTGATGGGAGCAGAGGAAGAACTGCCGGTTGAACTCCGGATCGGTCAGCGCCTCCCAGAGTTTTTCGGGCGTGGTGCGGATGTAGGTCACGTAAACGAAGCTGTTGCTCATCAGTCTTCCCTTTCGAGGCGTTTCTTCAGGTCACTCAATGCATCCAGCCGATGGCGCTCGAACTTGCCGATCCAGCGTTCGGCGATCTCGTTGATCGGAACCGGGTTGAGGTAGTGCTGCTTCTCGCGTCCCTTGCGGAGCGTGGTGACGAGATTGGCTTCCTCCAGGATCGCCAGGTGCTTGGTCACCGCCTGGCGTGTCATGTCCATCTCCGCGCACAGCGCGTTCAGCGTCTGCCCGTTCCGGGCATGGAGGTTGTCCAGCAATTGCCGGCGTGTCGGGTCGGCCAGGGCGCGAAAGACGGCATCCATGCTCATGATCTTAATATGCAACCATTTGGTTGCATGTCAAGAGGCAAGATTTCGCGCCGTTGGCCGCTGGATGCGATCACAGGGGAAAAAATGTCAGCGCTTGCGGGAGAACCAGAAGGCGTCAGGCATGCGCGTCATGCCGATGCGCTCATAGAAGCCGACGGCGTCGGGCATGGAGATCAGGCTGATGGCGACGGACGGTCCGAGCTGCCGGCGCGCCTCGTCCATCAGGCCTTTGCCGATGCCGAGCCCTTGCGCCGATTGGGAAACGGCGAGCTCGGAGATGTAGCAGACCCAGGAGAAGTCGGTGAGGGCGCGGGCAACGCCGATCAGCGGCTTGCCCTCCACATTGAGACGCGCCGTCAGCACCAGGTTGGCGCCCGACAGCATCGCCTGCAGGCGGGTGTCGTCATCGACAGGCCGTGTCTCGCCGAGGCCTGAGTCGACCAGCACACGGCGGAATTCGGCGATGTCGAGCGCGGGCTCGCAGGCATAGAGGACATGGGAGTTTTCTGCCATGACAACCAGACTGCACCATCGGGCGGTGAATTCGAAGCCGTTTTGCGCAGCCGGCCATCCTGCACAAACAGTTGCCTTTTATTTGCCCGCGGCTTTGTGTAAACCGTGCCTCAGCAATCCCCCCGAAACAAGAACACGGGCAAAAGCCATGGAAAAATTCACCAAGCTCACCGGCGTCGCCGCTCCCATGCCGATCGTCAATGTCGACACCGACATGATCATCCCCAAGGATTATCTCAAGACGATCAAGCGCACCGGGCTTGGCACCGGCCTGTTCGCCGAAATGCGCTACAATGACGACGGTTCGGAAAATCCGGATTTCGTGCTCAACAAGCCGGCCTACCGCAAGGCGCAGATCCTGGTCGCCGGCGACAATTTCGGCTGCGGTTCGAGCCGCGAGCACGCGCCGTGGGCGCTGCTCGATTTCGGCATTCGCTGCGTCATCTCGACCTCGTTCGCCGACATCTTTTACAACAACTGTTTCAAGAACGGCGTGCTGCCGATCACGGTCAGCCCCGAGGATCTCGAAAAGCTGATGGATGACGCCTCGCGCGGCTCCAACGCCACCTTGTCGATCGACCTCGAGGCTAAGGAAATCCGCGGTCCCGATGGCGGCGTGGTCGCGTTCGACCTCGACGATTTCAAGCGGCACTGCATGCTCAACGGGCTCGACGATATCGGCCTGACCATGGAAAAGGCCGGCGCCATCGCTTCGTTCGAGAAGAAAAACGCCGAACAGCGCCCCTGGGCCTGAAATACGCGGCCTGACCGCAAGGCCGCGCCGACGGCGAGTCTTCGGATAAGACGAGGACTTGTCATGACACGTTCGCTTGTTGCCGGCGCCTGCGGGCTGATGATGTCGATCCTGCTTCCGGCAACGAGCCTGTTCGCCCAGGCGCCTGTCATCGACCAGCAGGCGCCGATCCCGTTCGAGGGCGGTCAATTTACCATCACCCAGCAGGAGCCGGACGGCGAAAAGGTGCTCGCTTACGACGGCCAGAAGCTGGCGAGCAATTATGACGTCTTCTTCGACAGGATCGTCAACATCGCCGGCGCTGAAGTGGCGCTGGTCGATGTCGGCGACGGCAATATCGACCATCTCTGCGGTCCCCCGGTGATGATTGTGTGGAAGCCGAAAGGCGGAACGATCCAGGGCATCACGGTCGAGCAGGATGAGTGCGGCGCGCCGGCGTCGGTGACCGACAATGTCATCTATTTCGTCCCTTATCTGCTGCCGGGCGCCTCCAAGCGGGCGATGCAATGGTCGCCCACCGACGGGCTGACGATTGCGGGCAATCTCACCTACATGCCGGATCCCGGCACGGGCTGGAAAGATGTCGACGTGTCGAAATACGAGGACATGATCGACGCCTTCCACAACGAGGCGGTCTACAGGGACGCCGCGGCCCTGCTTGGCAACGACATGACCGTTCTGGCCGCCAGTTTTCTGGCCGCCGGCGGTACGAAAAGAACTGCGTCTGGCATCGTCTATTTCGACGGCTGCGCGCCGCACAATTGCGGCGGCAATCACGGTTTCATGGCGGTCGACGCGGCCAACCAAAAGCTCTATTTCGCCCGCAGCAGTGGCAAGCCCGTGATGGATGCATGGCCTCCGGTGCAGAGCTGGCCGGCCGAGGTCAAGGCGGCGCTGGACGAGGCGTTTGGCACGCTGCATTAGGTATATTGATATTCAGGTGATGCCGGCCTGCAAATGGCTGATACCTGCGCTTCCGGTGCTCACGTACCCAAACGTACGCTTATGGGAAGCCACCTTGTTTGGTCGCTTCGCGCCCGTCTTCGACTCCGGCTCGGCCTGACCTGAATCTCAACACACCTGACTCGTTCGAGAACACGGTTGGCCATCCACCTGGTGTGACTCAAAGCAACTGGTGTTTTGTTTCCGGAGCGATTGGCTATGATCCGACGAAATGGAGGATGTCATGACTCGTTCGCTTCTTGCCGGCGCTTGCGGGCTGGCGCTTCTTCTGCTGACCGGCGCTCATGCCCAGGCCCAGACGCAGACGCCCGCAGCGCAGCTGGCGCCCTCCGCCGAGAAACCGGCCACCGACCAAGGTACAGGCGCCGCCGATGCTTCCGACGACGACAAGCAGGCGCCTGTGCCATTCGAAGGCGGCCAGCTGACCATCACCCAGCCGGAACAGGACGGCGAGAAAGTGCTTGCCTATGACGGCCAACAGCTGGCGAGCAATTATGACGTCTTCTTCGACAAAATCGTCGAGGTCGGCGGTGTCAAGGTGGCGCTGTTCGATGTCGGCGATGGCGGCAATCAATGCGGCCCGGCCACGGTGATCGTCTGGAAGCCGGAAGGCGGCACCATCCAGAGCACGACGGTCGAGCAGGACGAGTGCGGCGCGCCGCCGTCGGCGGTGTCCGACAACGCCATCTATTTCGTGCCCTATCTGTTGCCGGGCGATGAGAAGCCGGCTTTGCAATGGTCGCCGACCGAGGGGCTGACGACTTCAGGCAACCTGACCTACATGCCGGAACCGGGCACCGACTGGAAGGACATCAATCCGGAGAAGTACCAGAACATCATCGACGTCTTCCACAACGAGGCTGTCTACAAGGAAGCGCAAAAGCTGCTCGGCAAGGACATGCCCGACATGGCGACCAGCCTGCTGGTCGGCGGCGGCACGGAAAAGACCGCATCAGGCGCCTTCTACGCCAGCGGCTGCGTGCCGCATGACTGCGGCGGCAATGACGGCTTCATGGCGGTCGACCCGGCCCAGCACAAGCTCTATTTCGCCCGCCGCGGCGACAATGGCCAGCCAAACGCCTGGCCGGCGGTAACGACATGGCCGGCCGATGTGAAGGAGGCGCTCGACAAGGCGCTGGGGTCGGCGAATTAGGATATATTGATATTCAGGTGATGCCGGCCTGCAAACGGCTGATACCTGCGCTTCCGGTGCTCACGTACCCAAAAGTACGCTCCGCTCCGGTTCTCGGAGCCCACCATTTTCGGCGCGGCCTGACCTGAATCTCAACATATCCTCCATCGTCGCGACAACAGCCAATCCCGTCTGGCCTATGGCAGGCCCGACCTGTTCCCGGCAAAATGATCGCCACAATGCTGCGAGGCACCCCATGCGAAAACTGATTTCCACCGGCTCGCCGTTCGAAAAGACCGCCGGCTATTCGCGCGCGGTGGTGCAGGGCGACTGGTGTTTCGTGTCCGGAACGACCGGCTATGACTATGCGACAATGACGATGCCGGACAGGGTCGAGGCGCAGACGCGCAACTGCCTGGCGACCATCGGCAGGGCCTTGCAGGACGGCGGCTTCGAGATGGCCGACGTGGTGCGGGCGCATTACTACATCACCGATGCCGCCTTCGTGGACATCGTCTTCCCGATCCTGGGTGAGATATTCGGCGACGTCAGGCCGGCGGCGACGATGATCGTTTGCCAACTCAACAAGCCGGAAATGAAGATCGAGATCGAAGTGACGGCGCTGCGGCGCACGGCATGAAGGGCGGGCAGGCGATGAAAGTCCTGCGTATCGTTGCCAACATCGAGACATCCGACATCGCGGCGGCGAAGCGCTTCTACCAGGACGTGCTCGGCCTCGACGTGGTCATGGACCATGGCTGGATCAGGACCTTGGGCTCGCAAGACAAAATGAACGTTCAGATCAGCTTCGCCGCCGAAGGCGGCTCCGGTTCCCCGGTGCCGGATCTCTCGATCGAGGTCGACGATGTCGATGCGGCGCTCGACGCCATGAAGGCGGCCGGCCTTGCCATCGAATACGGCCCGGCCGACGAGCCCTGGGGTGTGCGGCGCTTTTATGTGCGCGATCCGTTCGGCCGGCTGGTCAACATTCTCTCGCATCGGTGATCGCCGTTGTAACGCGCAGGCTTGCGCACCGGGCGCTTGGCGTTTAGCAAGGCCGCGGTTCAATTCTTTCCAGGACGGTTCTCCATGGCAACGAAGCATCTTTTCCTGCTCGCCGGCGACGGCATCGGTCCGGAGGCGATGGCCGAGGTCAAGAAGCTGATCGCCGTCATGAACGACAAGCTCGGCAGCGGCTTTGCCACCGAGGACGGTCTGGTCGGCGGCTGCGCCTACGATGCGCATGGCGCGGCGATTTCCGATGCCGACATGGCAAAAGCAATGGCGGCCGACGCAGTGCTGTTCGGCGCGGTCGGCGGGCCGAAATGGGATGCGGTGCCTTACGAGGTGCGCCCCGAAGCCGGCCTGCTGCGGCTGCGCAAGGACATGGAGCTGTTCGCCAATCTGCGCCCCGCCATCTGCTATCCGGCGCTCGCCGCATCCTCGTCGCTCAAGCAGGAGGTGGTCGAAGGCCTCGACATATTGATCGTGCGCGAGCTGACCGGCGGCGTCTATTTCGGCGAACCCAAGCAGATCATCGATCTCGGCAATGGCCAGAAGCGCGGCATCGACACGCAGGTCTACGATACGTTCGAGATCGAGCGCATTTCGGGCGTCGCGTTCGAGCTGGCGCGCACGCGCAAGAACCATGTCACCTCGATGGAAAAGCGCAACGTCATGAAGTCGGGCGTGTTGTGGAACGAGGTCGTCACCCAGACCCACAAGGCGCGTTACTCCGACGTCAAGCTCGACCACATGCTGGCCGATGCCGGCGGCATGCAACTGGTGCGCTGGCCCAAGCAATTCGACGTCATCGTCACCGACAATCTGTTCGGCGACATGCTGTCCGACATCGCCGCCATGCTGACCGGCTCGATCGGCATGCTGCCGTCGGCCTCGCTCGGCGCACCGGACGTGAAGACCAAGAAGCGCAAGGCGCTGTACGAGCCGGTGCACGGTTCGGCGCCGGACATTGCCGGCAAGGGCATCGCCAACCCGATCGCCATGATCGCCTCTTTTGCCATGTGCCTGCGCTATTCCTTCGGCATGGTCGACGAAGCCGACCGTGTCGAAGCCGCGATCGCCGCCGTGCTCGACCAGGGCTTGCGCACCAAGGACATTCTGTCGGCGGGCATGACCGAGGTCGGCACCGTAGAGATGGGCGACGCGATCATCGCCAAATTCCTCGGCTGATCGCGTGACGGTCGACGTCCGCTGGGCGACGATCGAGGACGCGACCGCGCTCGCCACCATGCTGTGCGAGATGGCCGTGCACTACCGGCAGCCACCGCTCGACCATGAGCGGGCCTTGTTAGCGGCGCGGAAATGGCTCGGCGAGGAAAGTCCGGCCTATCCGCATTTCGCGCTAGCCTTCGTCGAGGGCGAGGTCAGCGGCCTGGCGTCGGTGGCGATCGCGCATCCCGGCATTGATCTCGAGCGGTTGCTGTTCCTCAAGGACCTGTTCGTGCGCGACAAGGCTCGCAACGCCGGCGTCGGCCGGGCGCTGATCGGCTTTCTCGCCGGCCATTGCCGGCGCCATGGCATCGGCCGTATCGACTTGACCACCGAGGACTGGAACGAGGGCGCGCTGCGGTTCTACGACAGGCTCGGCGCCGAGCGCCACGGCCAAAAGGTCTTTCTCAGGCTTTCGGGCGAGGCACTTAAGGCGGCTAAACCCTGATCCCTGCCGGCACCGGTCCCCACTGGTTTTCCCGGGCTTGTGTCGGAATCAGCGCGAAGACCAGGATGATCAGGCTGCCGATGGTGGGGATGAGGATCACCAGACTGAGCCAGCCCGACAGGCCGATGTCGTGCAGCCGGCGGACGATCATGCCGAGGCTGGGCAGAAATGTCGCAAGCAGGAAGGTGCCGCACAGGCCAACGGTCACCGCCGCCGATACGTCGCTGTCGAAATGGCCCATATCCGTATCGGTGAACAGACCGATGCCGCCGATGACCAGCAGGCAAACCGTCCAGAACAGGCAGTAGCCCCAATATTCCTTACGGCGGGCGCGGCCGGCGAAATTGAAGTAGTTCCGCGTCACGCCGCGCCAGAAATAGCCCCACAAATCGGTGGGTTCGGCAGGCCCGGAGGAGCGACCGAAATGCTGGGCCTGGGGTGCACCGGCCGCAGCTTTATTGCCGGCCTGAGGCTGCGCGGCGCTCATGTTGGCGTCGACGGCAGGGGGTGCGGTCTGGGCTGCGATCGAAAAGACGTCGCGCGCCTGCCCACCACCCGGCTGGAACTCGACGGACGTGCCCTTGGACATGGCGGTTTGCCGGCGCAGGTTCTCGCGGGTGAAGGTGTAGCGGTTGCCGTCCGCTCCAGTGATGAAGCCGAAGCCCTGCTCCTCGTCATAATGAAGCACTTCGCCGCGCATATCCTGCCCCCTCTCGCCACGTCCCGGCCAAGATGTGACACAGGGCCGCGCCTATGGGCAAGGCCGCGTTGGGATGCGGCCCGCGTCTTGCGGTCAGGTGAAGCCGCCCCCAGGCCCTACGAGGGCCGCTTCTTCGCCTTCTTGTTCTTCGACGCGCCGGTGTTTTCGAACTTCGGCTTGCCCGGCTTTTTGGCCCACGGCTTTGCCTCGAATGCGGCGGGGCGCTGATCAGCCGATGCTGGTGCCGGTGCACGCTTCTCGAATTTGCGCTTCGGCGCGTTCGGGTCGAAAGGCGCCTTGCCGCGATGCGGTTTCTTGTCGGGTCCCGGCTGCTGATAGCCGGCTCGTGACAGGTCGGGCGTGCCGTCCAGCCGCTTCACAGCGATGTTGTTCTGCAATTTGCGGTCGGGACCGATCGCCGCCAGGAAGCGGTCGGCCCAGTCGGCCGCGATCTGCACGAAGGTCTCTTCCGGCTGCATCTTGATGGCGCCGATCTCGCGCTTGCTGATGCTGCCGGCGCGGCACAGCATCGGGATCAGCCAGCGCGGCTCGGCATTCTGCCGGCGTCCGATCGACAGCGAGAACCAGACGCTGGCGCCGAAATCGTCGCGGCGGCTGGGCGCTTCATCGCGGCGTGCGAAGTTTTCGCCCGCCGGTCTTTCACGAGACGGCGTGAACGGCGCGATTTCCAGGAGATCTTCCGGCGCCGAGCGGCTTGAACGGCACAGGCGCACGAAGGCCGCCGCCACCTGTTCGGCGCCATGCTTTTCGAGAAGCTCACCGATGAAGCCGCGTTCCTCATCCTTCACAGGCTCGCTGAAGGCGGGGTCGGCAAGGATGCGCTCATCGTCACGGCGCAGCACGTCGTCAGCCGAGGGCGGGCTGGCCCATGTCGCCTTGAGGCCGGCGTTCTGCAACAGCCGTTCGGTGCGCTTGCGGGCGCTGTTGGGGACGATCAGCGCGCTGACGCCCTTGCGGCCGGCGCGTCCGGTCCGGCCGCTGCGGTGCAGCAGCGTCTCCGGGTTGGTCGGCAGGTCGGCGTGGATCACCAGCTCGAGATTGGGCAGGTCGATGCCGCGCGCCGCGACGTCGGTGGCGATGCAGACCTTGGCGCGGCCGTCGCGCATTGCCTGCAGCGCATGGCTGCGCTCGTTCTGGCTGAGTTCGCCCGACAGCGCGACGACGGAAAAGTTGCGGTTGTTGAAGCGCGCGGTGAGATGGTTGACGGCGGCACGCGTGTTGCAGAACACCAGCGCGTTCTTGGCCTCATAAAAGCGCAGCACGTTGATGATGGCGTTCTCGCGGTCGGCCTGGGCAACGCTCAGCGCCCGGTATTCGATGTCGAGATGCTGCTTTTCCTCGCCGGCGGCCGAGATGCGCACGGCATCGCGCTGATAGCCCTGGGCGAGCGTGGCGATGGAGCGCGGCACGGTGGCCGAGAACATCAGCGTCCGGCGCTCGGCTGGTGCGGCGTCGAGGATGAATTCGAGGTCCTCGCGAAAGCCGAGATCGAGCATTTCGTCGGCTTCGTCCAGCACCACGGCCTTGAGCGCCGACATGTCGAGCGAGTGCCGCGTGATGTGGTCGCGCAGGCGGCCGGGCGTGCCGACGACGATGTGGGCGCCGCGCTCCAGCGCGCGCCGCTCGGTGCGCATGTCCATACCGCCGACGCAGGACGCCACCGTGGCGCCGGTCAGCTCGTAGAGCCATTCCAGCTCGCGCGTCACCTGCAGCGCCAGCTCGCGTGTCGGCGCCACCGCCAGCGCCAGCGGCGCCGCGGCCTGGGCAAAGCGCTCCGCGTCGCCCAGCAGGGTCGGCGCCAGGGCGAGGCCGAAGGCCACCGTCTTGCCGGAGCCGGTCTGCGCCGACACCAGCGCATCGGCCTGCCCCAGTTCGGGCGCCAGGACCGCCTTTTGCACCGGCGTCAGTTCGGAATAGCCGCGCTTTTCCAGCGCCCTGGCAAGCGCTGGGACAATAGCTTCGAAGTTGGACATCTCACTCTTTCGGAATTCGGGGTCTGCGCTCGTCATCGAGCACGTGCCGGGGCTGACGCAGCGCCAGCCAAACAATCTTGGCTGTTCGTACTTCTTGCCGCCACCATTGTACAGGGCACGTGGCCGGACGGCAGGGCAATTGACTCTTGACGCAAACCGCGTAAAAGCCGGCACCGAACAGGACGGTTTCGATGCGCGGCCTTTTGATGGCTCCTCTTGCATTCGATTTCCTTGGCCACAATGCAAATCATTGGGCCGGGCGCGTTGTCGCGTCTTCTCGTTCCAGCAAAACCACGTTCTTGGCCAAAACCGGCAAAACCACCACCAAAACGGTGTGATTCCCTTGGCCTAACCACCCTCTCCCGGGTCCGGCCCGGGGGACGGAACCCGCTTCGGCCGGCGGGTTTTCTCCAAAAACCGAGCGGAGAGGGACAGGAGATCTTTATGAGTTTCAAGGTTGCGATCGTCGGCGCCACGGGCAATGTGGGCCGGGAAATGCTCAACATACTGGAAGAGCGCGGCTTTCCAGTAAGCGAAGTTGTGGCGCTGGCCTCGCGGCGCAGCCAGGGCACGGAAGTGTCGTTCGGCGACCGCACGCTGAAGGTCAGGGCGCTCGACCAGTATGATTTTTCCGACACCGACATCTGCATCATGTCGGCCGGCGGCAACGTCTCCAAGGAATGGTCGCCGAAGATCGGCAAGCAGGGCTGCGTCGTCATCGATAATTCGTCGGCCTTCCGCTATGACCAGGATGTGCCGCTGATCGTGCCGGAAGTGAACCCGGACGCGATCTCGCTGTTCACGCGCAAGAACATCATCGCCAACCCGAACTGCTCGACGGCGCAGCTGGTGGTGGCGCTGAAGCCGCTGCACGATGTCGCCACCATCAAGCGCGTCGTCGTCGCCACCTACCAGTCGGTGTCGGGCGCCGGCAAGGAAGGCATGGACGAGCTGTTCACGCAGACCCGCGCCGTGTTCGTCGCCGACCAGGTCGACGTCAAGAAGTTCACCAAGCGCATCGCCTTCAACGTCATCCCGCATATCGACGTCTTCCTCGACGACGGCTTCACCAAGGAAGAATGGAAGATGGTGGCCGAGACCAAGAAGATGCTCGACCCCAAGATCAAGCTGACGGCGACCTGCGTGCGCGTGCCGGTGTTCATCGGCCACTCGGAAGCGGTCAACATCGAGTTCGAAAAGCCGATCACGGCCGACGAGGCGCGCGATATCCTGCGCGAGGCGCCTGGCTGCCAGGTCTTGGACAAGCGCGAGGACGGCGGCTACATCACGCCGCTGGAATCGGCCGGCGAGGACGCCACCTTCATCTCGCGCATCCGCGAGGATTCGACCATCGACAACGGCCTGTCGATGTGGATCGTCGCGGACAATCTGCGCAAGGGCGCGGCGCTCAACGCGGTGCAGATCGCCGAGCTGCTGGTCGAGCGCGGCCTGATCCAGCCGAAGAAGAAGGCGGCATAGTTTTCGCCTACGGGCCGTATCGCCGCAGCTGCGGCGGGCCCTCCGCGAGGGCGCCGGAAAGCCGGCGGCCCGCGGTCAAGGCCTCGGCCTTGGGCCGGGGCGTTTCTTCCTTCTCCCCTTGTGGGAGAAGGTGGATCGGCGCGTAGCGCCGAGACGGATGAGGGGTGTTCCAGCGGAGTGAGACGTTGGCGTTCCCTTCATGACTAACACTCAGCCCTTAGATATCATCCTGCGTCCGGCCATCGGTTCGGACGCAGCCATCGCGAAGATTATGCGGGCGGCGCTTGGGTCGTTCGACTGGATGCCGGTCATCCATACGCCGGACGAGGACCTTGGCTTCATCCGCGATATCGTGCTGCCACGGCAGCAGTTGACGGTCGCCGAGGCCGGCAAAGCCATTGTCGGCTTCATTGCCGTCAGCGGCGAATGGGTGGAGCAGCTCTATCTCGATCCGGCTTGGACGGGACAAGGCATCGGCAGCCGGTTGCTGATCGACACGACTGCTGCTTTGCCGGTCGTCAGGCTGCATTGCTTCCAAGCCAATACCGGCGCCCGGCGCTTCTATGAGCGCCATGGCTTCATTGCCGAGGGTTTTGGCGACGGCACCAACAACGAGGAATGCCTGCCTGACATCCTCTTTGTCCGCAGGCGTTGATTCAGCCGGCGCTGTCCTTGGCCAGCTGGCGCAGCAGCCCCAGGGCCTCCTCCGCCCGGTCGGCGGGGACGAACAGATGGTCGTGGTAGAAAGCCGAGACCGGGTTGACGCCAATGCCGGCGGCGGCCAGCCGCGTGGTGATGGCGGCGAGGAAGCCGACGGCTTCCAGCGACGAATGGATGTTCAGCGTCACCATCCGGCAGCGGAATGAAGCGGTCAGCCCCGTAGTGCTGGCCGCATCCTCGGTCACGATCAGCGTCACGCCCTCGCGCTCGCGAAAGATCATCATCGGTGCGAGGCCTTCCGGCTGGGCAATGCCGGGCGCCAGCGTGGCGAAGACATAGGTGCCGGCCAGCAGTTCCGGCGTCATCGATGCCAGCAGTGTCTTCAGATCGGTCTCGCCGGCCATTTTTTCCTCTCGACTGATGCAGGGCGCAGGCTCTTCAATATCTGCCGCCGAAGCATACCGATAGTCCGCACACTGCACGCACGACATGGCGATGTCGCTGACGGCTGAGCTTGCCCGCCTGTTGCCTCGCACAATAGCGAAGCTCAGGGCCGATGCCGGTCCGTGAAAAGGTCTTTCGATGATCGTTCGCCCGCGCCCCACCTTCCTGCAGTTGTTCTTCGTCATGCGCGGCTCGGTGGTGCCACGCATCCTGCCGCAGATCCTGGGTTTCGCGCTTTATTCCGCGGTCATCCTCGCCGTGGCGCGCCAGTTCCATCTCGATTTCAGCGTCTTCAACATCACGCCTTTCGGGTTGGTTGGCGTGACGTTGTCGATCTATCTGTCGTTTCGCAACAACGCCGCCTACGACCGCTGGTGGGAGGCGCGCAAATTGTGGGGCACGCTGGTCTTCGAAATCCGCAATCTGGCGCGCGCCACCACCAGTCTCATCGCCGATCCGGCCGAACAGCGCGCGCTGCTGATGGAGGCGCTCGCCTTCTGTCATTTCCTGCGCGGCCAGTTGCGCAAGATCGACAGCATGAAGGACGCCCGCGCCTTCATTGCTACCGAGGCCGACACGGCCGCGAACTTCGCCAACCCGGCGGACGAGATGGTCAGGCGCATGGGCCGGCGCGCCAACGCGCAGCGTCGGGCTGTTCAGCTCGATCCGATCGGGTTCCGCATCCTCGATGAAAGGCTGGCATCGATCACCGCCATCCAGGCGGGCTGCGAGCGCATCGCCGGCACGCCCTTGCCCTTCGCCTATACGCTTTTGGTGCATCGCACGGCCTACATCGTCTGTATGCTTCTGCCCATCGGGCTGATCGCGACCACCGGCTGGGCAACGCCGCTGTTCACGGCGCTGATCGCCTACACCTTCTTCGGCCTCGACGCGCTTTCCGAAGAACTCGAGGATCCGTTCGGCACCGAGGCCAACGACCTCGCCCTCGACGGTCTCTGCCGCGTCTGCGAAATCTCGGTATTCGAAGCGCTGGGCGAAACGCCGCCGAAGATGCTGCCGGCCGAGAAGTTCTATTTTTCTTAGGTGCTCGACACAGGGTTCTGTCGGCCGCCGCGATGTGGAAGCGCGAACGCTGGCGAAGGATCGCAGCAGAACGGCTTTGCTGCCACCGGCGCCAAAAAGAATCCTACCCGTGTCGGATCGCCGACGCATACCGCGTCCTTGGCTTGACCCCAGTGTATAGGGCTCGAAACTTGGAGGAAACACTATGAGCATTTCCGAAACCGCGCCCGTCTCGGCGGGCGCCCTGTGGACCGGCCGCGCACTCAGCGGCGTCATCGTGCTGTTCATGGTCTTCGACGGCGTCATCAAACTGCCGCCGCTCGACATCGTCACGCAGACGATGGTGCCGCTCGGCTGGCCGGCCGACGTCAATGTCGCGCGCATGCTCGGCATCGTCGGTTTGATCTCGACCGCGCTCTACGCCCTGCCGCGCACCTCGGTGCTCGGCGCCATCCTGCTCACCGCCTATATGGGCGGCGCCATCGCCACCAATGTGCGTGTCGACAACCCGCTGTTCTCGCACACGCTGTTCGGCGTCTATCTCGGCGTCATCCTGTGGGGCGGCCTGTACCTGCGCGACCCCCGGGTGCGCGCACTGATCCCGTTCAGCCGATAGATACGAAGGAGAGAGAAATGTTCGGCACCATCCTCATCATCCTGGTCGTCATCATCGCCGCCGTGCTTATCTATGCGGCAACACGGCCAAACGATTTCGTCACCACCCGCACGGCCAGCATCAAGGCCCCGCCGGAAGCGATCTTTCCGCTGATCAATGATTTCAGCCGCTGGCCGACATGGTCGCCTTACGAAAAGCTCGACCCTCAGATGAAGCGCACGCTCTCCGGCCCGACAAGCGGCAAGGGCGCGGCCTATGCCTGGGAAGGCAATGCCAAGGCCGGCAAGGGACGTATGGAGATCACGAATTCGGTGCCGTCCTCGCTGGTGTCGCTCAAGCTCGACTTCGAGAAGCCGTTCAGGGCCAACAACAGTGTCGACTTCACTCTGAAGCCTTCGGGCGACAACACCGCCGTCACCTGGGCGATGCGCGGCAGTCGGCCCTTCATCGCAAAGCTGATGGGCCTGTTCATGAACTTCGACACTTTGATAGGCAAGGATTTCGAGGCCGGCCTCGCCAATCTGAAGCGCCTCGGCGAAAAATAGACTTGGGCGGGCGGCGTTCAAACAAAAACGGCGGGCACAGGCCCGCCGTTTTCGTGAATGCGATACGGCAATACTTATTCGGCGGTGGCGGCTTCCGCCTCGGCCGGCGCAGCTGCAGCGGCCGCGACAGCGGCGGCAGCGTCTTCCTGCGCCTTCTTCAGCAGAGCAGCCCGTTCCTGCGCCTTCTTGCCCGGCTCGGCCTTCTTCGGGTTGGAGCGGGCGTCGCGCTTGGCAAGGCCGGCCTCGTCGAGGAAGCGCAGCACGCGGTCGGTCGGCTGGGCGCCATGCGACAGCCAATGCTTGACGCGGTCGGCGTCGACCTTGACGCGCTCGCCGTCCTTGGGCAGCAGCGGGTTCCACGAGCCGAGCGACTCGATGAAACGGCCATCGCGTGGGGAACGGGCGTCGGCAACGACAACGTGGTAGTAAGGACGCTTCTTCGAGCCCGCACGGGCCAGTCGGATCTTCAAGGGCATTTCTTTTCTCCTAAAAACTCTGATTTCGTTAGTTGGTTTGTGGTTTTCGTTATCCCAAAGCCGCTGCGCAGTTTTGGGCGATATGCACTGGTTTCTCAGCCGGCTTTCGTCACACCGTTGGAAGCGGCGATCTGTTCGTGGTGGCGGATCACTTCGCGGACGACGAAGTTGAGGAATTTCTCCGCGAAATCCGGGTCGAGATGCGCATCCTTAGCTAGCTGGCGAAGGCGGGCGATCTGCTGCTGCTCGCGCGCCGGGTCGGCCGGCGGCAAGCCATGCGTCGCCTTCAGCACGCCTACCGCCTTGGTGCAGCGGAAGCGCTCGGCCAGCATGTGGATGAGGGCGGCATCGATGTTGTCGATCGAGGCGCGATAGTCGGCCAGGATGATGCGTGCGTCAGCCATGTCCTTTTCTTCGTTCATCGCGTCCTCACTTCTTCTTGCCAAGGCCGGGCAGGCCGCCACCGCCCATGCCGGGAAGCCCCGGAAGCTTCATGCCGCCGGGCAGACCAGGCAGGCCACCGCCGCCGGGAAGACCGCCGGGCAGGCCCTTCATGCCGCCGAGGCCGGCCGCCTGTGCCTGCTTCTGCAAGGCTTCGAGCTGCTTGGGATCCATCTTCGACAGGTCGGGCATGCCGCCGCCCATGCCGCCCATGCCCGGCATCATGCCGCCGAGGCCCATCTTGGAGGCAAGGCCGCCCATCATGCCGCGCATCAGGCCGCCGCCTTTGCCCTTGCCGCCCATAGCCTTCATCATGTCGGCCATGCCGCGATGCATTTTTAGGAGCTTGTTGATCTCGGCGGCGTCGGTGCCGGAACCGGCGGCGATGCGCTTCTTGCGCGAGTGCTTGAGGATATCGGGGTTGGCGCGCTCGGCCTTGGTCATCGACGAGATGATGGCGAGCTGGCGGCCGAACATCTTGTCGTCGAGACCGGCAGCGGCCATCTGGTCCTTCATCTTGCCCATGCCGGGCATCATGCCCATGATGCCACCCATGCCGCCCATCTTCGACATCTGCTGAAGCTGGCCGGCGAGGTCGTTCAGGTCGAACTTGCCCGACTGCATCTTCTTGGCCATCGCCGCCGCCTGCTCAGCGTCGATGTTCTCGGCTGCTTTTTCGACAAGCGAAACAATGTCGCCCATGCCGAGAATGCGGTCGGCGATGCGCTTGGGGTGGAATTCCTCCAGCCCGTCCATCTTTTCGCCGGTGCCGATCAGCTTGATCGGCTTGCCGGTGACGGCGCGCATGGAAAGGGCAGCACCGCCACGGCCGTCGCCGTCCATGCGGGTCAGCACCAGGCCGGTGATGCCGACGCGTTCGTCGAAGCTCTTGGCCAGATTGACGGCGTCCTGGCCGGTCAGCGAGTCGGCGACCAGCAGGATTTCGTGCGGGCTCGACACCTTCTTGATGTCGGCCATCTCGACCATCAGCGGCTCGTCAATATGGGTGCGGCCGGCGGTGTCGAGAATGACGATGTCGTGGCCGCCGAGCTTGGCCGCCTGGACGGCACGCCGCGCGATGTCGACCGGCGACTGGCCATCGATGATCGGAAGCGTCGCCACCTTCACCTGCTCGCCGAGCTGGCGCAGCTGCTCCTGCGCGGCCGGGCGGCGCGTGTCGAGCGAGGCCATCAGAACCTTCTTGTTCTGACGCTCGGAAAGGCGCTTGGCGATCTTGGCCGAAGTGGTCGTCTTGCCGGAGCCCTGCAGGCCGACCATCATGATGACGACCGGGGCCGGCGCGTTGAGGTCGATGGCGACGCCCTCGGCGCCGAGCATCTCGACCAGCTCGTCATGGACGATCTTGACGACCATCTGGCCAGGCTTGATCGACTTGACCACGGCGGCGCCGACGGCCTTCTCGCGCACCTTGTCGGTGAAGGAGCGCACCACTTCCAGCGCCACGTCGGCTTCGAGCAACGCACGGCGCACTTCACGCAGCGCGGCCGAGACATCAGCCTCCGACAGCGCGCCGCGGCCGGTCAGGCCGTTCAGGATGGAGCCAAGGCGCTCCTGAAGCGATTCAAACATCTTGCGTCCTTTGATCCCGGTTCATTCGACCCGAGAGGTAATGCGTTCGCGCCAGGTCGCCAAGCAAAAGCCAAAACCAAAAAGCACCCGGGGGCGCTCAGCGCTGCCGGGTGTTGGCCTCCAGGATCGATTTACAGCGCTTCACCTCAAAGAGGCTTCGGCGTCCTGGTCGGCTTGCTCGGAGGGATACTCGTCGCGGAATTCGTGGGGTGTAGACAGGAAATCGGTGGCAGAGTCAAGACAAGGGCCGTGCCGGTAGGGGTCTCAGTGCAAAATGTGACGCGATTGGACATGGCTCAGCAGCGAATTGACATAGGGCTCCATCTCCAGCCTTCGCGCAGTGGACAAGACGCTTGCCCAGATATCTTTCGGGTCGTGGCCGGATGCAATCATGCCCGGCGCATTATGAAACGCGTCCGCAAGCATACGGGCCTTTTCCAGCTTATCGGTCGCGCGAATTTCGATGAGAACAAGGTGCAAAATCCTCAGGATAGTTTCGCTGGTGACGGGCCGAGGATCAATCAATTGAAGTAGCTTCCTTTTTTGCAAGGGCTCGCGCGTTCCGGGCTTTGGTGCAACGGCGTCTATCAGCTCGCCTTCGGGAGCTCGGCGGCTACCCTCAGCGGCGAGCGTGGATGCAGCAGCAACGCAACCGTCAGCATGCTGCAGGCGATGCCGATCAGGGCAATGAGAATTGCATCCGACACCATCCAGCCCGGCCCTTCGAGCGGCTTGGCGCTGAACAAGGCGAAGGAATTGTAACTCTGCTGGTGTGAGATCAGCAGGAATCCGCTCAGATTGTTGCCGAGATGGGCGCCGAACGCAGCCCCGAGATTGCCGGTCGCATAGACCACAAGCGTCAAAAGCAGCGCGAAAGCGGCGACCGAAGCCAGCACGCAGGCGTTGATGGCGGCCGACGAGTTATTGCTCCAATGCAGCGAGGTGAACAGCAGGGCCGGCAGCAACCCCCAGATGAACGGGCTCTTGAACCGGCTTGCGAGACCGCGCAGCAGATAGCCGCGAAACAGCACCTCTTCCGAAGATGTCTGCAGCAAGGTGAGCGCGACGATCGGGATCATGAACAGCAGCCAGGACGACAGGCTGATCGGGCCGCGCGCAATCTCGGGCTGCAGCAGATAAAGCAGGATTTCGGACAGAAACGAGGTGATCAGCACCGCGATCAGCCCCTTGAGGAAGCCCGAACGCGAAACACGACGGCTGACGCTGAAGAGCGCCGACAGCTTCTCGCCATGAACCCAGCGCATGGCGATCCACAGGCCGATCCAGATGCCGGCAAAAGAGGTGAGCGCGGTGAGAATGCCGATCGGCGAGGCGAGGAAGTCCTGCATCGCTCCATCGGCTGACGGAGCCGCAGATGCCTGCCAGGTGAAGAACAGATAGGCGCCGCCGAACAGCACGGCCACGGTCGTTGCGGCCCAGAACAGGATGACGATCGCCGTTCCCACGAACAGGCGCGGCAAGGTCGTCCTGGCATTCGGCGAATGCCGGTAGCGTTCGAAGGCGGCAGGGTCGATCACGCGAATTCCTTGGGCAAGTGCTTCGGGGGCAAGTGCTTCAGGTCGCACGATCTAGGAGATCGCCGTCTCGCGCGCAATCATATCTGCCTCGCGGACTTCGACGGTTCGCACGCACCGATCCGACGTGGCGACACGCCATAAGGCGACCGCCGCTGCACTTCGCAGCGGTCACCCCGTTAACGTCAACGCACCACGTACATGATGCGCCGTGTCGACGGATCGACCAGTGCCGGCTGGCCGTTCACATAGACATAGCGATAGCTGTAGTCCGGAATTTCGCGCAGCTCGACCGTGTCGGGCAAGGTCGCGCCGGTCACCACCTCGCCATCTAGATAGACGGGGTCGAGGCGATGCGCGCCGACATAGGTTCTGACCTCGGTCGGAGGCGGGGGAAAGGCATCGTTGAGCGGATCGCTGGCGATGATCGCTCCGGTGTAGTCGGTCGAGTAGCCCTCCGGCGGCGAGACGATCGCGACTCTGGAGCCGTGCGGCCGCTGCGTCAGCACCACCCGGCTGCCGCCGAAATCAGCCGTCACATAGTCGGAATAGACCCAGCCCTGACCGCCGGCTTCGGCGATGGTGCACCACTTGCTGTTTTCGATGCAGCCATTGAGTGTCGCCGACTGGCCGGCGGCGAGCACGCCAATCACCGGATATTGCGGACCGGGGCCGGCGCGCACGTTAAGATCGGTGACGGCGGATACAGCGGTGTCGGCAAACGCGGCGCCCGACATGATCGTCAGCATTCCAGCGACTGCGGGAAACAATACGGATCTCATGGTTTTCTCTCCGTTTTCATGGTCCCTCGCCAGCGAAAACGGGGCAGTGGCGCATGCGTTCCAGCTAAAACGCCTGCGCCAACTCACGATTTGTTCCGGCTTCCCTTGGCAAATCAGTCAGAAGTTCGTGAACGAAGGCCAATTTCCGCGCCGTGACATCTGAAATGACGAAGGGGTAGAGGTCGGGCAGGCCCATGCAGCGGTTGATCGAATTGGAGGCTTCCGACAGCACCAGCCAGCGGGCGAGGATCTTTTCAAAAGGGTCAGGTGCTGCGGCAGGCTCCGAGGGCGCCGCCTGCAATCCACCGCCGGTGTCGCCTTGCGGCAAGTCGTTGGCCTCCACGGTCTCAAGCCGGCCGAGCGGGAAGTTCAGCGCATGGACCATTTCCAGCGTGTCGGTGATGTGCAGGTGGTGGGCCCAGGTTTCCGCCCAGTCCTCCCACGGATGCGAAGTGGCATAGGCCGAGATGTGGCTCTGCTGCCAGTCGGGTGGCGCGCCGCTCGCATAATAGGTCTTCAGCGCCTGTTCGTAATCGGCGCGTTCGTCGCCGAACAGCGCGCGAAAAGCCTCCAGCCTCTGGGGATCGTCGCGGATCAGGCGATCCCAGTAGTAATGGCCGAGTTCGTGGCGGAAATGGCCAAGCAAGGTGCGATAGATCTCGCCCATCTCGATGCGCCGCCTTTCGCGCTCGGCCGAGTCGGCTTCGGCGACGTTGAGCGTGATCAGGCCATTGTCGTGGCCGGTCAGGATGCGCTCGCCGCCGGGACCGCCGCCGATCGGATCGGCTAGCAAGTCGAAGGCAAGGCCGACCTCGTCGGCAGGGTTCTGCTTGGGCGCGACCGGCAGTCCGACCGCGAGCAGCGAATAGATGGCACGCTTCTTCGCCGCCTCGACGCGGATCCAGCGGCGGCGATTGCCGTCGACCGACAGATCCGGGATCAGCTGGTTCAGCACGCAGGCGCGGCAAAAAGCCTGTCCCGGCTCGGCCATCCAGTTGCAGGCGCATTCATCCGCATTGGTGCACTGGAAGATGCCGTCGACACCCGACAGCGCAAAACGCGCATGCTCGGGATCGTAGAGCACGAAGCTCGAGCAGTTCAGGCACTGGGCGTTCTCGAAATAGAGGCGGTGGCCGCAATGCGGGCAGTCGAAGAGTTTCATGTTGGTGTCAAACCTTCAGAGCCAGCATATAGGTGCACGGCGGCCCGTGCCCAACGCGAACCGCCGGTCGGTGTTCCGATCGAGGCTATTTTGCCGCAAGCTGGGCGGCGACCTGTCTTGCCACCGCTTCGCCCGACAGCCTTGCCCCACCGCAGGTCTGGATGAGCGGACCGGCGAGGTGCTCGCCGGCGAAGAAGATTTTTTCTGCCACCGGCTGCATCAGCGTCGCACGGGCCAGCGACCGGCCGGGTCGGGCGGCAGCGTATGCGCCGCGAACGAAGCGCTCGCCGCCCCAATTGGTCATCATGGCGCGCGCCACGTGCTTGCGGGTGTCGCTGCCGAAAATGCCGCACAGCCGGTCGACGACGAAGTCGATGCCCGCAGCCTCGCCCGCTGCCGACATCTCCCATGCGAAGTCGCCGCCGACGAAACCGACCATCAGGTCGAGGTCGAAGGGGAAACACAGGAAATAGATGTCGTGCCGGGCCATGCGCTCGATCAAAAGGTCGTCGAAGGGCTGCAGGCCAAGCCTCGTGCCCCGGATCTCGACCGGCAATTTGGTCAGCATGCCCATCGGCAGGTCGAAGAAGGCGCCAAAATGCGTGTCGGGAAGTGCCGGCGTGAATTCGATCTCCTCAAAGGCGAGCACCGAAGGCGAGGCCGTGACGATGACCGCTTTGGCGCGGATGGTGCCTCGATCGGTGACGCAGGCGACATCAGGTCCGTCCCAGAGAATCCTGCGTACCGGCGTCGACAATTCGACCGGCAGGTCGGCGCCGAAACGGGCGACCAGCGCACCAAAACCTTCCTTGCTGAAATAGTTGGGGTCGAGATCGGCGGCTGCCTGAAAGTCGAGGATCGAAATCTCGTCCTCGTCGGCGCCGAAATCCATCGGTCCGGCGAAGGTTGCGGCGGCGCGCGGCGCGTGGCCCTTGGCGAGCAGCGCCGAAAGCCTATCGTCGGCGCCCTGCTTCACCTCATGCTTGGCCAGCAATTCGAACAGCCGCGCGTCGGCCGCCTTCATCTCGGCTTCCTCGGCCTCGCTTGCCTTGCGCTTGCGATAATAGAGATGGTCGACATTCATGTCGTGGTGATGCAGCGTCCAGCCGGCCGCCTGGGCTTCTGGAAAATAGGGGTTGCGGTCAGCGGCGTGCAGCCAGGCGCAGCCGATGTCGAAGGGGATGCCGAAATGCTGGTCGCTGGTCCATGCGCGGCCGCCGATGCGGCCCATCGCTTCGAGCAGCTTGAAGGAGAGGCCGGCTGCCTGCAAGGTCCTGGCCGCGGCCAGACCCGCCGAGCCGGCGCCGATGATCACGACATCAACGTCTTCCATGGCTATTTCGCCCCCGCCACAATATTCACTTGATCGTAGGCAAATTCCCCGGCATTCGCCAGCACTGCAGCAGAGACAGTGACAAGTGCGGGTTTCGCTGGCAAATTCGCAAGCGGGACGTGATTCAGGCAATCAGGAGAGAAAAGCATGGCATTACTTGCCAAGGGTAGGATTTTTGTGACCGCGGTGGTGGCGGTGCTTGCGCTGGCGACGGGCGCGCAGGCGGCGGCCAGCTGTGGCAAGACTGGCGCCGGCTTCGAAGCCTGGAAGCCGGAGTTCGCCGCGGAGGCCAGGGCCGAAGGTGTGGGTCCCAAGGGTCTGGCCGCTCTGGCCGGCGCGACCTACGCAACAAAGACCATCTCCGTCGACCGCGGCATTCACAAGGCTTTCAGCGGCTCAGTGGAAGATTTCATGAAGCGCCGTGGCGGCGCTGCGATCATTTCCAAAGGCCGTGCGCTGAAGAAGTCGAACGCGGCGCTGTTCGACAAAATCGAAAGCAACTATGGCGTGTCGCCAGGCGTGCTGCTCGCCATCTGGGGAATGGAGACTGGCTTCGGTTCGGCGATGGGCAACCAGAATACGGTCTCTGCAATTTTGACGCTGGCCTATGATTGCCGCCGCCCGGAATTCTTTTACCCACATGCCATTGCGGCCTTGAAGCTGGTTGATCGCGGTGCGTTGACCTCCTCGTCGGTCGGCGCTGCGCATGGCGAGATCGGCCACACGCAGTTCCTGCCCGGAAATGTCTTGAAGTACGGCGTCGGCAGCGGAAACCTGCGCGACAAGGCCACTGCATTGGCTTCCACCGCCAACTTCCTCAAGGGCCATGGCTGGCGGGCCGGTGCGAGCGCGGAGTCGAATATCGGCGCCATTGCCGGCTGGAATTCCGCCAGCGTCTATCAACAGGCCATCGCCCGCATCGCCACGGCGATCGATGGCGATTGAAGAGACGTCTCTGTAAAAGATCTCCGTATTGCAGAAGGCCCGGCCATGCGCCGGGCTTTTCTATTGATGCTGACGTGTTGGCGTCGACCGCAACTTTCCTGCGCGGCCACGGCTGGAGCGCCGATGCCGGTGCCGGTTACGGTCTGGGTGAGACCGAGCTATGACTGAATGAGCAGGCTTTCGCATCAAAGCCAGGGAATGGGAAGAATCGGGGGCGCAAGATGTCGAGGGTCGTTCAGAAGGTCGGCCAGCGCGGCAGCTTGAAATGGATCCAGCGCGCGGTGAATAGAACTCCACGCGCGCTCAGCGAGCCCCTTGGTGAATTTGTTGCTACTGCAGCGTCGACGGTTTGGCTGTCACCGATAGCGAATGATGACTACGCAGAATATCGTGATCGCGATTTTCTTGATCTGGTCGGTGTTGGTGAGTTGTCCGGTCGTCTCTCGGAGTATTGGCCCCAACGCGGACCCCAGTGGGACGCGCTTGGCAGGACGAGTGCGGGAGATATTCTGCTGGTCGAGGCGAAGGCGCATATTGCCGAGTTGTGTTCGCCAGCCTCATCGGCCGGTCCGAGATCGCGCATGGTCATCGAGAAAGCGCTGGCTCAGACTATCGAATATCTCGGAGCAAGACCGCGCGCGCCATGGGTCGATGTATTTTATCAATTGGCAAACCGGCTTTCCCATTTGCACTTCCTTCGTCGCGAGGGGTGCAAAGCTTGGCTCGTGCTGGCGAATTTCGTCGGAGACCGGGATATCGGAGGACCCGAAACAAAAGCGGAGTGGGAGGCCGCGTACAAGGTCGTCCACCATATCATGGGACTTTCCGAACGACACGCTCTCAGTCGCTATGTGGTCCACATCTATCCGCATGTGTCGGACTTGGATATTTAGCCGGCAGATTATGACTCGCGTCGAGGTAGCAGTCCAAAACCGGCCAAAGCCGGGTTTGGACATGCCATATGATGGTCAACTCTTGCGGCTGCGTGCTGCCAGCGTGCGCAGCCTCAGTGCATTCAGGCGGATGAAGCCGGCGGCGTCCTTCTGGTCGTAGGCGCCGCGGTCGTCCTCGAAGGTGACCAGTGCATCGGAATAAAGCGTCTTCTTCGACTTGCGGCCGGTGACCATGACGTTGCCCTTGTAGAGCTTGAGGCGCACCGTGCCCTCGACGTCTTCCTGGCTCTTGTCGATCATCGCCTGCAACATCAGCCGTTCGGGCGCGAACCAGAAGCCGTTGTAGATCAGCTCGGCGTAGCGCGACATGAACTCGTCCTTCAGGTGCGCGGCACCACGGTCGAGCGTGATCGATTCGATGGCGCGGTGGGCCGATATCAGGATGGTGCCGCCGGGCGTCTCGTAGACGCCGCGCGACTTCATGCCGACGAAGCGGTTCTCGACCAGGTCGAGCCGGCCGATGCCGTTGTCGCGGCCGAGATCATTGAGCGCTGCCAGCATGGTGGCCGGCGACAGCTTCTTGCCGTTGAGCGAGATCGGGTCGCCCTTGAGGAATTCGATCTCGATCTCGGTGACCTTGTCCGGCGCATCCATTGGCGAAACGGTACGCTGGTGGACGAATTCCGGCGGCTCGCTCCACGGGTCTTCCAGCACCTTGCCCTCAGAGGACGAATGCAGAAGGTTGGCGTCGACCGAGAACGGCGCGTCGCCCTTCTTGTCCTTCGGCACCGGTATCTGGTGCTGCTCGGCGAAATTGATCAGGTCGGTGCGCGACTTGAACGACCAGTCGCGCCATGGCGCGATGACCTTGATGTCGGGGTTCAGCGCGTAAGCCGAAAGCTCGAAGCGAACCTGGTCGTTGCCCTTGCCGGTGGCGCCATGCGCAATCGCGTCGGCGCCGGTCTCCCTGGCGATCTCGACCAGATGCTTGGAGATCAGCGGCCGGGCGATCGAGGTGCCGAGCAGGTAGGTGCCTTCATAGACGGCGTTGGCGCGGAACATCGGGAAGACGAAATCGGAGACGAACTCCTCGCGCACGTCGACGACGCGGATGTCCTTGATGCCCATCATCTCGGCCTTGCGGCGAGCCGGCTCGAGTTCGCCGCCCTGGCCGAGATCGGCGGTGAAGGTGACGACTTCGGCGCCGAGTTCGGTCTGCAGCCATTTCAGGATGATCGATGTGTCGAGGCCGCCGGAATAGGCGAGCACGACTTTCTTGACGTCTTTTGCTTTTGACATTTGGCGGTTCCGCGATCACGAGTTCTCGGCGGGCGAGGTATCACGCCGTTTCCGGGCTGCGCAAGAGATGAACGCCGCGGACCGTTGGGTCAAACGGGATACGACCCGGGGCGCTGGATCAGCCTTTCAGCAGTCCAGTTGCTGGCAGCGATGGTTCGTATCCATTATAGGCTTGCCTGTTCCCGAGCCAAAGGGCCGTCCATGTCGTTCATTCCAGACACCGCCACGCTGATCCAGTTCGCCATCGCCACCGTGATCCTGGCGATCACGCCCGGACCGGACATGACCTTGTTCGTCTCGCGCACGCTGAGCCAGGGCCGCGCTACCGGTTTTGCCTCGATGGCGGGCGCGCTGTGCGGCACGCTGATCCACACCACGCTGGTTGTGGTCGGTGTCTCGGCGCTGATCGTCGCCTCGCCGATGGCCTTCTTCGTGCTGAAGATCTTTGGCGCCGGCTATCTGGTCTTCCTCGCCTGGCAGGCGATCACCCGGGGCTCGGCATTTTCGCCGGAAAAGAAGACGGGGCCTCAGATTTCGCTGTTGCGCAGCTGGGCCGCGGGGCTCGGCGTCAATCTGCTCAACCCGAAGATCATCCTGTTCTTCATGACCTTCCTGCCGCAGTTCGTCTCCGCGCATGATCCGAATGCGCCGGGAAAGCTGTTTTTCCTCGGCGCGATGTTTATCGTGCTGTCGATACCGGTGACCGCGCCGATGGTGCTGGCGGCGGAAAAATTCTCGGCGGCGATGAAGGCCAGCCCGCGCGTCACCCGGGTGGTCGACTATCTCTTTGCCGGCGTGTTTTCCGCCTTCGCTCTCAAGATCCTGACGGCCCAGGCGAAGTAGGCGCCTTCTCATCCTTCAACCACCAGCTTCCGGCCCAGCGCCCGGCGCTGAGCCAGTAGAAGATGCCGCCGACCATGCCGCCGCCGACCACTGCCATGATGGCGCTGGTCTCCCTGACCGCGAAAGCCGAGTCACGAGCATTGTCGACCAGGCCGAGGAAAACGGCCGCGACCACCGCGCCCGCCAGCGCATAGAACAACCAGTCGCGCCGACCAAGGATCTCGGCAAGCAGGATGACGATCGCCGCCGGCATGAAGGCGAAATAGGCGACGAACAGGGCGACGAACGGAATTGAGAAATACAGCGAGGCGGTTGCCGTCGGGTGCGCGTGCTCCGGCATGTAGCCGAGCGAAGCCAGGAACAGGATGTTGAGGAAGGCGCTCGCCGCCAGCGACGCCACCGCATAGCCGAACAGGATGACGGCGAAACGGACGAGGTAAGCAATGAGGCGGCTCATCCCGGATCCCGGCGTGTGAGGTGACCGGACTTACGCCCGGCCAGAAGCCAGTAGACCGAACCGGCAGCAATGCCGGCAGTGGCCAGAAAACCGAGATAGCCCGGATTGAAAACAAAGCTTCCGGCCGAGCGCGGGATGGAAACACCAAAGGCGGTGGAGGTCACCGCACCCGTGGCTGCAAAATAGAACCATCCTCGAAGCGACAGCCGTTCGGCGACGAGGATCGCCGGGCCGACAATCAGCAGCGCGCCGACCATCACGGTCAACACGGCGAGCGGGAAGGAGCCCAGCCAGTCGAATGCGAAAATGATCGACCAGTTGCCGTCTTCTATCCCTTCCAGAAGAGCAATCAGCAGCACCGGCACCAGGATCGAGGTCAGCACTCCGGCAAAATAGCCGACTGCTATCGTGGCGAAGCGTTTCAGCCAGGCTAAGCGGCGGCTCACGCCTCGCCGTGCCCCGCAATCATCATTGCTTCCAGGGCCAGCCGGTCGACCTTGCGCATGCGCTCGGAGTCGGACTTCAGCTGGCCGCAGGCGGCCAGAATGTCGCGGCCGCGCGGCGTGCGGATCGGCGAGGCATAGCCGGCATTGTTGATGTAGTCGGCGAATTTCTCGATCGTCTCCCAGTCCGAGCACTGGTAGTTGGTGCCCGGCCACGGGTTGAACGGGATCAAATTGATCTTGGCCGGAATGCCCTTGAGCAGCTTGATCAGGCCCTTGGCGTCCTCGATGGAATCGTTGACGTCCTTCAGCATCACATATTCGAAGGTGATGCGCTTGGCGTTGGATAGGCCGGGATAGGCGCGGCAGGCGGCGATCAGCTCCTTCAGCGGGTACTTCTTGTTGATCGGCACCAACAGGTCGCGCAAATCGTCGTTGGTGGCGTGCAGCGAAATCGCCAGCATGACGCCGATCTCCTCGCCGGTGCGCAAGATTTCCGGCACGACGCCCGAGGTCGAGAGCGTGATGCGGCGCTTCGACAAGGACAGGCCGTCGCCATCGGAGGCGATCAGCAGCGCCTTCTTCACAGCCTCGAAATTATAGAGCGGCTCGCCCATGCCCATCATGACGATGTTGGACACTTTGCGGCCCTCGGCCGGCACGATGGCGCCGTCCGGTGTATCACGATCGGGAAAGTCGCCGAGCCGGTCGCGGGCAGTGAGCAACTGTGCGAGGATCTCCTCCGCCGTCAGATTGCGCACCAGCTTCTGCGTGCCGGTATGGCAGAACGAGCAGGTCAGCGTGCAACCGACCTGCGAGGAGATGCAGAGCGTGCCGCGGCCTTCCTCTGGGATATAGACGGTTTCGATCTCGACTGGCCGGCCGGCGCCGCGCGGCGGAAAGCGGAACAGCCATTTGCGGGTGCCGTCGGAGGAAATCTGCTCCTCGACGATCTCCGGCCTGGCAACCGTAAAATGCTTGTCGAGTTCGGCGCGCAAATCCTTGGAGATGTTGAACATGCCGGCAAAGTCGGAAACGCCGCGCACATACATCCAATGCCAGAGCTGCTGGGCGCGCATCTTCGCCTGGCGCTCCGGCACGGCGCCGGACGCCACCAGGGCCTCGCCGAGCTCGGCCCGCGTCAGGCCGATCAGCGATTGCTTTTCCGGCTGTGCGGCGCGGGCGCGCAATGCGTCACGGGCGCCATCGGCGGTGAGATCGAATGAAAGGGTCATGGTTGCACTGATATAAGCGGTTTGCGGCCGATTTCACTTATCGGACCGGACATGAAGCGCGGCGCATAGCACAGGTTGGGGGCGGAGTCATGCGGGGAGAATGGAACCCGATGCGCGCTGGCTGACAGCCCGTTGCGATCATCCAGCGACCTTGCCCCATCTTCCAGCTGCAAAAGAACCGATCACATGGTCGTGTTTGCGTAACGTTTCCCATCGCGCCTTCGAATTCCGAAAGGGGCAACCATGCCCCTACAAAATGGGAGTATGCAGAATGAACTCTATCAAGCTTGCCGTTATTGCCGGCCTCGTCGGCCTAACCGCCTCGCAGGCACTTGCCGAAGACGCGATGGGCACGATGACCATGATGAAGGGTGGAGAAGTAATGGCGATCATGCCGGACGGGCATATGGGCACCATGATGCCGGATGCAAAGATGGGCGCCGAGATGATGAAGATGGCAAAGCCAATCAAGCACTGCATGATGATGATGACCGACGCCAAGGGCAAAGCCTTCATGATCGATACGTCGACCAAGAAGGCTCAGGCCGAATGTGAAAAAATGGCCATGTAAGACTGAACCGTCGGCACACAGGCCGGCCCGAAAATGCAAAAGGCCGGGCTCTGCGGCCCGGCCTTTCATGCAAAACAACGCTTTGGCAAATCGAAGCTTCGCCTATTTGCCTATTTGCATTTGGCGATCGAGGACAGCGCCGCCGAAATACCCTTCAGCGAGAAGACATAGGAGGTTGGATTGCCGCGGCCGGACTTCGCCGTCACCTTCATGTCGGTGCCGGTCTTCATGGCGGCGATCAGCACCGGTTCCTCGGCGGCGTTCTCGACCCAGGCCGACTTGCCCCGCGTGAACATCGAGAACGACTTCTTGTCGATGGTGACGGTGGCCTTGGAGCCTTCCTGGAAGGTGTAGCCGGCGATGAATTGCGGCTCGTAGGACACTTGCTGGCCGGGCCGCTGGCTGACGAAGAAGAACATGTCGCCATGGTCGAGCGTCGGCGGTTGCTTGTCGGTCGGCACGGTCAGGACATAGCAGACCTTGCCGCCCGATGCCTGGTAGCTGTAGGTGCCCCACGCATTGTGCTGACCGATCTTGGTCGCCGACTGCGCCAGTGCCGGCGCTGCCACGGCCACCAGGACCAGGCTCGAAACTGTAGCAATCAATCCGCGCATCGTTTTTCCCGTATTCCAAAGGTGCGGCGGCAGGCCGGCTTGGCGTCCTGCCCGTCGCTTCATTTTGATTTAATCTGGGTTACCAAACGGTGAATTTCCTTTGAGAAAAGGACCCGCACCCGAGGAAACCGCCGCCATTCCCGCGCCGCCGCCTTGCGAGCGGGTGGCGCGACGTCCCTTTCGCGACTTGGAGGCCACGAAAGCGGCAAGAGTTTGACTTTTTGCTTTGCCGTCAAACGCAGGCTCCAAAGGCGTTTGCGCGGGCGCCGGCCTGCTCAGCCCTTGTCGGCGATGGCGTCCTTGGCAGCCTGCCGGTGCGCCGGCGTGATGTGGGCGCTGACAGCAGTGATCGCGGCGGTGAGCACGGCGATGTCGTCGGTGAAGCCAAGCCCGAGGACGAAGTCGGGGATGACGTCCACCGGCAGCACGAAATAGCCGAGCGCGGCGAGCAGAATGCCCTTGGCGCGCAGCGGCGTGTTCTTGTCCATGGCGCAGTAATAGGCGGCCACGACCTCTTCCATGAAGGGGATCTGCCGCGCGGCCTTTTTCGCCGTGCGCCAGAATTTCTCGCGCACCTCGTTCTCGTCGCCGAGCTTGCCGCTGAAGCCGAAGAAGTCAAAACCGGATTGTTGCGCCATCAATTTCTCCTTGCGAGCGTCCATGCGCATTCCAGCGCATGCCCCGCGAGCGAAAATGTGGTGAAACCCGACCCGGGCTGCAAGATGCCGGCGCCGATTTGGCAAACCGCTGCGCGTTCAGCCACCGAAAAAGCGGTTCATCTTCTTCGCCAGATCGATATCGAGCGCCGTCACGCCACCGGCATCGTGGGTGTTCAGCGTCACGTCGACGGTCTTGTAGACATTCGACCAGTCGGGATGATGGTCCATCTTCTCGGCGGCCAGTGCTACGCGGGTCATGAAGGCGAAAGCTTCGGAGAAATTCGCGAAGGTGAACGTGCGCTTGATCGAGGCGCCATCGGCGGCCAGCGCCCAGCCGTCGAGACCGGTCAACGCCGCTTCAGCGGCTTCCCGGCCCAGTTTCTCTCTCGTCATGTCAGCTTCCCATGCTATTTCGACTGAAGTCGTCACCATAGCGTTGGATCGATGAGCGCGAAGCCCATAAATTCCATTCTTTTCGTCTGTCTCGGCAACATCTGCCGATCGCCGCTGGCTGAGGGCGTTGTTCGCGCCATGCTGGCGGAGCGCGGATGGGGCGGACAAATGCTGCTCGATTCAGCCGCAACCAGCGGCTGGGAGGTCGGCTCGCCTCCCGATCCACGCTCGATCGCGGTTGCTGTGCGTCACGGCATCGACATTTCCCGGCAGAGGGCGCGCAAGGTCACGCCGGAGGATTTTCATCGCTTCGACCTGATCCTCGGCATGGACCGGTCGAATGTTCGCGACCTGAAAGCCTTGGCGCCGGCAGCCATGCACGACCGGGTGCACCTGTTCCTGGAGTTCGCCAAGGGCAATGCGCGCGACGTGCCGGACCCCTATAATGACGGGGCGGAAGCCTTCGCCTTGGTCTACCGCATGATCCGCGAGGCGTCGGAGGCGCTGGCGACAAGGCTGGAAGCACGGGCGTCCTTGCCCGACAGCGGCCAGGCTTCCTCGACGATGTAGGGGCCGCCGCCGACCGAATCGCGCGATGACATAAGCACGAAACGGCCGATGCGAAACGGCAGTGTCGAGAAATTGCCGCGTGCTGAGAGATACTGGGCAACGTCGAGCGGGGTCGAATTGCGCAAGCGCGCCAGCGTCACGTGCGGCATGAACTTGCGCGGATCGGCGGGAATACCGAGCCGCTGGCAGATGCGGTCGATCTCGCCCTGAAGGGCGGCAAGATCGGGCGAGGCGGAGGCACCCGCCCACACCGCGTGCGGCTTCTTCTGGCCGAAAGCGCCGACGCCGGACAGGGTCAGCGGGAAGGAGGGGCGGTGGACGCGGTCGAGTGCGTTGGCGATCTCGTCGGCGACATGACCCGGTACATCGCCGATGAAGCGCAGCGTCAGATGATAGTTTTCGACGTCGATCCAACGGGCCCCGGGCAGGCCGCCCCGCAGCAGGGACAGCGAAAGGGCGGCGTCACGCGGTATTTCGAGGGCGGTGAAAAGACGCGGCATGAAGAGCCTCCCTTCCTCGAATCGAATATTAGCCCTAGCGAATCATCGAAAATCAAACGGAGCAAGAGGTTTGTTGGTCACAGGCTTTGTTAAAAGTTTCCCCAACGGAAGCAATTAGTCCGATTTCACGAACCTCCCATCGCCGCCGCGATCGCCTTTTCGACCGTCGGCAAGATGCGTTCGACCATCTGGTCAACGCCCTGAGGGCTCGGATGCAGGCCGTCCTCGAGTTGCATGCCGGGCTGACCGGCGACGCCGTCGAGAAAGAACGGGTAGAGCGCAACGTCGTATTTCTTGGCAAGGTCGGGAAAGATGGCGTCGAAGGCGTTCTGGTAGTCGGCGCCGAGATTGGGCGCGGCGCGCATGCCGGCCAGCAGCACGGCAATCCTGCGGTCCTTGAGCTTGCCCATCATCTCATCCAGGTTCTTTCTGGCGATGTCGGGCGAGACGCCGCGCAGCATGTCGTTGGCGCCGAGTTCGAGAATGACCAGCTGCGTGCCGTCGGGCACGGACCAGTCAAGCCGAGCCAGGCCGCCGCTCGTCGTGTCGCCGGAGACGCCAGCATTGGCGACCGTCACGTCGTGACCCTCGGCGCGAAGGGCGGCCTGCAGTTTTTCGGTAAAACCCTGGTCCGGCCCAAGGCCAAAGCCTGCCATCAGGCTGTCACCGAAGCCGACGATCTTGAACGGCTCCGCACGCGCCGACGAACTGGCGCCGCAAAAGGCGGAGAAAACGATGAAGCCTGCGGCAATCAGGCGTTTGAAAGACATGCGGCAGGCCCCATATGACCAAGGAATTCTTCCGACGGCATCCGGCAAGCAGAGCCTTCATCCCTTGATATAGGACGCTTTCATTTTGACAGAAGCCGTCATCGCGCTGAAAGACGTATCGCTGACACTTGGCGAAGGGGCGTCGTCCGTGCATGTGCTGAAGGGTGTCAGCCTGGATGTGGCGGCTGGCGAGGCGACCGGCATCGTCGGCCCTTCGGGCTCGGGCAAGTCGACATTGCTGATGGTTCTGGCAGGCCTGGAAAGGGTCGATTCGGGTACGGTCCGAATCGCTGGCGAACTGCTCAATGGCAAAACCGAGGATCAGATAGCTTCGTTTCGTGGCCGTAACATTGGCATCGTATTCCAGTCCTTTCATCTCATTCCCAACATGACGGCGCTCGAAAATGTCGCGGTGCCGCTGGAACTCGCCGGCCATGCCGATCCGTTTTCTGTCGCGGCGCGCGAACTTGCGGCCGTGGGCCTAAGCGATCGCGTCACCCACTATCCCGGCGAATTGTCGGGCGGCGAGCAGCAACGCGTGGCGATCGCCCGGGCGCTGGCGCCGTCGCCGCGCATTCTCATTGCCGACGAGCCGACTGGCAACCTCGACCAGGCGACGGGGCGGCAGGTCGCCGACCTCTTGTTTGCCAAGGCGGCCGAGCGCGGCATGACGCTGGTGCTGGTCACCCACGATCCGGCATTGGCGGCACGCTGCTCGCGCCAGGTTTCGATGCGGTCGGGCCGGATCGAGGCGCCGGCGCCCGTCAAGGTGACGGCTTGATGCCGTTGTCGCGGACGCTGAAGCTTGCGGTCCGCTTCTCGCTGCGCGAAATGCGCGGCGGTTTGTCCGGCTTCCTGATCTTCCTTGCCTGCATCGCGCTCGGCGTCGCGGCCATCGGCGGCGTCAACTCGGTGGCGCGTTCGATCACCGCCGGTGTCGCCAATCAGGGCCAGACGCTGCTCGGCGGCGATCTCCGCTTCCAGATCAACCAGCGCGACGCCAGCCAGGCCGAGCGTGGCTTCCTTGACGGGCTGGGGGTCGTTTCGCGCACCGCCAGCATGCGTTCGATGGCGCGTCTTGCCGACGGAACCGACCAGGCGCTGGTCGAGGCCAAGGCGGTCGACCACGCCTATCCGCTCTATGGCGCGCTGGAGACCGAGCCGGCGCTGTCGAAGCAGGAACTGTTCGGCGAAGAGTTCGGCGTTTTCGGCGCTGCCGCACCCGATCTGCTGTTCGAACGGCTGCATCTGCAGATCGGCGACCGGCTGAAGCTCGGCACCGCGACCTTCGAACTGCGCGCCAGGCTGGTCACCGAACCGGATGCGGTGTCCGACGGTTTCGGCTTTGCGCCGCGACTGATGATCTCGACCGACGGGCTGGCGGCCACTGGGCTGATCCAGCCAGGCAGCCTGGTCGAGAACGCCTACAAGATCCGGCTGCCCGCCGATGCCGATGAGGCGCGGCTCAAGGCCATCCAGGATCAGGCGGCTAAGGATTTTCCGCAGGCCGGCTGGTCGATCCGCACGCGCAGCAATGCGGCGCCGGCGCTGTCGTCCAACATCGAACGCTTCTCGCAATTCCTGACGCTGGTCGGGCTGACGGCGCTGGTGGTCGGCGGTGTCGGCGTCGCCAATGCGGTGCGCGCCTATCTTGACGGCAAGCGCGGTGTCATCGCCACCTTCAAGAGCCTGGGCGCTTCGGGCGGCTTCGTCTTTGCCGTCTATCTGGTGCAGATTCTGATCATCGCCGCCCTGGGCATCGTGCTTGGCCTCGTGCTCGGGGCGCTGATGCCGTTCGCGGCCGGTGCCGCCCTCCATCAGGTCATTCCGGTGCCGGCGGAAGGCGGCTTTTATCCCGGCGCGCTCGGCATGGCGGCGCTGTTCGGCCTTTTGGTGACGCTGGCCTTCGCGCTGCTGCCGCTCGGCCGCGCCCGCGATGTGCCGGCGACCGCGCTGTTTCGCGAGATGGGGCTCGAAGGCCGCGGCTTTCCGCGCCCTGCCTATGTTGCGGCGGCCGTCGGTATCGCGCTGCTGCTGGCGGCGCTGGCCATCCTATTTTCAGGCGACCGCCGCATCGCCTCGATCTTCGTCGGCGCCACCATCTTCGCTTTCCTGGTGCTGCGCCTGGTCGGCGCACTGGTGCAGTGGGCGGCCAGGAAGAGCCCACGTGTGCGCTTCGTGGCGCTGCGGCTCGCCGTCGGCAACATCCACCGACCCGGCGCCTTGACGCCATCGGTGGTGCTGTCGCTGGGGCTCGGCCTGACGCTGCTGGTGACGCTGGCGCTGATCGACGGCAATCTCAGGCAACAAATATCGAGCAGCCTGCCGGAGCGGGCGCCGAACTTCTTCTTCGTCGACATCCAGAGCAGCGATGTCGATGCGTTTTCCACGCTGATCGGCAAGCAGGCGCCACAGGGGACGCTGGCCAAAGTGCCGATGCTGCGCGGCCGGGTGATGGCGCTCAACGGCGTCGATGTCGACAAGGTCACGGTGCCGGCGGAAGGCGCCTGGGTGCTGAAAGGCGATCGCGGCCTGACCTATGACGCCAGCCAGCCGGACAACACGACGCTGACCGAGGGCAGCTGGTGGCCGGACAATTATGCCGGCGAGCCGCTGGTCTCGTTCTCTGCCGTGGAGGGCAAGGAGATCGGGCTGAAGCTTGGGGATACGATCACCGTCAATGTGCTCGGCCGCAACGTGACGGCGAAGATCGCCAATTTTCGTCAGGTCGAATGGGAGACGATGGGCATCAATTTCGTCATGGTGTTCTCGCCCAACACATTCGCAGGGGCGCCGCATGGCTGGATGGCGACGCTGACCGAAAAGACCGCCTCGACGGCCGACGACGCGCGGATCCTCAATGCCGTCACCCGCGCCTTCCCGGCGGTGACGACAGTCCGGGTCAAGGATGCGCTCGACGTCGTCAACCGGCTGGTCGGGCAGCTCGGCACGGCGATCCGGGCTGCCGCCGGCGTGGCGCTGATCGCCTCGGTGCTGGTGCTTGCCGGTGCGCTTGCCGCCGGCAACCGGGCGCGCATCCATGACGCGGTGGTGCTGAAGACACTGGGCGCCACACGCACGACCCTGATTGCCGCCTTCTCGCTCGAATACATGCTGATCGGGCTTGCCACCGCGATCTTCGCCCTGGCGGCAGGTGGTGCGGCCGCCTGGTTCGTCGTCGCACGCATCATGACCTTGCCTTCGCATTTCATGCCCGAGGTGGCGGTGGCGACCATTGTGTTTTCGCTTGTCATCACGGTCGGCATCGGTCTCGCCGGCACCTGGCGGGTGCTCGGCCACAAGGCCGCGCCGGTGCTGCGCAACCTCTGACTATTCACCTACCGCAAGTCCGACGCAAAACCGCTGCACGCTTTGGAATTGCTCTGAATTCCGCCCGCCGGGACCGAGATTTGGTTAAATCGGAGTAATGTTGGGCCGCCAAAGGCCGGAAAACCGCATCGTGGATGCCTCACGAAGCATTACACCCGGTTACGGTCTTGTTCTTGACGCGAATTACCATCATATTTCGCCACAGGCATGCTGGAGCCCCGCCAGCGGCGCCTGGGTCCGGTGGACCTGACACCCGACGGGGCAGAAGCAATAGAGGACTCCCATGGCTGAACCCATTCGCAACTATCAGACGCGCGCCGTGCCCGGCGCCGGCGTTGATGCAGGCATCGATCAGGGCCTGCGCGCCTATATGATCAAGGTCTACAATCTGATGGGGCTTGGCCTCCTCATCACCGGTCTTGCCGCCGTCGGCACGATCATGCTGGCCACCACCACCGATCCGGCTTCGGCTGTCGCAACGCTGCCAAGCGGCGAGATGCTGACCTCGTTCGGCTACGCGATCTTCGGTTCGCCGCTGCGCTGGGTGGTGATGCTGGCGCCGCTGGCCGCCGTGCTGTTCCTGTCGTTCCGCGTCCAGTCGATGAGCGTTTCGGCGGCGCAGACGACGTTCTGGGTCTATGCCGGCCTCGTCGGCCTGTCGCTGTCGTCGATCTTCCTGGTCTACACCACGGCCAGCATTTCGCAGACCTTCTTCGCCACCGCCGCGGCCTTCGGTGCGCTGTCGCTCTACGGCTACACCACCAAGCGCGACCTGACCGCCTTCGGCTCGTTCCTGATCATGGGCGTGTTCGGCATCATCATAGCGTCGGTGATCAACATCTTCCTGCACTCGTCGGCACTTTCCTTCGCCGTCTCGGCGCTTGGCGTGCTGATCTTCTCGGGCCTGACCGCCTATGACACGCAGAAGATCAAGGAGATGTATTTCGAGGGCGACGCTTCGGATGTCGCCGGCCGCAAGGCCATCATGGGCGCGCTGACGCTCTACCTCGACTTCATCAACCTGTTCATGTTCCTGCTGCAGTTCATGGGCGACCGCCGCTAGTAGCAGCGACGCTTGGACCATTGAGTTCCAAAGGGCGGCCTAATGGGCCGCCCTTTTCTTTTGTGTCGGGTTTTGCTGTTATTGCGGCAGAATAACGGCGTGCATAAATAATGAGCAGTATCATCATGCGGCCCGCAACGGCGGCTGACCTCGACCGGATCACGGAAATCTATGCCGACGCGGTCAGCCAGGGCACGGCGAGTTATGAGCTGGAGCCGCCCAGCCGCGCCGAGATGGGCGAGCGATTCGACACTTTGATGGCTGGCGGCTTTCCCTATCTGGTGGCGGAAAAGGACGGCGCCGTGCTCGGCTATGCCTATGCCGGCGCTTTCCGGCCGCGCCCGGCCTACCGCTTCATCGTCGAGGATTCGGTCTATGTGGCGCCCGAGGCCAAGGGCCAGGGAGTCGGGCTGTTGCTCATGCAAAGCCTGATCGGGTCCTGCCGGGCGGCGGGCTTCCGTCAGGTCATCGCGGTGATCGGCGACGGGCGGCCGGAGAGCGCCTCGGTGCGGCTCCACGAAAAGCTCGGCTTTCGCCATTCGGGATGCCTCGAAGGCTCCGGCTACAAGCACGGGCGCTGGCTGGACACGGTGTTCATGCAGCTCCCGCTGAACGGCGGGGCGCTCGCTCCACCCGATCCCGATTCGCTGCCGGAGCGAAAATTCCGCCAGCAAAAATAAGTGGTTAGGCCTCGACGAGCTTCAGCTTGCTGTCGAAGATGCCAAGCACGCGGCCGAGCTCCTGGCCGCGCTTGAGGATGCGGCCGCCGGCGGCAATGACGGCAAAGGCGCCCTGCTTGCGTGCCAGTTTCGGGTCCTTGACGATCTGGAACAGCGGCACTTCGCTGGTGCGGCGGAACACGGAAAACACCGCCCTGTCGGTGAGATGATCGATGGCGTAGTCGCGCCATTCGTTGGCGGCGACCATGCGGCCGTAGAGCCTCAGGATCTGGTCCAGTTCACGCCGGTCGAACCGCACCGGCTGATCGAGGCGCTCAGGTCGCGCCTCGTGCAGCGGGATCAATATTGCGGATGCGTCAACATCCCCCGTCCCGCCGCTGTCGTCAGTCATGCCTCGATCCTTCAAAATGAATCTTTGCCAACCAAAGTTGGCGCGTTCGCAGCTGAATTGCAAGACCCGGCGAAGCAGGGCGGAGGCGCGCTGTTTCTGCAACGTCCAGTCACTTTTATGAAACGCCTTGTTGGAATTGGTGATGCTTCGCCATATTCTCGCCATTTTTTATCCGCGCTCCTGCCCCAATGTCCGACGAGTTTACCCGCGTTGCCTGAGACGGTTCGGTCCGGCACCGGCTCGTAAACCCCAAGCCCCCCGCCCACGGGTCTGCGTCGGATCGAACCAACCTCGGTCTTTCTTCGGAAGGATCGGGTGCGACGATCCCAAAACCTAAATGACCGACGTCAGAAGCAAGCTGACGTCGGTTTTTTGTTTTTGGGGCGGAGCGCGGGGCAATGCGGCGAGGCAGAGCATGATCGTTGTTCCGTAGCGAGCCTTCCCACCCCCTCTGTCCTGCCGGACATCTCCCCCGCAAGGGGAGATCGGATTTCACTTCTGCTTTCGCCAATCTCCAATGTCGAACAAGATGGCGAACACGACAAAGCTGCCAATCTCCCTCCTTGCGGGGGAGATGGCCGGCAGGCCAGAGGGGGGCTGTCCCGCCGACATCAAGGTCCTGTAAAGCTGTGGCGTCAGCGCATCGTTGCCTTGCCCCTGCCCTGCCTCAGGATGACGAAATGACGATCGTCTCGCTATCGGCGAAACGGAACGCGCCAATCGAGATGTGAAAGCTTCAAGGCTTGTGAATGAAGGCGGCGCCGAGAATGGGGCCGGGCAAGCCATCCCTGCCGACCGACTGCAGCAGCACGGCGCAGCCGCCCTTCTTGGAGATCTCGCTCATCGGCAATTCATAGCGCTGCGCCTTGCCGTGCCACATGCCGGCGGTCTGAATGCCCGAGACCGCGTTCCAGTAGGTCAGCTTGCGGCCGGTGTTCTCACCCTGGCCGATCTTGACCGTCTGCGGCGGGTCGAAATAGACGATGACGACATGGGCATCGCTGGGACCGTTTCCGGCATCGCCGGCGTCGATCATCACGCGGTCGCTGGTCCGGCTGACCTTGACCGCGACCCGCATGCCCTGGCCGCTCTTGGCCATCCGCGCCAGCGCGCCATCGACATCGACGCGGCTGGCGCCGTTGACATGGACGCGGCCGTTGATGACGGCCTGCGGGGTGTAGACCGAGCGGCTGCCGAAGGCGCGCATATAGTCATTTTGCCGCTCGGTGTTCTCCTTGCGGCTCAGCGTGTCCTGCCAGCCGAGATAATCCCAGTAGTCGACATGGTAGGCGAGCGCGACGATGTCTTCCTTGGCGGCAAGCTCGGCGAACAACGCATCGGCCGGCGGACAGGAATTGCAGCCCTGGCTGGTGAACAGYTCGACCACGCCCAAGGGCCTGTCGATCTGAGGTCTGTCGGCCTGCGTCTTGCCGGGCTCGGCGGTTTGGCCGGTGCCGGCAGCCGCTGAGAAGGCCAGCGCAAGGGCCGCCAGCCACAATGTTTTTCGCGAGGCCATGGTCATTCCGATTCCCGCCGGTGGCGCCGGCTTTATTGTCGTTGCTGGAATATGTGGCAGAAGCGGAAGTCAACGGGAAGTCACGTTGCGGTGAAATTTTTGCCGTTGCAACCGACCGCAGCGGCGCAATAGGAGAAGGGCTCGCAGTTCAGGGTAGAAACCGATTCGGGCGGCAATCACGATGTGGCAAACTCTTTCGGGGCCGATCGATCTCTATTGCGAGCGAACCGGGCCGGAACTCTGGTCCGAGCCGGTCAATGCCCTGACAAACCTTGCCTTCATCGCGGCCGGCCTGTGGGGCGTGCGCGAGGTGCGAAGGCTGCGCACCGGCACTTTCGCCGAGGTGCTGGCCTGGTGGGTGGTGGCAATCGGCATTGGCTCGACGATCTTCCACACCTTCGCCACCAGGGGCACGGTCTGGGCCGATGTGCTGCCGATCGCCGGCTTTACGCTGGCCTATACGCTGTTCAACCTGCGCCGCTTCCTCGGTATGCAATGGGGCAAGGCGATCGCCATCTTCGTCGCCTTTTACGTGGTTGCCGGGCTGCTGACGCTGGCGGTGCCGGACTGGCTTCGCCAGGCCTCGAATGGCACGACGGGCTACCTGCCGCCGTTCCTGGCGCTCGCCTTCTTCGGCATACTGGTGGCGGCCAGCGGCAATCGCGCCGGCTGGTACAATCTGGTGGGATCGGCGATCTTCGTCGTGTCCGTCATCTGCCGGATGGTCGACCCGCTGGTCTGCGCCGGCTTCCCGCTCGGCACGCATTTCCTCTGGCACATCCTCAACGGACTGATGCTCGGCGTGCTGCTGGCCGCAGCGGCGCGCTTCGGAGCGCCGAAAAATATGGGAGTAAGGGAATATGGGAGTAAGGCAGTAGGGGAATAGGTTAGCCTGTTCTTGCTTGCCCTACTCCCCTACTCCCTTACTGCCCTATTCCCTTATTACTATGCTGCCAGATCGCGCAGCACGTATTGCAGGATGCCGCCGTTCTTGAAGTAGTCGAGCTCGTCCAGCGTATCGATGCGGCAGATGATCGGCACGTTCTTCACCGTGCCGTCGCCATAGGTGACCTTGGCGGTCATCGTCTGGCGCGGCTTTATGGTGCTCAGCCCGTCGATCTCGACCAGCTCGTCACCCTTCAGGTTGAGCGACGCCCAGGATGTGCCGTCCTCGAAGACAAAGGGGATGACACCCATACCGACCAGGTTCGAGCGATGGATGCGCTCGAAGGACTGGGCGATGACGGCGCGCACGCCGAGCAGATTGGTGCCCTTGGCCGCCCAGTCGCGCGACGAGCCGTTGCCGTATTCGACACCGGCAAAGATCACCAGCGGCACGCCTTCCTTCTTGTATCCCATCGCCGCGTCGTAGATCGATTCCTCTTCCTTCGACGGGTAGTGGATGGTGTAGCCGCCTTCCCGGCCATTCTCGCCCAGCATGTGGTTGCGGATGCGGATGTTGGCGAAGGTGCCGCGCATCATCACCTCATGGTTGCCGCGACGCGTGCCGTACTGGTTGAAGTCGGCGACGCCGACGCCATGGTCGGTGAGATATTTGCCCGCCGGCGAGGCCGCCTTGATCGAACCGGCCGGGGAGATATGGTCGGTGGTGATCTTGTCGCCGAACAGGCCGAGCACGCGGGCGCCCTTGATGTCGCCGATCTTGCCGAAACCAGCGGTCATGCCGGCGAAATAGGGCGGGTTCTGCACATAGGTCGAGTTGTCGTCCCAGGTGTAGGTCTGGCCTACCGGCGCCTCGACGTTCTGCCAGTATTCGTCGCCCTTGAAGACGTCGGCATATTTGCGGGCGAACAGCTCGCGGGTGACGTTCTTCTCGATGAACTCCTGGATCTCTGCCGAGCTCGGCCAGATATCCTTGAGATAGACCGGATTGCCGTTCTTGTCGTCGCCGAGCGGCTCGGTGGTGAGGTCCTTGGTGACGGTTCCAGCCAACGCGTGCGCGACGACCAGCGGCGGCGAGGCGAGATAGTTCGCCTGCACGTCGGGCGAGACGCGGCCTTCGAAGTTGCGGTTGCCGGACAGGACCGCGGCGGCGATCAAGCCTTTTTCATTGATGGTTTTCGAGATCGGCGCCGGCAGCGGGCCGGAATTGCCGATGCAGGTGGTGCAGCCGAAGCCGACCAGGTTGAAGCCGATCTGGTCGAGCTCCTTCTGCAGTCCTGACTTTTCCAGATATTCTGCGACCACCTGGCTGCCCGGCGCCAGCGAGGTCTTGACCCATGGCTTCTGCTTCAAACCGAGGCGGTTGGCGTTGCGGGCCAGCAAGCCGGCGCCGATCAGCACGCTCGGGTTCGAGGTGTTGGTGCAGGAGGTGATGGCGGCGATGACGACATCGCCATGGCCGAGATCGTGGTCGGTGCCGTCGACGGCGTAGCGTTTGTGGATCTCGGCGGCCTTCTTGTACTCGGTCTCCATCGCCTTGGTGAAGCCTTCCGGAATGCCTTCCAGCGCGACGCGGCCTTCGGGCCGCTTGGGGCCGGCCATCGACGGCACGACGGAACCAAGTTCCAACTCGAGCAGGTCGGTGAACACCGGGTCGGCCGAGCCGGTGTCGCGCCACAGGCCTTGCGCCTTTGAATAGGCCTCGACCAGCGCGATGCGATCCTCGCTGCGGCCGGACATTGTGAGGTAGCGGATGGTTTCGCTGTCGACCGGAAAGAAGCCGCAGGTGGCGCCGTATTCGGGCGCCATGTTGCCGATGGTGGCGCGGTCGGCCAGCGTCATGTTTGAGAGGCCCGGGCCGAAGAACTCGACGAACTTGCCGACGACGCCCTTCTTGCGCAGCATCTGGGTGACGGTGAGCACGAGGTCGGTGGCGGTGACGCCTTCTTTCAGCTTGCCGGTGAGGCGGAAGCCGATGACCTCGGGCAGCAGCATGGAGACAGGCTGGCCAAGCATGGCCGCCTCGGCCTCGATGCCGCCGACGCCCCAGCCGAGCACGCCAAGGCCGTTGATCATCGTGGTGTGCGAATCGGTGCCGACGCAGGTATCGGGATAGGCGGTGGTTTCGCCGTCCTCAGTGTTGGTCCACACCACCTGGCCGAGATATTCGAGGTTGACCTGATGGCAGATGCCGGTGCCGGGCGGCACGACACGGAAGTTGCGGAACGCCTGCTGGCCCCATTTCAGGAACTTGTAGCGCTCTTCGTTGCGCTCGTATTCGAGCTCGACATTGCGGGCGAAGGCCAGCGGCGTGCCGAATTCATCGACGATGACGGAATGGTCGATGACGAGGTCGACGGGAACCAGCGGGTTGATCTTCTGCGGATCACCGCCGAGCGAGGCCATGGCGTCGCGCATGGCGGCAAGGTCGACCACGGCCGGAACGCCGGTGAAATCCTGCATCAGCACACGAGCTGGGCGATAGGCGATCTCGACGCCGGCGGTGCCCTTGTCGGTCAGCCAGCCGGCGACCGCCTGGATCGATTCCTTGGTGACGGAGCGACCGTCCTCGTTGCGCAGCAGGTTCTCCAACAGCACCTTCATCGAATAGGGCAGCTGGGCAATGCCCGTGAGGCCGTTCTTCTCGGCCTCGATGAGATCGAAATAGACATACTCCGTACCGCTTGCGGTCAGCGTGCGGCGGCAATTGAAACTGTCTAGGGATTTTGACACGTGCGATCCTTGTCTGTTCAGCCTGAAAGGGAACGGACGCCGATGGCATGCAATCACGCGCAAAGGTGCGGGTACGGCCATTTCCGCTGTCCGTTCCCAAGCAACCCGAGCCGTTCAAGGCGGCGCGTGCGCTGGTTCGGCGCTAATTCTGTTCCCGCGCCGACCGCTGGCACGGATGCACCGCATATAGAGAATTTTCTGGAATAGTTCTAGACAGTTGCAAAGCAAATTTGTGCGATGCGGCAGCTGCCGCGACACATGGTTTTCAGGGCAGGCGAGGGATGCGGCTGATCGCCGAAAATCTGGGCGGCGAACGCGGCGGCGACACGGTGTTTTCCGGCATCGGCTTTGCCCTGGAGGACGGGCAGGCGCTGGTTGTCACCGGGCCCAATGGTGCCGGCAAATCGACCTTGCTGCGGGTCATCGCCGGGTTGCTGCCGGTGGCCGAAGGCAGTGTGCGGATCGAAGGCGTTGTGAAGATCGAAGACGTTGTGGAGATTGAAGACGGGGGCGAGGCATTTCCGTCGATCGCTGCGGCCTGTCATTACCTTGGTCACCAGAACGCCATGAAGCCTGCGCTCAGCGTGGCGGAAAATCTGCGCTTCTGGCGCGACTTCAACGGCGATGGACATGCCGGCGTCGAAGAGGCGCTGGAAACGGTCGGGCTGGGCGGCATCGGCCACCTGCCCTTCGGCTATCTCTCGACCGGGCAACGGCGGCGCGCGGCGATCGCCAAGCTTCTGGTCAGCCACCGTCCGCTGTGGCTGCTTGATGAGCCGACGGCGGGGCTGGACAAGGCTTCGGAGCGGCGATTTGCGCAGTTGATGGGGAAGCATTGTGGGGAGGGTGGGATCATCGTTGCGGCGACGCATTTGCCGCTGGGATTGGATGAGGCGAAGGAATTGAGGATGGGGCAGTGATGTCGGCGTTCCTCCCTGGGCAAAGGCACCTCAAAGCATGCTAGCCCTCTTCCTGCGCGACATCCGTCTCAACATCCGTGCCGGCGGCGGGGCCTTGACTGGGGTCATCTTCTTCCTCGCCGTCATCGCCACCATCCCTTTCGGCGTCGGGCCGGACCTCAAGCTGCTTGCCCGCATCGGGCCGGCGATCCTGTGGATTGGCGCGCTGCTCTCCTGCCTGCTTGGCCTTGACCGGCTGTTCCAGGCCGACCGCGAGGACGGCTCGCTCGATCTGCTGGTGCTCGGCAACGATCGGCACATGCTGGCCTTGACGGTGTTGACCAAATGTCTGGCGCATTGGGCGGGCAGCGTGCTGCCGTTGGTGGTCGCCGCTCCCTTGCTCGGCCTGTTCATGAACATGGAGCCGATCAGCATCGGTGCCACGGCGCTGACGCTGCTCGTCGGCACGCCGGCGATCACCTTTATCGGGGCGGCCGGTGCGGCGGTGGCGGTGGCGCTGCCGCGTGGCGGGCTGCTGATCTCGGTGCTGGTGCTGCCGCTGACCATCCCAGTGCTGATCTTCGGCGTTTCGGCGAGCTACGGCGCGACGGCCAATCCCGATCCGTTTCTGCAGCCCTTCCTCATTCTTGCCGCGCTGACCTTGTTTCTTGCGGTGCTGGGCCCGGTCTCGGCGGCGCTGGCGCTTCGTCATGGAACGGATTGAGGTGACATCAAAGGCTGCGGCGCGGCGCCCGATTGCGAAGCCGATGGTGCGGGGATAAGGGAAGGCATGTTCGAATTGGGCGACATGACCGGTTTGGAAAGCGGCACCTTGGCGGGGCCTGGCGTATGAGCGCGCACGCCCTCTACGTGACCGCCGCCTATACGATCACCGCCGTGGTGCTGGCCGGGCTGGTCGGCTGGATCCTGCTCGACCAGCGGGCGCGCAAGCGCGAACTCGCTGAACTCGAAGCGTCAGGCGTGCGGCGGCGTTCCGACAAGGGCGCCAAGCCATGAGCATGGAAACGGAAACGCCACCACCCAGTCGCCGCCTATTCGTGCTTTTGCCGCTGTTGATCTTCCTCGGCCTGGCCGGACTGTTCCTGTCGCAGCTGTTGTCGGGGCGCGATGTTTCGGAAGTGCCGTCGGCCCTGATCGGCCTGCCGGCGCCGCAGACGAACCTGCCGGCGCTGGAGGGCATCAACCTGCCCGGGCTCGATACGAAATCCTTCGCTGGCAAGGTGACGCTGGTCAACGTGTTTGCGTCGTGGTGCGCGCCGTGCCGCGAAGAGCACCCGGTGCTGCTGGCGCTGGCGCAGGACAAGCGTTTCGTGATGGCGGCGCTGAACTATAAGGACCAACCGGAAAACGCCCGCCGGTTCCTCGGCGATCTCGGCAATCCGTTCCAGGCGATAGGGGTCGACGAAGCCGGGCGCACGGCGATCGACTGGGGCGTCTACGGCGTGCCGGAAACCTTCGTCATCGGCAAGGACGGCAGGATCGCCTACAAGTATGTCGGGCCGCTGACGGCCGAGGCGGCGCGGATGGTGTTGTTGCCGCAGATCGACAGGGCACTGGCGGCGCATTGATATTCAGGTGTTGCCGGCCTGCAAACGGCGGCTTCCTTTGCTTCCGGTGCTCACGTACTCAAAAGTACGCTCCGCTCCGGTTCTCGGAATCCACCGTTTTCGGCTCAGCCTGACCTCAATCTCAACGCGCCTGGGCGGCGCCGAGCAATAGTCCGAGATCAGCCGTAGATCTGCTTGTGGACCTGGTAGAGCATTTCTGAACGGTCAGCGCGCATGTCGGCCAGATCGCGGCTGGAAAAGCTGTCGATTTCGGCGACGAGGCGGTTGTAGTGCTTGCGCTTGGCAATGCTGGTGCGAGCGCGGGTCATGAGATCGTTGAAGATCATAGCAAGGTTCCTTCTGTGCCGCGTTTCTGGCGGCCGGTTGTTCCTCCCTTGATCGATACGAAGCATGACATAGTAGTGATGCATTGCAAAAAGAAGATGTTGCAATGCACCATTGCACGCAGCGCATAGCCGGTTAATCGGTCCTTACTGGCAGTTCTGATGAGTTGGCGTTGCTTCCCATCTGCCTTGAGAGGTCAAGATGCGGTGAAGCGCTCATCATCGATCTTGCCAGATCGATTTCCGGCTGGCTTGATCGCGCCTGTAGCGTTGCGTCCTTCCGGACGTGCAAAGAACGCTGTAGCACTTTCATTTTGCGCATGATCCTTTCCGAAGATCGGAATCGATTTTTCGGGATCATGCGCCCGACCTAAATGCCGGGAGAAAAAGCATGGCCGCCGCAGATTATTACGAAATTCTTGATCCGCGTTTCGCGCGGCTGTTCAGTTCCAACGCGCAAGTGGAAAAGCTGTTCACTGGATGCCAATGGGCGGAAGGGCCAGCCTGGTTCGCCGCCGGCCGTTACGTCGTCTGGTCGGATATCCCCAACAACCGCATGCTGCGCTACGACGAGACGGACGGCAATGTCAGCGTCTTCCGTCAGCCCTCCGGCAATTCCAACGGCAACACCGTCGACCGGCAGGGCCGGCTGGTGACCTGCGAGCATTCGGGCCGCCGCGTCAGCCGCACCGAGTTCGATGGCTCGGTCACCACCATTGCCACCAAATGGCGCGGCAAGCGGCTGAACTCGCCCAATGATGCGGTGGTCAAGTCGGATGGCTCGATCTGGTTCACCGATCCGAGCTACGGCATCGACACCGACTATGAGGGCGACAAGGCCGAAAGCGAGATCGGCGCCTGCTACGTCTACCGGGTCGACCCCGGCACCGGCGAGGTCGAGGCCGTCATCACGGACATGGTCAGGCCCAACGGCCTTGCCTTCTCGCTCGACGAGAGCAAGCTCTATGTCGCCGACACCGGCCGCACGCATGGCGCGCAGGATCCTGCCCATATACGGGTGTTCAATGTCGGCAAGGGCGGCAAGAAGGTGTCGGGCGAAAAGGTCTTCGCCGATTGCACGGCCGGCCTGTTCGACGGCTTCAGGCTCGATGAGGACGGCCGCATCTGGACCAGTGCCGCCGACGGCATCCACTGCTACGATCCGGATGGGACGCTGATCGGCAAGGTCAAGGTGCCGGAAGTGACGGCCAATTGCGTGTTCGGCGGCAACAAGCGGAATTGCCTCTATATAGCCGGCACCACCTCACTCTACATGGTGCGGCTGATGGTCAACGGCGCCAAAACGTACTGAGCTGCCGTTAACAAAATCGAAGGGGAGGAAATCATGCCATTCGTCAACATCCGCATCGTCAAGGAAGTGATCGCCGCCGATCCGGCGGGCAAGAAGGCGGACATAGCCAAGAAAGTCACGGCCGCCATCGTGGACGCCACCGGCCTCAGCAATGACGATGTCTGGGTGGTCTTCGAGGAGGTCAACGCCCGCGACTGGTACGTCGGCAAGACCGATGTGGAGACACTGAGAAGCAAGAAGTAGCCTCAGCGGCTGGCGATGAAGTCCGCGAAAGCGGACAGCGCATTGTGCATCGCCAGCCGGTTTTCCGGCTTAGACAGGATGGTCTCCACCTCCGGCGGCTCCTTGCCGAGCAGGGCGATCTCCAGCACATCTTCGCAAAGCGCAAACGACATCGTGCGCATGATCTCGGTCAGCGCGGCGCGGGCAAACAGCGAACGCGGCGAGGCGTGCACCAGCATCGCAGGTTTCTCGACAGCGGCGTCGCGTGACACCAGCCAGTCGAGGGCGTTCTTCAGCCCCCCGGCACTCCATGGGCATATTCCGGACAGGAGACGATGACGCCGTCGGCTTGAGTGACTGCGTCGATCAGTTCGGATGCCGCGAGCGGCGTCCGCTCGCCCTCATCGTCGGGATTGAAGATCGGCAGACGACCAAGCCGGTCATAGACTGTGACCCGACAGCCGGGCGAAGCATTCCGCGCCAGGGCCGCGACCAGCGCGGAATTGGTGGAGGCCGCCCGCAGGCTGCCGGAAATGGCAAGGAAGTTCAGCAAGGATTGGAACCAGTCAGGACGAATCGTCGTCCCGAAAGCCTACCACATGGTCTGCTTGTAGGCGTCGTCCAGCCAGCGGTCGGTCGCCTCGGCCGAATCGGCCACCGCCAGCTGGTCGTGTAGAATCTGTCCGAGCGTTGGCAGTGTCGCGCGATCGTACCAGGTTTCCGGCTTCCACAGATCCGAGCGCATGAAGGCCTTGGCGCAATGCATGTAGGCGGCCTTGACGGAGACCACGACGACGCTTTGCGGTTGCTTGCCGTCAACGGCGAGCTGTTCGCGCAAGGTCGCGTCGACGGTGATGCGCGCGTCGCCGTTGACGCGCAGCGTCTCGTTCATGCCGGGAATGAGGAACAGCAGCCCGACCGACGGGTTGAGGAGGATGTTTTCCAGCGTGTCCAGCCGGTTGTTGCCGGGCCGGTCGGGGATGGCGATGGTCCTGTCGTCGAGAACGGCGGCGAAGCCGGGCCTGTCGCCCTTCGGCGTCACATCGGCATTGCCGGCGCCATCGGACGAGCCAATCAGCACGAAGGGGCTCTTGCCGATGAAGGAGCGGCAATGGCCGTCGAGCGTCTTCAATTCCTTGCGGATCGAGCCATCGGTCGGTCGCGGCGTCTTGTAGATCGTCCTCAGTTCATCGCGCGTGGTGACGAATTCCATGGCCCTCTCCCCAGAGCTTTGTTTGACGCAATTGCCTGAGGGAAAGCGCTATGCGCTTTTCCTGGAATTGCGCTATTTGCCCGCCTTCTCTTCCTTCCCGGCCTTGTCCTCGAGCGAATGGCGCAGGATCAGCGGCATCTGGCTGAAGGTAAACAGAAGCGTGATCGGCATGATGCCCCAGACCTTGAAGGTAACCCAGGCGTCGGTGGAGAAATTCCGCCACACCACTTCATTGGCAAGGGCCAGGAACAGGAAGAACAGACCCCAGCGGAAGGTCAATTTCCTCCAGCCCTCGGCGTCGAGGCTGAAGGCCGAATCGAAGACATAGCCGAGCAGCGACTTGCCGAAGTAGAGGCCGCCGAGCAGCACGCCGCCGAACAGCGTGTTGACGATGGTCGGCTTCATCTTGATGAAGATGTCGTCCTGCAGATAGAGCGTCAGCGCGCCGAAGATGAAGACGACGACGCCGGACACCATCGGCATGATCGGCAAGGTGTGCATCAGCAGCCATGAGGCGATCAGCGCGATTGCCGTGGCGGCCATGAACAGGCCGGTGGCGACGAAGATCGGGCCGCCGAATTCGGCCAGGACAGGGAATTTCCCCACCAGCCACTCGCCGCGCGCATTGGCGAAGAAGAACACCATCAACGGCCCCAGCTCCAGCACCAGCTTGAGCAGCGGATTGACGCCTTCCTTCTTCTGCTTTTGCGGATCGGACGGATCGCGTTCGAGAATGGGTGGGTTCATAGGTTTTCTTTCTTACGCACAATCTGATCCAAAAAGCCTGCAACTTTTTGGGACATGCTTGTCAGGCAACTCCAGCGATCGCCCTGGCGAATTCGCTTGCCGAAAAAGGTTCGAGGTCGTCGACTTGTTCGCCGACGCCGATGAAATAGACCGGCAATTTGTGCTTTGCCGCGATCGCCACCAGAATACCGCCACGCGCCGTGCCGTCCAGCTTGGTCATCACCAGGCCGTTGACGCCGGCGATATTGCGGAAGATCTCGACCTGGTTGAGCGCGTTCTGGCCGGTGGTGGCGTCGACCGTCTGCAACACGGTGTGCGGGGCTTCCGGGTCTAGCTTGCCCAGCACGCGGACGATCTTTTCGAGCTCGGCCATCAGTTCGGTCTTGTTCTGCAGGCGGCCGGCGGTGTCGATGATCAGCACGTCGGAGCCGGCTTCCCTGGCCTTCTCGAAGGCGTCATAGGCCAGCCCCGCGGCGTCGGCGCCGAGCTTGGAGGCGATGACCGGCGATTTCGTCCGCTCGCCCCATATCTTCAATTGCTCGATCGCGGCGGCGCGGAACGTGTCGCCGGCAGCCAACATCACCGACAGGCCGCCATCGGTCAGCTTGGCCGCCAGCTTGCCGATGGTGGTGGTCTTGCCGGTGCCGTTGACGCCGACCACCAGGATGACATGCGGCTTGTGCGAGAGATCGAGCTCCAGCGGCATGGCGACGTGGGCCAGCACCTTTTCCACCTCGGCCGCCATGATGGCGCGAACCTCGGTGTCCGAGACATCCTTGCCGTAGCGGCTGGAAGCCAGCGCGTCGGTGACGCGCAGGGCGGTCTCCATGCCGAGGTCGGCGCGGATCAGCACGTCCTCCAGGTCCTGCAAGGTCTCTTCGTCCAGCTTGCGCTTGGTGAAGACGCCAGCGATGTTGCCGGTGAGTTCGCGCGACGAACGCGCAAGCCCGTCCCTCATACGCTGGAACCACGAGCGCCTCGGTGCCGGTTCCGGTGCCTTCTGCGGCTCGGCTTTCTGCTCGACCTTCTTGGTGACAGTCACCTTGCCGGGAGCTGGTTTTACCTCCCCCTCGATGGGGGAGGTCCCGAGCGCAGCTCGGGGGTGGGGGTGACCAGCGCCGGCGCTGCCATCCCGCCCCGCCGCTTCGCGGCGACCCTCCCCATCGAGGGGAGGGTGGGGCGCTGGCGCGGCTTGGATCTCCGGCGCGATCTCGGCGCGCACCGGTTGCTGCTCGATCGGAGCCGGCTGGCGAATGGGCGGCGAAATCTCGGCCGGAGGGATTTCGGGTGCCGGCGTTTCGGCCGGAGCCTCGACCGGTGGCGCCGGCACTTCAACAGGCACAGGCTCCGGCTGTATCTGCGGTTGCGGCGGGACGATTTCCGGCCGCTCTGGTTCGGGAATCGGCTCGGGCGCCACAGGCGCGGCCGGGATTTCCTCGGGCGCAGGCTCCTCGACGGGCGTTTCCGGTTCAACCGGCATAGGCTCTTCGACCGGGGCAGGCTCAGGCTGGATTTCCGGCTCGGGCGGAATGATCGGTGCCGGCTCGGGCGCCGGTTCCTCGACAGGCGCCGGTTCCGGCGCTGGAACTACCTCCGGCTCGACCGTCGGCGTCGGCGCAGTTTCCGCCTCGGGCTGCGGCTCATCGCGCTTCAGAAACTCCGGAACGACCTGTTCGGAGGCCGGCTTCAGCGCATCGAGTGCTTCCCATTTGATCGGCGGCAGCGGCGCGGTCTCGTCGACGCGCTCCTCGACCACTTCTTTCTTGCCGAACGAAAATATCTTCTTGAAAAAACCAGCCATGCTTTGCGTTTCTCAGGCGGCGCGGGCGGCAAGGGGCACGGCGATCAGCCTGGTACCATCGTGGCCGGTGATGTCAGCCTCGATGATCTCGCCCGGCACACCCGCGCCGAGCGCGGCAAGCGTAAAGCCTTCGGTGCGGCCAAGACCGTTGCGCTCGATCAGGATCGACTGGCGGGTTCCGGAAAGCGACGACAGATGGCGCCGATGCGCAGCTTCACCGGCGGCGCGCAGCCGGGCGGCGCGCTGCTTGACCAATTCGCGCCGCACCTGCGGCATGCGCGCGGCGGGCGTGCCTTCGCGGGGGCTGAACGGGAAGACATGGAGATGGGTCAGTCCGCATTCCTCGACGATCTTTTCCGAATTTTCGAACATGTCATCCGTTTCGGTCGGGAAACCGGCGATGATGTCGGCGCCGAAGACGATGCCGGGGCGCAGCTTGCGCACATCCTCGCAGAAGCGGATCGACTGATCGCGCAGATGCCGGCGCTTCATGCGCTTCAGGATCATGTCGTCGCCGGACTGCAGCGACAGATGCAAATGCGGCATCAGCCGCGGCTCGGTGGCGATGGCGTCGAGCAAATCGTCGTCGGCCTCGATCGAATCGATCGACGACAGCCTTAGGCGCTTCACATCGGGCACCTGCTTGAGGATGGTCTTCACAAGCTTGCCGAGCTTCGGGGCGCCCGGAAGGTCGGCGCCAAAACTGGTCATGTCGACGCCGGTCAGCACGATCTCGGCATAGCCATTGCCGGCGAGGCGCTTGACCTGCTCGACCACGGCGCCCATTGGCACCGAACGGGAATTGCCGCGGCCGTAAGGGATGATGCAGAAGGTGCAGCGGTGGTCGCAGCCATTCTGAACCTGGACGAAGGCGCGCGCCCTGCCCTCGATGGCGTCGACCATGTGGCCGGCAGTCTCGCGCACTGAAAAGATGTCGTTGACGCGTGCCTTCTCGGTGTCGTTGACACCGAAATCCGGCAGTGCGCGATAGGAGTTCGCCTTCAGCTTCTCCTCATTGCCAAGCACGAGGTCGACCTCGTCCATGGCGGTGAAATTCTGCGGTTCGGTCTGCGCGGCGCAGCCGGTGACGATGATGCGCGCTGCGGGATTGTCGCGGCGCGCCTTCCGGATCGCCTGCTTGGCCTGACGCACCGCCTCGCCGGTTACGGCGCAGGTGTTGAAGATCACGGCGCCGCCTTCCAGTGCGCCAAGGCCGGCGCTTTCCGCCTCGCGCCGCATAACCTCGGACTCATAGGTGTTCAGCCGGCAGCCGAAGGTGACGACATCGATACCCTGGGAGGCCATCAGGCCGCGCTTTCGGTGTCGCGGGCCCAGGCGCCGGTCGACGGATCGAAGCTGCCGGAAAACTCCCATTCGGCGGCACCCGTGAGGATGACGTGGTCATTTTCAAGCCATTCGACATGGAGCGAGCCGCCGCCTGGAGTCATCAGGCTGACGCTGCGGCCGGTCCGGTTGGTGCGGGCCGCCGCGACCACCGATGCGCATGCGGCGGAGCCGCAGGCCTTGGTCAGGCCGGCGCCGCGCTCCCAGGTGCGGATGACCATGGTGTCGTGCGAGGTGACCTCGGCGATGGTGATGTTGGCGCGTTCGGGAAACATCGGATGGTTCTCGAGCAGCGGCCCGAAGCGGTCGAGCTCATAGGACCAGACGTCGCGGTCGACCCAGAAGATGGCGTGCGGGTTGCCCATCGAGACGACCGAGGGCGAATGCAGAACCGGCGCGTCGATCGGGCCGATCTGCAGCTCGATCATGCGGGTGTCGTGGAATTCCTCGGCCAGCGGAATATCCTGCCAGCCGAAACGCGGTGTGCCCATGTCGACCGAGATCGACCCATCGGCATGTTCGCGCGCGTTGAGGATGCCGGCGATGGTCTCGAAGGTGAAATTCTTCTGGCCGGTCTCGGCGGCCAGCGCCTGGACGACGCAGCGCATGCCGTTGCCGCAGGCCTGCGCCTTGGAGCCGTCGGAATTCAAGATGTCGATGAAAAAGGCGGTGCCTGGCGTCCTGGCGTCGTGGATCGCCATGATCTGGTCGAACCTGGTCGCGGTATCGGCGTTCAGCGCGATTGCCGCGGCCGCTGTCACCCGATCGGCACGGCTACGCATATCGGCAACGATGATCTCGTTGCCGATGCCGTTCATCTTGGCGAAAGGGGCAGTGCTGGCCATTGCTCCGCGAATTCCGTGTCCGTTTGGCGCTATATGGCGGAAACGAGCAGGAATTACCAGTGCGCAGCAGGGCTACGTCACCGCGAAGATGCCGAGCACCACCAGCAGGAAGATGACCAGAACAATGCCGATGAGGATGCGCGCGCCGGTGGCAGCGGCTCCTGCCAGGGCCGGCATGCCGAGCAGGCTCGCCGCCGCGGCGACGATCAGCAGAATGATGATCCATTTGATCATGGAGAGGCTCCCAGCCAAATTGCGTTGGGGAAGCAACGCGTTCTAGCAATTTGGGTTCCTTGGCGGGCTGCTCGGCTAGATGGCTGGCACGTCCCAGACCTCGCCGGGCCGCAAGGCGCGAAAGTGCTGCCGCGGGATGCCTTGATCGTCGAGCGCCTCGGTCAATTTCCGGGCCGGCTCGTCGATCGGTTCGTCAGTGAGTTGGAAGGTGCCCCAGTGGCAGCCCGCGGCATAAGCGGCGTTGCACAGTTGCATGCCGTGCACGGCCTCTTCCGGATTCTGATGCTGCGGCGCCATGAACCAGCGCGGCTCATAGGCGCCGATCGGCAGGATGGCGAAACGGAAACCGCCATGCTTTTCAGCCATCAGCCGGTAGTTGATGCCATCGTGGAAGCCGGTGTCGCCGGCGAAATAGACGTTGCCATCCGGCGTCTCGATGACGAAGCCGGCCCACAGCGCCATGCGCCGGTCGCGGGCGCCACGCGCCGACCAGTGGTGCACCGGTTCGACATGGACGGCGACGCGGTCGCCTACCTCGACCCTGTCGCCCCAGTCATGCGCCGACAGCCGCATACCGGGAACTGCATCGCCAATCAGCGCATCGTTGCCGAGCGGGGTGATCACCAGCGGGTCGTGACTGGCCTTCAGCCGCTTCAGCGTGGCGAGGTCGAGATGGTCGTAATGGTTGTGACTGACCAGTACGAGGTCGATCGGCGGCAGGTCGGCGAAGGCGATGCCTGGCGGGTTGATCCGTTTCGGTCCGGCAAAGGAGAGTGGCGATACACGCGGCGACCAGACCGGATCGGTGAGGATGTTCAGGCCCGCGGTCTGGATCAGCAAGGTGGAATGACCGACCATGGTCACTTGCAGTGCTGCGCCTTCGATCCGTGTCGCCGGTTTTATCTGCAGAAAGGGGTTCGGTGTGGGCGTCGGCCATTTCGAGCGCTTGCCGCTGAACTGCCATTTCAGCAGGTCGGCGAAACGGCCGGGTGGCTGGCCGTCGGGATTGAAGAACAAGGTGCCGTCGAAATGATCGCTGGGCGGGCCGCTGTAGTAGCGGTTGGCGGCCCTCTTTCTCGCGGCCAATTTTGCAGCTCCAGCAGGTTTCGGTTTCCAAGAGATAGGACCAATGCCGGCCGGCGCAAGCATTTGGCTTGCCGGGCGCTTGGGCTGGGTACGGTGTGGCCAGATCCCGATGGCGGGACCGACAGCCGACCGGTGACGCCGGGATTGCGATAAATTTGCAACAAATTTTGCCGCAAACCGTATTTTAACCATATCGGGTTGAAATTTCGCCACCTTCTCCATCTTGGTGGGGGTGAGATTGTACGGACGGCGCCCCCCAGCCGAATCCGACGGAGGTTGGAATGATTTTTTCGAAAAGCGGCCTGGTGGCTGTATCGCTGGCGGCGCTCGTTGCGAGCGGCTGTTCGACCTCACGGTTCTCGTCGATGGACGACCAGCAGCCGGCACCGCTGCAGCCGGCACCGGCCGGCCAGGTGACCGCCAATCAGCTGCCGCCGCCGGCAGCACCGGGCGCCACCGACCCGTCGAAATTCCCGACCGCGCCTGGGAATACGCAGGTTGCGTCCTTGCCGCCGGACGGCTCGGCGCCCGCCGGTGCCGCGGACCTGACCGCGGCCAGCGTCGCCGGTGTCTGGAATGCCAGCGTTTCGGGCCAGAGCTGCAAGGTAGCGACCCCGCAGACCAAGTTCGGCGCCGGCTTCCGCGCCGGGCCGTTGCACTGCCCGGCACCGATCGACGGCATCAAGTCGTGGAATGTCGCCGGCAAGCAGCTGACGCTCTATGACGAAAATGGCGGCGCGCTGGCACGGCTCTATTCGTCGGGCGGATCGAAATTCGACGGCCAGACTTCCAACGGCCAGGCGATTTCGCTTACAAGGTAGGCGACCGCCCCTTATTTGTTCTTACGCAATTCCGGACGGAAAACGCTACACACCCTTCCTGGAATTGCTCGACAACGACGTGACCGATGCATCTGCGTGACGGCCTCCAGACCCATGCGACCGTCAGGCAGCGCTACGACCATCTGGTGGAAACCGGTGCGATCGAACGCGATCCGGCGCAGGAACGGATCGCCGCCGCGCTGGACCGGCTGACCGACGAGATTTCGGCCAAGCGGCTGGCGCACAAGTCCAGCGCGCTTGGCTGGCTTTTTGCCCGCAAGCGCGAGACACATGAGGCCGTCAAAGGCCTCTACATCCATGGCGGGGTCGGCCGCGGCAAGACCATGCTGATGGACATGTTCTTCGAATTGCTGCCGGTGCGGCGCAAGCGCCGCGTCCATTTCAACGACTTCATGGCCGATGTGCAGGACCGCATCCAGAAGCACCGGCAGGCGCGCAAGGATGGCTCGGTCAAGGAGGACGACCCGATTCCGCCGGTGGCCAAGGCGCTTGCCGAGCAGGCCTGGGTGCTGTGCTTCGACGAGTTCTCGGTCACCGACATTGCCGACGCGATGATCCTGTCGCGGCTGTTTTCGGCGCTGTTTGCCAGCGGCGTGGTGCTGGTCGCCACCTCGAACGTGGCGCCGGAGAATCTCTATGGTGACGGCCTGAACCGCCAGCTTTTCCTGCCTTTCATCGGTATCCTGGAGCGGCATGCGCGGGTGCTGTCGCTCGACGCCGACAAGGACTACCGGCTGGAAAAGCTCGTCCGCACGCCGGTCTATGTCACGCCGGCCGATGCGACGGCCGACGAGATGCTCGACGAGGCCTGGCAAACCATGACGCGCGGCGTGCCGACGGCCGAGACCTCGCTGACCCTCAAGGGACGGCAGGTGGTGGTGCCCGCTGCCGCCGGCGACGCGGCGCGGTTTTCCTTCGCCGATCTCTGCGAAAAGCCGCTTGGCGCCCGCGATTTCCTGGCAATCGCCGGCCGCTTCTCGACCATCTTCATCGATCGCGTCCCGGTGCTCGGCGAAGGCAAGCGCAACGAGGCCAAGCGCTTCATCCTGTTGATCGACACGCTCTACGATCATCATGCGCGGCTGGTGGTCAGCGCCGCGGCCCCGCCGCCGCAGCTCTATCAAGCCAAACGCGGGGTCGAGGTCTTCGAGTTCGAACGCACGGCATCACGCCTGATCGAGATGCAAAGCCGCGACTGGCTGGAGGATTGGGCGGAACGGCGCAAGGCGAGGGCAGCGCCAGAGGCAGAGCAGGCACGGGCCTGAGATAGTTCTTCGGAAGGTCGCGATCCCTGCCCCTCCTCTGTCTCGCCGGCGCCAAAGATCTAAAGCGCATACAGATACATCACGAAATCTTCCGCCGGCCCATGCGGCTCTTTGCGCGACTCATAGAGCGCCCGGGCAGGCACATTGCCCGGCTCGGTGCCGACCCAGGCCTCCTCGCAGCCATGGTCACGGCCAATCGCAAACATCGCGTCGAGCATGTCTCGCGCGATGCCCTGGCGCTGGAAGGCCGGCGAAACGCCGACCTCGTCTATGTAGAGCTCGCTGACCTTGTCGGGGTGGCGGTGGATGATTGCGGCGCATTGCCCGACGACCACGTCGCCGGCGAGCGCCACGATCATGAAATGGCCAGGTTCGTGGAGATAGGCTGCCAGCCGATCCGGCATGACCGGCTCGTCGAAGACGTCCTCGGCGACCTGCATCACAAGGGCGTCATCGCCCGGAAATAGCCTTCGGGTTTCCATCTTCATTGTGTAAATTCCCTCAAGTCGGCTTACAAACTTTGACGTTTACGTAAATCCCAATCTATCTAACCGATTGAAAATGCTAGCTCCGAAATAATCGATTGAATTTATCTTGCACCAAGGCTATTTGGTGCGGCGAAAATCCGCGGGTTCCTCGCAGCATTCCGGCCTCTTCCTCGACGCCGCCAACCAAGTCGCCAAGGACTTGGGCGCCGTCACTGACAAAGGGAAAACATCCTGACATGGCACGCAACAAGATAGCGCTTATCGGCTCTGGCATGATCGGCGGCACGCTCGCCCACATGATCGGCCTCAAGGATCTCGGCGACGTGGTGCTGTTCGATATTGCCGAGGGTATCCCGCAAGGCAAGGGGCTGGATATCGCGCAGTCGTCGCCGGTCGATGGCTTCGACAGCCGTCTCACCGGCGTCAACGACTATGCCGGCATCGAGGGTGCCGACGTCTGCATCGTCACCGCCGGCGTGCCGCGCAAGCCGGGCATGAGCCGCGACGACCTGCTTGGCATCAATCTCAAAGTCATGGAACAGGTCGGCGCCGGCCTGAAGAAGTATGCGCCGAAGGCCTTCGTCATCTGCATCACCAACCCGCTCGACGCCATGGTCTGGGCGCTGCAGAAGTTCTCGGGCCTGCCCAAGAGCCATGTGGTCGGCATGGCCGGCGTGCTCGACAGTTCGCGCTTCCGCTATTTCCTGGCCGAGGAATTCAAGGTCTCGGTCGAGGACGTCACCGCCTTCGTGCTCGGCGGCCATGGCGATTCCATGGTGCCGATGATCCGCTATTCGACGGTTTCCGGCATCCCGCTGCCCGACCTGATCAAGATGGGCTGGACGTCGAAGGAAAAGCTCGACCAGATCGTCCAGCGCACCCGCGACGGCGGCGCCGAGATCGTCGGCCTGCTCAAGACCGGCTCGGCCTATTACGCGCCGGCCGCCTCGGCGATCTCGATGGCGGGAGCCTATCTCAAGGACAAGAAGCGCGTGCTGCCGTGCGCGGCGTATCTTTCCGGCCAGTATGGCGTCAAGAACACCTATGTCGGCGTGCCCGTGGTGATCGGCGCCGGCGGCGTCGAACGCATTATCGAGATCGACCTCAACAAGAGCGAGCAGAAGATGTTCGACGCTTCGGTGGCGACGGTGCAGGGCCTGACCGAGGCCTGCGTCAAGATCGCGCCGCAGCTCGCCTCGAAGTAACCCCCAGCAGTCGACCCGGAGACATCGAAGATGAACATCCATGAGTATCAGGGCAAGGCGCTGCTGAAGAGCTTTGGCGCGCCGGTGGCCGAAGGCGTGCCGGTGTTCAAGGCGAGCGAAGCGGAAGCCGCCGCCAAGGCGCTGCCCGGCCCGCTCTATGTGGTGAAGAGCCAGATCCATGCCGGCGGCCGCGGCAAGGGCAAGTTCAAGGAACTCGGCCCTGATGCCAAGGGTGGCGTCAGGCTGGCGAAGTCGGTGGCCGACGTGGTCGCCAACGCCAACGAAATGCTCGGGCATACGCTGGTGACCAAGCAGACCGGTCCGGCCGGCAAGCAGGTCAACCGCCTCTATATCGAAGACGGCGCCGACATCGATCGCGAACTCTATCTGTCGATCCTGGTCGACCGCTCGGTCGGCCGCGTTGCCTTCGTCGTCTCGACCGAAGGCGGCATGGACATCGAGGCGGTCGCGCACGACACGCCGGAAAAGATCATCACCGTCGCCATCGACCCGGAAAAGGGCGTCACAGCGGCCGATCTAAAGGCGCTCAACGGCGCGCTGAAGCTCGACGGCGACGCCGGCCGGGATGGCGATACGCTGTTCCCGATCCTCTACGAGGCCTTTGTCGAGAAGGACATGAGCCTGCTCGAGGTCAACCCGCTGATCGTCATGAAGAATGGCCGGCTGCGCGTGCTCGACGCAAAAGTGTCGTTCGACAACAACGCGCTGTTCCGCCATCCCGACGTGCTCGAACTGCGCGACACCACCGAAGAGGACGAGAAGGAGATCGAGGCGTCGAAATACGACCTCGCCTATGTCGCGCTCGACGGCAATATCGGCTGCATGGTCAACGGCGCCGGCCTCGCCATGGCGACGATGGACATCATCAAGCTCTATGGCGCCGAACCGGCCAACTTCCTCGATGTCGGCGGCGGTGCGTCGAAGGAGAAGGTGACGGCGGCGTTCAAGATCATCACCAAGGATCCGGCGGTCAAGGGCATCCTGATCAACATCTTTGGCGGCATCATGAAGTGCGACATCATCGCCGAGGGCGTGATTGCCGCGGTCAAGGAAGTCGGCCTGGAAGTGCCGCTGGTGGTGCGCCTGGAAGGCACCAATGCCGAGCTCGGCAAGAAGATCATCAACGACAGCGGCCTCAACGTGGTGTCGGCAGATGATCTCGACGACGCGGCCAAGAAGATCGTGGCGGCGGTGAAGGGCTGATCCGGTGCCTCCGCGCAAGATAAACCTGGTCGAGGCGGCGGATCAAAAGATCAACAAGGTCTTCGATCCGCATATTGCCGGCGACGTCAACGACAGCCAGGCGAAAGTCGCCAAGTTCGGCGAGGTCTTCGACTGGCACGCGCATGACAATGAGGATGAAGCCTTCCTCGTGCTACGCGGCCGCATTGCCATCGATTTCCGCGACGGTCCGGTCGAGCTCGGCGAGGGCGACTTCATGGTCGTGCCGCGCGGCGTCGAGCACCGGCCGCGTTCGCTCAGCAAGGAACCGGTGGTGCTGATGTTCGAGCCGGCGACGACGCTCAACACGGGCAACGCCAAGAGCGACCTCACCGTCGCCGACCTGAAGCGGCTCTGACCATGAACGCGGCCTCCTTCTCTTCGCTCTCGTCCGACCACCAGCGCCTGCAAGCGCTGGTCGGCACTTGGCGTGGCGAGGAAGATGTGGCGGCCACGCAATGGACAGATGCCGCCACAGCGACGGCCGAAGCAGTTGCCGTGGCTGAATTTGGCGGCCTGTTCGTGGTGCAGCGCTATCGCCAGCGCCGCGACGGCACGGTGTCGTTCGGCGCGCACAGCGTGTTCGGCTTCGACCAGCAAAGCAGCGTCGTAACCATGCATCAATTCGACTCGATGGGCTTTGTGCCGACCGCACCGGCAACAGGCACCTGGGATGGCAATACGCTGACGCTGCTACGCTCGTCGCCGCGCGGGTCAGCCCGGGTGACCTACGATTTCGACAGCAATGACAGTTACCGCATGCGACTGCAGTTCCAACCGGCCGGCAGCGATGTCTGGCAAGACATGGTGAGCGGCGTCTACAGCCGTGTCTCACCTTCCTCGATCAACGATTTCTAAGAAAAAGGGCCACCATGTCCATTCTCGTCGACAAGAACACCAGGGTGCTGGTGCAAGGCCTGACCGGCAAGACCGGTACGTTCCACACAGAACAGGCGCTGGCCTATCACGGCACCAAGATGGTCGGCGGTATCCATCCCAAGAAGGGTGGCGAGACCTGGACCGGCTCGAAGGGCGAGAGCCTGCCGATCTTCGCCACCGTCGCCGAGGGCAAGGAAAAGACCGGCGCCAACGCTTCGGTCGTCTATGTGCCGCCGGCGGGCGCCGCCGAAGCGATCCTGGAAGCGATCGAGGCCGAGATCCCGCTGATCATCTGCATCACCGAAGGCATCCCAGTGATGGACATGATCAAGGTCAAGGCGCGGCTCGACCGTTCGACCTCGCGGCTGATCGGCCCGAACTGCCCGGGCGTGCTCACCCCCAACGAATGCAAGATCGGCATCATGCCGGGAAACATCTTCCGCAAGGGCTCGGTTGGCGTTGTTTCGCGCTCGGGAACACTTACCTATGAGGCTGTGTTCCAGACCACCAATGTCGGCCTCGGCCAGACCACCGCCGTCGGCATTGGCGGCGACCCTGTCAAGGGCACCGAATTCATCGACGTGCTCGAGATGTTCCTCGCCGATGACGAGACCAAGTCGATCATCATGATCGGCGAGATCGGCGGTTCGGCCGAGGAAGACGCCGCGCAGTTCCTCAAGGACGAAGCCAAGCGTGGCCGCAAGAAGCCGATGGCCGGCTTCATCGCCGGGCGCACGGCGCCGGCCGGCCGCACCATGGGTCATGCGGGCGCGGTGATCTCCGGCGGCAAGGGCGGCGCCGAGGACAAGATCGCGGCGATGGAATCGGCCGGGATAAGAGTTTCGCCCTCGCCGGCGCGGCTGGGCACGACGCTGGTCGAGGCGATCAAGGGTTAAGTGAGTAGCGAGTAGTGAATAGCGAATAGGAAACGGAGTAACGGCGCGACCTGGGGAAAATCCCTACTCGCTATTCGCTACTCACTATTCGCTCTGACAAGGAGACGAAGCCAAGGCTTCGATAGAGACATGGCAAGACAAGATCAGGCCAACGACCAATTTTCGCTCACCTCTTTCCTCTATGGCGGCAACGCCGACTATATCGACGCGCTCTACGCCGCCTATGAGGACGATCCAGCTTCGGTCAATCCCGAATGGCAGGAGTTCTTCGCCGGGCTGAAGGACGACGCGGGCGATGTGCGCAAGAACGCCAAGGGCGCCTCCTGGGCCAAGCCCTCCTGGCCGCTGCAGGCCAATGGCGAACTGGTGTCGGCGCTCGACGGCAACTGGGGCATCGTCGAGAAGCACCTGGAAAAGAAGGTCAAGGACAAGGCGGTCACCAACGGCATCATCCTTTCCGACGCCGATGTGCACCAGGCGACGCGCGATTCGGTGCGCGCCATCATGATGATCCGCGCCTACCGCATGCGCGGCCATCTGCACGCCAATCTCGACCCGCTCGGCATCGCCAAGCCGCTCGAGGACTACAACGAATTGTCGCCAGAGAATTACGGCTTCACCGCCGCCGACTACGACCGGCCGATCTTCCTCGACAATGTGCTCGGGCTCGAATTCGGCACCATCCGGCAGATGCTGGAGATCCTGACGCGCACCTATTGCTCGACGCTGGGCGTCGAGTTCATGCATATTTCCGATCCGGAGGAAAAGGCCTGGATCCAGGCGCGCATCGAGGGCGCCGACAAGGAGATTTCCTTCACCGCCACCGGCAAGAAGGCGATCCTGCAGAAGCTGGTCGAGGCCGAAGGCTTCGAGCAGTTCATCGACGTCAAGTACAAGGGCACCAAGCGCTTCGGCCTCGATGGCAGTGAATCGCTGATCCCGGCGCTGGAGCAGATCGTCAAGCGCGGCGGCCAGCTCGGCATGAAGGAGATCGTGCTCGGCATGGCGCATCGCGGCCGGCTGAACGTGCTCTCCCAGGTGATGGCCAAGCCGCATCGCGCCATCTTCCACGAGTTCAAGGGCGGTTCGGCCGCCCCCGACGAGGTCGAGGGCTCGGGCGACGTCAAGTACCATCTCGGCGCCTCGTCGGACCGCGAGTTCGACGGCAACAAGGTGCATCTGTCCTTGACCGCCAATCCCTCGCACCTGGAAATCGTCGATCCGGTGGTGATGGGCAAGGCGCGCGCCAAGCAGGACTATCTGTTCGGCCGCAGCCGCGAGGAAATCGTGCCGCTGGAAGAGCGCGCCAAGGTGCTGCCGCTGCTGCTGCATGGCGATGCCGCCTTCGCCGGCCAGGGCGTGATCGCCGAAATCCTCGGCCTGTCGGGCCTGCGCGGCCATCGCGTTGCCGGCACGCTGCATTTCATCATCAACAACCAGATCGGCTTCACTACCAATCCGCGTTTCTCGCGCTCGTCGCCCTATCCATCTGATGTGGCCAAGATGATCGAAGCGCCGATCTTCCACGTCAATGGCGATGATCCGGAAGCCGTGGTGCATGCCACCAAGGTGGCGATCGAATTCCGCATGAAGTTCCACAAGCCGGTCGTGGTCGACATGTTCTGCTACCGCCGCTTCGGCCACAATGAGGGCGACGAACCGGCCTTCACCCAGCCGATCATGTACCGCAACATCCGCACCCACAAGACGACGGTGCAGATCTATGGCGACCGGCTGATCGCCGAGGGCCACATCACCCAGGCCGAACTCGACCAGCTGAAGGCCGACTGGCGGGCGCATCTGGAATCCGAGTGGGAAGTCGGCCAGAGCTACAAGCCCAACAAGGCCGACTGGCTGGACGGCGCCTGGTCGGGCCTGCGCACGGCCGACAACCAGGACGAACAGCGGCGCGGCAAGACCGCTGTGCCGGTCAAGACGCTGAAGGAAATCGGCAAGAAGCTGACCGAGGTGCCGAAGGATTTCGAGGCGCACAAGACGATCATCCGCTTCCTCGAGAACCGCCGCCAGGCGATCGACTCCGGCGAAGGCATCGACTGGTCGACGGCCGAGGCGCTGGCCTTCGGCGCCATCCTGCTCGACGGCAATCCGATCCGCCTCTCGGGTCAGGATTCCGAACGCGGCACCTTCTCGCAGCGGCATTCCGTGCTCTACGACCAGCGCGACGAGACCCGCTACATCCCGCTCAACAATCTGTCGGCGGCGCAGGCCGGCTACGAAGTCATCAACTCGATGTTGTCGGAAGAGGCGGTGCTGGGCTTCGAATATGGCTACAGCCTGGCCGAACCGAAGGCGCTGACCTTGTGGGAGGCGCAGTTCGGCGATTTCGCCAACGGCGCCCAGGTGGTGTTCGACCAGTTCATCTCGTCGGGCGAGCGCAAGTGGCTCCGAATGTCGGGCCTCGTCTGCCTCTTGCCGCATGGCTACGAAGGCCAGGGACCGGAGCATTCCTCGGCCCGGCTCGAGCGCTTCCTGCAGCTTTGCGCCGAAGACAACATGCAAGTGGCGAACTGCACGACGCCGGCTAACTATTTCCACATCCTGCGCCGGCAGTTGAAGCGCGACTTCCGCAAGCCGCTGATCCTGATGACGCCGAAGTCGCTGCTGCGCCACAAGCGGGCGGTGTCGACGCTGCCGGAAATCTCGGGAGAAAGCTCGTTCCACCGGCTGTTGTGGGACGATGCCCAGCTGCTTCCCAACCAGGCGATCAAGCTCACCAAGGATTCGAAGATCCGCCGCGTCGTGCTGTGCTCGGGCAAGGTCTATTACGACCTCTACGAGGAGCGCGAGAAGCGCGGCATCAACGACATCTACCTGCTGCGCGTCGAACAGCTCTATCCGTTCCCGGCCAAGGCGCTGATTACGGAACTGTCGCGTTTCCGCAATGCGGAGATGGTGTGGTGCCAGGAAGAGCCCAAGAACATGGGCGCCTGGTCGTTCATCGACCCGTATCTGGAATGGGTGCTGGCGCATATCGATGCCAAGCATCAGCGGGTGCGCTACACCGGCCGCCCGGCGGCCGCCTCACCGGCGACCGGACTGATGTCGAAGCACCTTGCCCAGCTCGCCGCCTTGCTCGAAGACGCGCTCGGTGAATAGAAGAGACTCGGGTGAATAGAACAGATCTGGGCGAATAACTCAGGAAGAAACGGACAGGCACAATGGCTACCGAAATCCGCGTTCCCACTCTCGGCGAATCCGTCACCGAAGCGACCGTCGGCAAATGGTTCAAGAAGGTCGGCGACACGATCGCCGCCGATGAACCGCTGGTCGAGCTCGAGACCGACAAGGTGACGGTGGAGGTGCCTGCCGCCGCCGCCGGTACGCTGGGCGAGATCACCGTCAAGGAAGGTGAGACGGTCGGCGTCGGCGCCCTGCTGGGTTCGATTTCGGCGGGTGGCGATGCCGCCGCACCAGCAACCAAGCCACAGGCGGTGTCGCAGGCCTCGTCGCCGGACGCGGCATCGACCGGTAGGCAGGCCGCTGCCGAAACCGCCAAGATCGCCGGCGACGCCGGCGCGGTCGAGCCGCGCAACATGCCGCCGGCCCCAGCCGCGGCAAAACTGATCGCCGAGAAAAATCTCGCCGTCGACCAGCTCTCCGGCTCGGGCAGGCGCGGCCAGGTGCTGAAGGGCGACGTGCTCGACGCGATCTCGAAGGGCGCGCCGTCACAGCCGGCCGAGACCCCCAGGGCAGCGCCGGCGCCGGTTGCGGTGCGGGCGCCGTCCTCGGGCGACGATGCGTCGCGCGAAGAGCGCGTGCGCATGACCAAGCTGCGCCAGACCATCGCGCGCCGGCTCAAGGAAGCGCAGTCGACCGCCGCCATGCTGACCACCTTCAACGAGGTCGACATGAGCGCGGTGATGGCGCTCAGGACAAAGTACAAGGACGTGTTCGAGAAGAAGCACGGCGTGAAGCTTGGCTTCATGGGCTTCTTCACCAAGGCCGTCACCCACGCCTTGAAGGAAATCCCCTCGGTCAATGCCGAGATCGACAGCACCGACATCATCTTCAAGAACTATGCCCATATCGGCGTCGCCGTCGGCACCGAAAAGGGCCTGGTCGTGCCGGTCGTGCGCGATGCCGACCAGATGTCGATCGCCGAGATCGAGAAGGAGATTGGCCGCCTGGGCATCGCCGCGCGCGACGGCAAGCTGTCGGTCGCCGACATGCAGGGCGGCACGTTTACGATTTCCAACGGTGGCGTCTACGGGTCACTGATGTCGACGCCGATCCTCAACGCGCCGCAGTCGGGGATTTTGGGCATGCACAAGATCCAGGACCGGCCGGTGGTGGTCGGTGGCCAGATCGTGATCCGGCCGATGATGTATCTGGCGCTCAGCTACGATCACCGCATCGTCGACGGCAAGGAAGCGGTGACCTTCCTGGTCCGCGTCAAGGAAAGCCTGGAGGATCCGGAACGGCTGGTTCTGGATCTGTGAGCGGAGCTGATCCGCAATGAGCGGCTGGCTGGAGCAGTTGGGGTTCAAGCTGGGCCGTGGGCTACGGATCTTACGGCGTGAGCCGTGGACCTCCATGTCCACGCCGGCGGTGGTGTCGCCCGAATGGGAGCCGGCGCAGGCGAGCAGCAATCTCGGCCTCTTCGACCTGAGCGATGCGCAAATGGCGGAGCGCGAGATAACCGTCACGGTGATCGGCGAGCTGGATTTGCCGACAGGCGAAATTGTCGCCTGCGATCCCCTGACTACCGGAACCGACTGGCCAGCGTTAAGCCGCAAGGTCAGACCAGGGCGCTACCCGGTATCGTTGCTTGAGGCACAAGGCCGTGTTGCTGCAGCAGTCCTGCGCTTCCGGCCCGGCAGGCCGTTTCGCTGGGAGCTGGCAACCTTGCCCGATCAGGATGCATCGACCCTGAAGGGCAACGAGGTATTTGGATATCCCGTCGATGCCGGTCTTGGTTCGTTCATGGACAAGATGGCAATGGCGTTGATGTCTGAGCAGCAGGACAAGCTTGAAGCCAAGCAGAATTACTATGACGACGTCCTGGCGGCCGAGTTTGCGCCCAACCAGGATCGGTTCGCGATGCATCACCCCGTTGTCGGCAATCCCCTCAACATTGCGATGTTCTGGAGCGGCTGGGGTGACGGAATCTATCCATCGTTCTGGGGCCTCAGCGCGGCTGGCGAGCCGCTGCTGCTGATGACCGACTTTGAAGTGCTTGAAAACGCCGATGGCCGCGAGAGCCAGTAGGTCGCCGCGATGCAAAGCCCCTTGTCGTCCGCCATCGCATGCCTAGCGGGATCTCTGGCTGTTTTGTTCACCGGCTCCGCCACAATCGCAGCCTGCCCGATCGAACTCGCCGTCTATGGCGAGGCCCAAAGCGGCAGTGAGATCGATTTTAGCCCGACCGGCACCTCAGCGACCGTCACCAACAGCTTCCGGGTGATCCTCGACAACAATGTGGTGCTGAACGGCATCGTCATGTGGAACGAGGGCGTGTCGCGGCCGAACGGCGTGCTGATGTACAAATGCCCCGAGGGCGACGTCACCGGCGAGGAGCTCGCCGCCTGTACGGCTTGGCACGGCGTCATCTACACGTCGGATGACAAGGGCAGCATCGGCCTGCTGCCGGCCGAAGGCGTCGAGGCGCCGAAGACGCTGATCCTGCCGGATCTTGGGCAGTCGTTGCGTCAATCCTCGGCCTATGGCGGCAATGGATTTTCGAAAGTGCCGTGGGATGTGTTTGCCTTGAAGGGATGCCAGGAATGACCGATACGCAAAAGGTGCTGCTGGTCACCGGCGGCAGCCGCGGCATCGGCGCCGCGATCTGCCGGCTCGGCTCGAAGACCGGCTACCGCGTCGCGGTCAACTACGCTGCGAATAAGGACGCCGCCGATGCGCTGGTCGCAGAGATCCAGGCCGCCGGCGGCGACGCTCTTGCCGTCAAGGGCGATGTCGGCGTCGAGGCCGATATCGTTGCTATGTTCGGTGCCGTCGACCGCGCCTATGGCCGGCTCGATGCCTTCGTCAACAATGCCGGCATCGTCGACGCCAAGGCTCGCGTCGACGAGATGGATTTTTCGCGGCTGGAGCGCATGATGCGCATCAATGTCGTCGGTTCGTTCCTCTGCGCCCGCGAGGCGGTGAAGCGCATGTCGACCCGTCACGGCGGCAAGGGTGGCGCTATCGTCAACATCTCGTCGGCTGCGGCGGTGCTTGGCGCCGCGGACAACTATGTCGACTATGCCGCCTCCAAGGGCGCCATCGACACGTTCACCATCGGGCTCGCCCGCGAGGTGGCGCTGGAAGGCATCCGCGTCAATGCGGTGCGCCCGGGCATCATCGATACGGACATCCATGCCTCGGGCGGGCAGCCGGACCGGGTGGCATTGATCCAGGATACGCTTCCGATGAAAAGAGCCGGAACTGCTGATGAAGTCGCTGGTGCGGTTCTCTATCTTTTATCCGACGCCGCGTCCTATACGACGGGCGCGATCCTGAATGTAAGCGGCGGCCGCTGAGCCCCAATCAAGAAGGACAGTATCATGGCTTATGACGTCGTTATCATCGGATCGGGACCGGGCGGCTATGTCTGCGCCATCAAGGCGGCGCAGCTCGGGCTGAAGACGGCGGTGGTCGAGAAGAACGCGACCTTCGGCGGCACCTGCCTCAACATCGGCTGCATTCCGTCCAAGGCGCTGCTTTATGCCTCCGAGATGTTCGCCGAGGCGGGCCATTCCTTCGACACGCTCGGTGTTGAGATCGCCGCGCCGAAATTGAACCTGAAGAAGATGATGGCGCACAAGGACGCGACAGTGGCGTCGAACGTCAACGGCGTCGCCTTCCTGTTCAAGAAGAACAAGATCGACAGCTTCCGCGGCACCGGCAAGGTGATCGCCGCGGGAAAAGTCTCGGTGACCGGCGAGGACGGCAAGGTCGAGGAGATCGAGACCAAGAACATCGTCATCGCCACCGGTTCGGATGTCGCCGGCATTCCCGGCGTCAAGGTCGACTTCGACGAGAAGGTGATCGTGTCGTCGACCGGCGCGCTGTCGCTGGAGAAAGTGCCCGGTCATCTGGTGGTGGTCGGCGGCGGTGTCATCGGCCTCGAGCTCGGCTCGGTGTGGGCGCGGCTTGGCGCCAAGGTCACTGTCGTCGAATTTCTCGACACCATACTGGGCGGGATGGACGGCGAGGTCTCCAAGCAGTTCCAGCGAATGCTGTCGAAGCAGGGTTTCGAGTTCAAGCTCGGCGCCAAGGTCACCGGTGTCGCCAAGGCCAAGAAGGGCGCGACCGTCACCTTCGAGCCGGTCAAGGGTGGCGCTGCCGAGACCATCGAGGCCGACGCGGTGCTGATCGCCACCGGGCGCCGCGCCTATTCCGACACTCTCGGGCTCAAGGAAGCCGGCGTCGAGGTCGACGAGCGTGGCCGGGTCACGACCGATGGCCATCTCAGAACCAACGTGCCCGGCATCTACGCCATCGGCGATGTCATCGCCGGACCGATGCTGGCACACAAGGCCGAGGACGAGGGCGTGGCGGTGGCGGAAACCATCGCCGGCCAGGCCGGCCATGTGAACTATGACGTCATTCCGAGCGTCGTCTACACCAGCCCGGAAATCGCCTCGGTCGGCAAGACCGAGGAGGAATTGAAGAAGGCCGGCATCGAGTACAAGGCGGGAAAGTTTCCGTTCAGCGCCAATGGCCGGGCGCGCGCCATGCTGCACACCGACGGTTTCGTCAAGATCCTCGCCGACAAGGCAAGCGACCGCGTGCTCGGCGTCCATATTGTCGGCTTCGGCGCCGGCGAGATGATCCACGAGGCGGCGGTGCTGATGGAATTCGGCGGCTCGTCCGAGGATCTTGCCCGCACCTGCCATGCACACCCGACGATGTCGGAAGCGGTCAAGGAGGCGGCGCTGGCGACCTTCTTCAAGCCGATCCACATCTAGGAAACGCAGCCCTCGGTTCGACGCTTGGCATACCATTTTGCTGCCAGAAGAAGCTCCCCAAACAAAACGGCCCGCCTTTTGGCGGGCCGTTCGTATTTGATATCGAGCCTGATCAGTTGGCCGGTGCGGCAGGAGCCGGCGCAGGCGCTGGAGCCGGTGCGGGCGCTGGGGCAGGCGCCGCGGGAGCGGGCGCGGCCGGAGCCGGTTCGGCTGGCTTCATAGGTTCTGCAGGAGCCGGCGCAGGTGCCGGTGTGCTGGCCGCCGGCGCCTCGGCAGGTGCCGGATGCTCACCGCCGCTTCTTCCGAAAACATAATACGCGACAACCGCCAGAATAACGACGACCAGAACAATCAGCCAGGTGCTGCCACCGCCGCTTGGGCGAGGAGCGTTGGTGGACGAATTGAACGGGTCGTTTGGATTCGGTGTGTTCGCCATAAAAGTGTCCTCCGTGGATGAAAAACATCAAACAACAGCCATCAACGCGTTACCGTCGAATGGGTTTCACACTAGTCGAGGAAAACGCCGAAAACGCGACGCCCGGATCCTCCACCACCATGCGGCGACTCAGTTGACAGCGGTGACAGTATAGCCGGCTTTGCGGAAATCCTCGACCAGGCCTTCGGGACCCGGAAGGTGGAGGGCGCCGACCGCCATGAAGGCATTGCCCCTGGCAAGGATCGGCTGGGCATGATCTACCATCACCTTGTTGCGGCTGGTGATCATGGTTTCCTCGAACGCGGCATAGCCTGCGGGGTCGTCCTGCTCATCGGGCATGGCCGCACGGAACAGTGGCCAGAACATACCGGTGTCGCCGCGCTGGTAGAGAACGATCATGGTTTCATTGATGTCGTTGACCTTGTCGCCCAGCTTCAGCGTGTCGACCAGCCCCTTCATGTGAAAGGCCAGTGGCAAAGAGGCCATGGCGCGCAATTGGCTGGCAGCCGTTTCCAGTCCCTCAACCGGCTTGCCGGCGGCCTTGGCACCTTCCGCCAGCTTGACGTCGAGCACCGGGGCGCCGCCGGACTGTCGGGCGAGTTCGCAAGCCGGAAGCGCCATCATGGCCGAGAGCATCCACGGCTTCATCTTGGCGACGGTTGCCGGCGGGATGCCGCGTGCGTCGAGTGCGGCATTCATGGCCGCCGCATCGTCGGGCGACAGCAATGACGACAGCGTCGTGGAGTCGGTGAACATCATCAGGTCCGGCTCCTTGAGCATCGCCGCCATCATCTGCTGCTTGTCGAGCACGTCGGTGGTTTCGATGACGATGGTGGCGGCGGCGTCATAGGCCTTCTGCGCGGCCGGCGGCAGCGCGGTGACGCGCGGGTCGGTCATGTGCATGGTGCCGAACAGGAAGGACGGCTTTTCGCCCGGCTTCTCCAGCTTCCACAGCAGGCCCTTGCCGTTCGGCGTGGCGGCGGCTTCAGTCTCGATCTTCTGATAGGCCGACGGATCGCTCTTCTGCAAGGCAGACAGCATGTCGGCGCCGGTGCAGGTGGGGATCTCGGCATGCGCCCTGCCGGCCGCGAGCAGCAAGACGGCAAGGAACGACAGGAAAAACAGGACATTGAGCGCGACAAGCAGCTTCAGCGACACGGAAGCTGCACGGTCGGCGATGGCGATGACGCGTTTCATGACGCTGTCTTCATGTTTGACCATGACCTTTCCGAAAACCGGGTCCCACTTTTCGGGATCATGGTCAGGTCTAGGCGCAAAAAGCGGCAAAACGGTTAATCGGCGCTGCAAAATTGTCTTTGACCGGTCCTAGCTACTCGGCGCAGGCGTTTTGACGGGTCTATTTGCGTTGACCAAACCGCATGCCTTGGTGAATTGGCGAAAACGCCCATCGCTTCGTCATCCTGGGGCGGAGCAAGGAGCGCAGCGACGCGGCGCAGACTTCGGGATCCATGCCGCGACTTCAAAGCGCTGCCACGGTTCAGAATTCTGGTCCGCGGCATTCTTCGGCTGAGATCGCGGCATGGATACCAGGGTCTTCGCGACGCCGCTGCGCGGCTGCTTCGCCCAGGGATGACGAAATGATCATGCCCTTGGGTGAGCAGACTCATAAATTTCGAGCAGCCTGGCAGTGTCGACGCCGGTGTAGATCTGCGTCGTCGACAGGCTGGCGTGGCCTAGGAGCTCCTGGATGGTGCGCAAATCGCCACCGCGGCCGAGCAGATGCGTGGCGAAGGAATGGCGCAGCGCGTGCGGCGTCGCGGTATCGGGCAGGTTGAGCGCCGAGCGCAGCTTGGCCATGTCGCGCTGGACTATGGCCGGATTGAGCGGGCCGCCGCGCGCGCCCCGAAACAAAAGGCCCTTCGGGTCGAGATGATAGGGGCAGAGCCGGCGGTATTCGGCGATCGCCCGCAGCGCCACTGGCAGCACCGGCACCAGCCGCGTCTTGCCGCCCTTGCCGGTGACGCGCAGCACGGTGTCGGTCGCCAAGGCCAGATCGGCAGCTGCGAGGCCAAGCGCCTCGGAAATGCGCAGGCCGGAGCCGTAGAGCAGCGTCAGCACGGCTGCGTTGCGGGCGGCGATCCACGGCTCTTCCGCCAGTTGGCCTTCGACGGAAACGACATGCTTGGCGTCGCTTGCCGTCAGCGGCTTGGGCAGCGATTTGGGCTGGCGCGGCGCGCGCAAGGCTGCCGCACCGGCCGCATTGACGAGGCCGCGCCGTTCGAGGAACCGCAGCAGCGAACGGATGCCCGCCAGTCCGCGGCCAAGCGTGCGGGCGCCGGCGCCGGCGTTGCGGCGCGCGGCGAGGAAGCCGCGCAGATCGGCTGGGCGCAGATTGGCGATGTCCGAAATGCCGGGCGAGCCGCCACAATGGCCGGTGAGGAAATGCAGGAACTGCCGCGTGTCGCGCTCGTAGGCCTCGACGGTCTCCGGCGACAGCCGGCGTTCGCGCGCCAGCATCTTCAGCCAGCTTTCACGCGCCGCCTGGAGGTCGGGTTTTGCCGGGATGAGGAATTCCTGCACGGTGTGCTTCCAATCTTGCTTCATGCGTGCCGTTGTCCCAAACCAGGAGCCACTTTTGGGCGACATGTATTTGTCTTTATGCATGTCGTCTTCCCAAAACCGGGCTCCACTTTTGGGCGACATGCATCAGCCGCCATTTTCCGGCAGCCGGGTTAGGAACCGGTGAAGAGCCATGTCATTGAAATGACAATCGGGGAGCGTTAGAGCAAAGCCAAAGGATATCGCGCCATGAGCAAGCCCCAAAACCCCGTCCAGATGGCCGTGATCGGCGCCGCCCACGGCATCAAGGGCGAATTGCGGGTCAAGACCTTCACCGGTGAGCCGCTGGCGCTGGCCGATTATGGGCCGCTCTATGCCAGGGACGGCCGCGCCTTCCAGATCATCGACATCAGGCCCGCCAACACCGTCGTCGTTGTCCGCTTCAAGGGTGTTGCCGACCGCAACGCAGCTGAGGCGCTCGCCGGCACCGAACTGTTTGTCGACCGCTCGATGCTGCCCGACGATGGCGAGGAGGACGAATTCTACCATGCCGACCTGGTCGGTCTGGAGGTCCGGGACGATGCCGGTGCTGCGATCGGCAAGGTCGTGGCCGTGCACAATTTCGGCGGTGGCGACATTCTCGATGTGACATTGGGCGGGCGCAAGGGCGTGCTGATCCCGTTCACGCAGGCGGCGGTGCCTGATGTGTCGATCGTCGAGGGCTTTGTCCGCGTCGACCCGGCGGCGGCCGGGCTGCTCGAGGACGAGGATGGCGATGCGCCGCGCGAGGAAGACTTCGATCCGAAGGGCAGACCGCGCGGACCGCGCGACGCCGGGGGCAACCGGTGACGTTCAAAGCATCGGTGCTGACGCTCTATCCCGAGATGTTTCCGGGCGCGCTCGGCCTGTCGCTGGCCGGCCGGGCGCTGGAAGGTGGCACATGGTCGCTGGAAGCGATCCAGATCCGCGACTTTGCCACCGACCGCCATCGCACCGTCGACGACACGCCGGCCGGCGGCGGTGCCGGCATGGTGATGCGTGCCGATGTTTTGGCCAGGGCTATCGACCATGCTTCGCCGGAAGGCGACGCGCGGCCACGGCTGCTGATGAGCCCGCGCGGCAAGCCGTTGACGCAGGCGCGCGTGCGCGAACTCGCCGCCGGGCCGGGCGCTGTGATCCTGTGCGGCCGCTTCGAGGGCGTCGACCAGCGGCTGATCGAGGCGCGCGGATTGGAAGAGGTTTCGATCGGCGATTTCATCCTCTCTGGCGGTGAGCCGGCGGCCCTTGTGCTGCTCGACGCGGTGGTGCGGCTGTTGCCCGGCGTCATGGGCAACGCCGTGTCGGGCGAAGAGGAGAGTTTCGAGAACGGCCTGCTCGAACACCCTCATTACACACGGCCGCAGGAATTCGAGGGGCGCGAGATTCCCGAGGTGCTGATATCAGGCAATCACAAGAAGATCGCTGCCTGGCGGCGGGCGGAGTCCGAGGCGCTGACGAAAGAGCGGCGGCCCGACCTGCCCGGCGCTCAGCCTTTGCTAAAGTAGTAGAAGGCGAGGAACAGGCCGACGGCGACGACGAAGCCGCGCACTGCGTTCTGCGGTACGCGCTTGGCGATCCAGACGCCGGCATAGCCGCCCAGCGCGCCGCCCGGGATCATGATGATCGCCTGCGGCCAGGCGACAACGCCGCCCGAGACGAAGACGACGATCGCCACCGCGGCGATGACAATGGCCAGCATGTTCTTCAGCGCGTTCAGCCGGTGATAGTCGCCGGCTTGCGTGAGGCCGAGCGTCGCCAGCATCATGACGCCCATGCCGGCGCCGAAGAAGCCGCCATAGATAGCGGTGATGAACTGCGCCAATGAACCGGTTAGCGTGCCCACGGCTGCTTCGTGCCCCGGCTTCGGCGCGGGTTTCAGCCACGGCCCGGCGGCAAACAGGGCCGTTGCGCCCAACAGCAGCCACGGCACTAGGACGCGGAAGGACGGATTGTCGAGCGCCAGCAGGATCAGCGCGCCAGCCAGCGCGCCGACCGCCGAGATCAGGCAGAGCAGCAATGCGCCACGCCAGAAATGGTGGATGTCATCCCAGTAGGCGAGCGTCGAGGTGATGTAGCCGGGAAACTGCGTCACCGAGGAGGTGGCATTGGCGACGATCGGCGGCAGGCCGACCAAGGTCATGGCGCCGAAGGTGATGAAGGTGCCGCCACCGGCGACCGCATTGGCGGCGCCTGACAGAAAGCCCGCCAGGAAAAGCAGGATGGCGTCGAAGATAGACATGTAAGGCCGCCGCGAAAAACTGTGCTGCGCCCGGCTTAGGAAGCCTGGCATACGGACGCAACCCGGCACCGGAAGGTTATGATGGTGCCATGCAGGCAAAAAAGACTCGGGGTCAGGCGTGACAAAGCGCTGAAATAGCTGTATGTGCCCGCCCGTACCGGCAAGAAAAACTCTGCCGGATCCGTCAACAATGACGGTGTAGTCGCCCCTGCCCGATGTCTTGGACACCGATGTCTTCGATAAAGGGCATAGCCGAGCGGTCATTGGAACTGCAAGGCGAGTGTCGGACGCTCTGGCTGTCGGAAGAACAAGAAGTGGATTTTTGAGATGGATCTTCTCCGTCAACTCGAGGCCGAGCAGGCCGCCAAGATCGAAGCCAAGCGCAAGCTTCCCGAATTCCAGCCCGGCGACACCGTGCGCGTCCAGGTCCGCGTGACCGAAGGCACCCGCACCCGCGTCCAGGCCTATGAGGGCGTCGTCATCGCCCGCGCCGGATCCGGCTTCCAGGAAAATTTCACCGTCCGCAAGATCTCCTACGGCGAAGGCGTCGAGCGCGTGTTCCCGGTCTATTCGCCGATGGTGGAGGGCGTCGAGATCGTTCGCCGCGGCAAGGTGCGTCGCGCCAAGCTCTACTATCTGCGCGATCGTCGCGGCAAGTCGGCCCGTATTTCGGAAAACACCGGCGTGCGCGCCCGCAAGCTGAACGATGACGAGCGCGATGCGCTGAACGCCGAGAAGGCCCGTATCGAGGCCGAGAAGGTGGCAGCCGCCGAGGCTCTGGCCGCCGAGACGGCCGCCAAGGAAGCAGCCGAGAAGAAGGCAGCCGCCGAGGCTGAGGCAGCCAAGGCCGCGGAAGCCGCGACCGCCGAATAAGTTTTTCGCCAATCATGTTTGTAGAAAAGGCGGCTTCGGCCGCCTTTTTTCGTTTGATGGGAATCTTACTTGGCAGGAAATCCGCCATTGACTCGATTTAGATCGTGCACTAAACGATCGCACACAATATAACTGGAGACACTAGATGACCGCATTGTATTCCACCCAGGCCCGCGCCGTCGGCGGCCGCGCCGGCCACGTCCAGAGCAGCGATGGCCTGCTCAGCCTCGACCTTGCCATGCCGAAGGAACTTGGCGGCAAGGGCGGCGCCACCAATCCCGAGCAGCTTTTCGCCGCCGGCTATGCCGCCTGCTTCGAAAGCGCCATGCGCTTCATCGCCGGCAAGCAGAAACTGCCGCTGCAGGATGCCTCGGTGACAGCCAATGTCAGCCTGCATCCCAATGGTCAGGGCGGTTTCCTGCTCGGCGTTTCGCTGGCGGCCGAGACGAAAGGTCTTGATCAGGCGGCGGCGGAAGCGCTTGTATCGGCAGCGCATGAGGTTTGTCCCTATTCCAACGCCATCAAGGGCAACATCGAGGTGGCCCTTTCGGCAAAGGCGCTTCCGGCAAAGGCAGCATGACCACCAGAACGATCCCTTCGCCCTTGGACGTCCCGGCGGATTTCGCCGGGATACCGAAGCTCGACCAGCATCTGTGCTTCGCGCTCTATTCGGCGAGCGGGCTGATGACACGGCTCTACCGGCCGCTGCTCGAGCCGCTCGGCCTGACCTACCCGCAATATCTGACCATGCTGGCACTGTGGGAGCATGCACCGCGCACGGTCGGCGAACTCGGCGACGCGCTGGGGCTCGATTCGGCAACGCTGACGCCGCTGCTCAAGCGCCTGGAAGCGAACGGCCTGGTCACGCGCCGGCGCGATGCCGCCGACGAACGCCGGGTGCTGGTCGAACCGACACCTCAGGGCCAGGCACTGCGCGAGGGCGCCAAGGCGGTGTCGGCCGCGATGCGGTGCCATTCGCCGCTCGACGGCGACGAGCTGAAATCCCTGCATCGCTCCCTGACCCGGCTGATCGACGGTTTGCGGGAAGCGAGCGCCGATTGACGGGACACCACGACGATCGTCCAGGAATCCCCGGATAGAAGGCAATGGAATCCGTTTTCACGTGCGCCGACGCAGTGGACCGTCTTGCATGACGCTTGTGGAAAGCTAAAGTCGGCGCCGGATTTTCCTGCAAGCCCGGCCGATGTCCGGGCGCTTTCACTTCCGGGGAGTGTGTCATGACCAAATCGAAACTGCTGCTGGCCGGCCTACTTGCCCTCATGCTGACGCCCGTTGCCGCCTTGGCGCAGGCGCTGCCCGATCTCGGCGGCAAGAAGGTGGTGGTGGTGACCGAAAACGCCTATCCGCCGCTGCAGTTCATCGATGCCAAGACGGGAAAACAGATCGGCTGGGAATATGATGCGATGAACGAGATCGCCAAGCGGCTGAACTTCACCGTTGAGTACCAGAATACCTCCTGGGACGCGATGATCCAGGCGGTTTCCGACAACCAGTACAATATCGGCATGACCGGCATCACCATCAAGGACGACCGCAAGCAGAAGGTCGACTTCTCCGACCCCTATATGCGGTCGGAACAGTTCATGCTGGTGCGCGGCGACGAAAGCCGCTTCACGGACGCCAAGACCTTCGGCGCTTTCAAGGACGGGCTGATTGGCGCCCAGGCCGGCACGACGCCCTTCTACACCGCCGTCTACAGCGTGCTCGACGGTAATGAGCAGAATCCGCGCATCAAACTGTTCGAGACTTTTGGCGCGACGGTGCAGGCCTTGAAGTCCGGCGACGTCGATGTCGTCCTGACCGACGGTACCGCGGGCAAGGGCTATGTCGATGCCTCCGACGGCAAGCTGAAGCTGATCGGCGGGCCGCTGGGCACCGAGGATTTCGGGTTTATCTTTCCGAAGGGCTCCGATCTGGTGAAGCCAGTCAACGCGGCAATCGCGGCGCTCAAGGCCGACGGCACGTTCGACACGCTCAACAAGAAATGGTTCCTTGATTACAAGATGGGGCAGTAACCCCCCCTTGTTGAGCGCATTGCATACTGATGGCGCGGTAATCCTCGCGCTGACTCTGCGCTTCGCCGGCATCGCCTGATGCAGGCCGCTTCTACCTCAAAATCCGACTTCCCCTGGTGGCTGGTCGTGGCCGTGGCCATCGCGATTGCGGTGGCCGTCTTCGTTGCCACCAGCAACCTCTACGCCCAGGTCTTCGCCACCGTCGCCAAGGGCATAGGCATTACCGTTTTCGTCACCGTGATTGCCTTCGTTTTGGCGTCTGGCATTGGCCTCGGCGTCGCGCTGATGGGCCTGTCGGGCTCGCGCCCGCTACGCCAGGTCGCCCGCTTCTATGTCGAGATCATCCGCGGCGTGCCGATCCTGGTGCTGTTGTTCTGGATCGCCTTCGTCGGCGCGCCGGCCTTCGTCGCGGGTTGGAATGCCCTGACCGCACCGCTGCAGAATGCCGGCCTTGTGGGCGAATTGCTGGTGCGCGACGTGTCGCTCTTGTGGCGCGCCATCATGGCGCTGACCATCGGCTATTCGGCGTTCATCTCGGAGGTCTTTCGCGCCGGCATCCAGGCCGTCGAGAAGGGCCAGATCGAGGCGGCGAAGGCGCTCGGCCTGACGCGCGCTCAACGTTTCCGGCTGATCGTGTTTCCGCAGGCGATCCGCACCATCCTGCCGCCGCTCGGCAATGATTTCGTCGCCCTGGTCAAGGATTCTTCGCTGGTCTCGGTGCTCGGCGTCGCCGACATCACGCAGATGGGTAAGGTCTATGCCGCCGGCTCGTTCCGCTTCTTCGAGACCTATTCGATCGTCGCCTACATCTATCTCATCCTGACCGTTGGCCTGTCGTTGGCCTTGCGGGCGCTGGAACGGCGGTTGCGTCGCCAGCACGAAGAATAGTTTTTGAGCGAAGACGGCGCTACGATCCTTGTCTCCATATCTCGAATGAGGACGTCACATGATCGTCGACAAAGCCAATGCGGCGCTTGATTCCGTCTACACCGCCGACACGCCGGAAGCGCTGGCCGAGGCCTATGCCGCGTGGGCCGCGACCTATGACAGCGAGACGGCTTCGCTCGGTTATCTCCTGCCCTTCCTGATCACCGCCTGGGTGGCCCGCCACGTGCCGGCGGGCGACGGACCGCTGCTCGATGCCGGCTGCGGCACCGGACTGTCGGGCCCGTCGCTGCAGGCGCTGGGCTACCGTGACATTGCCGGGCTCGACCTCTCCGACGACATGCTGAAAATCGCCGGCAGCCGAAATGCCTACAGCGAGCTGAAACAAGCGATGCTTGGCGGGCCGCTGCCATGGCCGGATGGCCATTTCCGCGCTTTCTTCTCAACCGGCGTTTTCACCATCAGCCATGCGCCGGCCTTGAGCCTGCATGAGCTGGTGCGCATCACCCGGAAGGGCGGCCACGCCGTCTTCACCGTGCGCGACCAAGTGTTCGACAGCGGCGGCTTCCAGGCCGTGTTCGACGAACTGGAGCAGGCGAAGACATGGCGGCCGGTCGAGCAAAGCCCATGGTTCCGCTGCTACGCGATCGCCGAGCCCGACGCGCTGGTGAAGACCTTCGTTTTTGAGGTGATGTGAGCGGCGAGGAACCTACGTCCTGCGACGGCAGCTTCCAATTGCCGAAAAGCCAAAACATTGGTATGAGCCACGCCATGGAAGAGCTTTTTGGCGATCCGGCCTATAAGGGGTTCGTGCTGCAGGATAGAAAACGCCTGCCGTCGCGTTTCTCCGCGCGCGTCTCCGGCGCGCTGACCAGCCGACTACCCTAGGCCGACCTGTTCAGGTCGTTTCGCCGGACCGGTGATCCGGCATCTGCTCCTTCCCATTCTCATATCGACGGATTTACGCACATGAGCGCACCGCGCACCCTCTACGACAAGATTTTCGACGACCATGTCGTCGACCGCCAGGACGACGGCACCTGTCTGCTCTACATCGACCGCCACCTCGTCCATGAAGTGACCAGCCCGCAGGCCTTCGAAGGCTTGCGCCTGAGCGGCCGCAAGGTCCGGCATCCGGAAAAGACGCTGGCCGTGGTCGACCACAATGTCTCGACCTCGCCCGAGCGCAAGTTCGGCATCAAGAACGAGGAAAGCCGCATCCAGGTCGAGGCGCTGGCCAAGAATGCCAAGGATTTCGGCGTCGAGTATTATTCGGAAAACGATATCCGCCAGGGCATCGTCCACATCATCGGCCCGGAGCAGGGCTTTACGCTGCCCGGCATGACCATCGTCTGCGGTGACAGCCACACCTCGACCCACGGTGCCTTCGGCGCGCTGGCGCACGGCATCGGTACGTCCGAGGTCGAGCATGTGCTGGCGACGCAGACGCTGATCCAGCGCAAGGCCAAGAACATGCTGGTGCGTGTCGACGGCCAGTTGCCGGATGGCGTCACCGCCAAGGACATCATCCTCGCCATCATCGGCGAGATCGGCACCGCCGGCGGCACCGGCTATGTCATCGAATATGCCGGCGAGGCGATCCGTGCGCTGTCGATGGAAGGCCGCATGACGATCTGCAACATGTCGATCGAGGGCGGCGCGCGCGCCGGCCTGATCGCGGCAGACGAGACGACCTTCGCCTATGTCAAGGACAAGCCGCGCGCACCGAAGGGCGCGGCGTGGGATGCGGCAATGGAATACTGGAAGACGCTGCAGTCCGACGAAGGCGCGCATTTCGACAAGGTGATCGTGCTCGACGCGGCCAAGTTGCCGCCGATCGTTTCCTGGGGCTCCTCGCCCGAGGATGTCGTGTCGGTGCAAGGCATCGTGCCGAACCCGGACGATATCTCGGATGAAAACAAGCGCACCTCCAAGCAGCGCGCGCTCGACTATATGGGGCTGACGCCGGGCACCAGGATCACCGACATCACGCTCGATCGCGTCTTCATCGGTTCGTGCACCAATGGCCGCATCGAGGATCTGCGCGCCGTCGCCAAGGTGGTCGAAGGCAAGACCGTCAGCCCGCATGTCGATGCGATGATCGTGCCCGGCTCCGGCCTGGTCAAGGAACAAGCGGAAGCCGAAGGCCTCGACAAGATCTTCGTCGCCGCCGGCTTCGACTGGCGCGAGCCGGGCTGCTCGATGTGCCTTGCCATGAACGACGACCGGCTGAAGCCGCATGAACGCTGCGCCTCGACCTCGAACCGCAATTTCGAAGGCCGGCAGGGCTTCAAGGGCCGCACCCACCTGGTGTCGCCGGCGATGGCGGCGGCGGCGGCGATCGCCGGCCACTTCGTCGACATCCGCGAGTGGAAATAGCGCCGGAACCTGCGGCTCGAACGCATGCCAGACCCCGGACCGCCTTGCGGCTCCGGGGTCTTTTTCATCCGCTCCGTTGCATATTCAGCTTTCGCTTAACTGCTTGTTTGGGCTTGCGCCCTAAGGTCTTCCCTGACGTAAGCGAGGGGAAGTCACAGTCCTTTGGACACCGGTCTGTTCATAGCGCTGCTCAATCCGACGATCGCGCTGGCACTCGGCGCGGCCTTCCTCGTGCTATGGTCCTATCAACGCCACCGCCCATATCTCGCCGTTCTGGCGATCAGCTACGGTCTCTCGGCGGCCGGCTTCCTGCTGCAGTATTTCACCTTGCCCTTCGGCATGCAGCTGACCAAGCTGACGTCGAATATCTGCTTCACCGTTGCCGGTTGCTGCCTGTCCAGCGCCATCATCCACCGCTATGGCCGCAAGGTGCCTTATGTGGGGATCGGCGTACTGGTCGGCGGTGGCCTGGCGTCGTTTTGCTGGTTCCTGTTCGTCGCGCCGGATCTCACCTGGCGCATCCTGGCGATGAATTTCGCTTTTGGCGGCCTCAGCCTTCTGGTCGCCGCCGAACTGCGACCGGTGCGCCGCAACGGTCCGACCGAAAACATCCTTTTCGCGCTGTCGCTGTTGTCGGGCCTGAACTTCTTCGTGCGTACCCTTGTCGTCGTCATAGCGCACGGGCCCTTCACCAGCTATGACGGCTTCTATGCCTCGTCCTACTGGACGACGGCGCTGCTGTCGCATGCACTGCTGTCGCTGCTGATTGCGCTCTGCCTGTTCTCCGCCGCGGCACTTGACGTGATGAAGGCGCTGAAGACCGAGACCTACACCGACCCACTTTCGGGCCTTCTCAATCGCCGCGGCTTCGAGGAACGAGGCATGCAGCTGTTGCGCCACTGCGCCACGGCCCGCTTCCCGGTCGCGCTGGTGCTGGCCGACCTCGATCATTTCAAGGCGCTCAACGACGTACATGGGCATGCGGCGGGCGATCGCGTGATCGCCGACTTCGCTTCCAAGCTTCGGTTGGCCGCCGGGACGCGCGGCGTTGCCGGGCGTATCGGCGGCGAAGAGTTTGCCGTGCTGCTGCCGTTGAGCGATCTCGCTGCCGCGCGGCTGTTCGCCGAAGCCGTGCGCACGGTATATTCGGCCGGCCAGGTCGACGGGCTTCCTGCCGGCACCAAGGTGACAGCGAGTTTCGGCGTGGCTGCCCGCAGTGGCGACGAGGCGCTAGAGCCGCTGATGCGCCGTGCCGACGATGCGCTCTACAAGGCCAAGAAGAATGGCCGCGACAGCGTGCGCCTGTCCTATGAGCGCCCGGAAACGGTGTTCGTGCCGGAGCCACTCAAGGTGGGCTGATCCCGCCCGGCTGGGCCAGCGTTAACGGCTTCTTCGCCGCTCGATGCTTTAGCTGTCGGCGCGGGTTCGGGAAGACTATGAGCGGCGCCAATTTCATCCTGTTGATCAATGTGTCGGTCGCCGGCCTGTTGGCGGCGTCCTTCATCGCGGTCGCGTTGCATGAGGCCGGCCGCGCCGCGCCGCGCTGGCTGGCGTTCGGCTATCTGCTGGGCATGGTGTATTTCGCCATCGAATTCAGCATCCCCGCCTTCGACAATGCGCGGCCGGTGGTCGTTGCCGCCTTCGCGGTGTTCCTGGGCGCCACCATCGCCTTCAATGGCGGCCTGGCGCACAAATACGGCGTGTCGCCGCCGTGGAAGCAGATGCTGTTCTTCCTCGTCGCCACCTCTGTCGCGGTGTATTTCGTGCAGGACCTGCCGCGCCAGTCGCTGGCCCGCATGATGGCCTACCAGCTTCCCTATGCGGTCATGCAGTTCATCGGTCTCGTGATCGTGTGGTCGTCGCGGCAAAGGCACGCCCGTCTCGACCACATCCTGATGGCGGTGCTGGCGGCCAGCGGGTTACAGTTTGCCTCAAAGCCGCTCATCGCGCATGTGCTCGGCGGCTGGGGCGCCAACCCGCAGGCCTATCTGCAAAGCAACTACGCGCTGGTGTCTCAGTCGCTCGGCACCGTCTTTGGCTCGGCGCTGGCGCTGCTGATTCTGGCCATCCTGGTTCGCGACGTGCTCGCCGAGGTGACGTCGAGGTCGGAGACGGACACGCTTTCGCGCCTGCTCAACCGCGGCGGCTTCGCCCGCCACGCTGAGCAGGCAGTGCTGGGCGCCGTGCGTCAAAGCGTGCCGGTCGCGCTGGTCATCGCCGACCTCGATCATTTCAAGACCGTCAACGACAGCTTCGGCCATGCGTCCGGCGACCGGGTGATCGAGACCTTTGCCGGTTTCCTGCGCGAGGCCGCCGCCGGCCACCATGTCGCCGGCCGCATCGGCGGCGAGGAGTTCGCCATCATCCTGCCGGGAACCAACCTTGCCGCCGCCCGGCTGTTCGCCGAGGGCGCGCGCAGCGCTTTCAGCGCGCTGCCCATCGATGGACTGCCGGTGGACAATCGCTGCACGGCAAGCTTCGGCGTCGCCGAGCTTCATCCGAGCGAGGATTTTGCCGGTCTGATGCGGCGCGCCGACCAGGCACTTTACCAGGCGAAGAATGCCGGGCGCGATTGTGTGCGTGTCTCCGCCGGGCCGGCCGGCGGAAGAGAGATTACAGCCGGCGCTGGTTAGATCCGGATCACTGGCAGGGGCTGAGCTCGGGCATCTCGCCATCAGCAAGCCCGTACATATAGCTGCGCCCTTTCACGAACACCGGCGGCCGGTAACAATCGCCGGAGCCGGTGATTTCGTCCGATTCATTCTCGTAGATCACCTTGGGCTGGCCGGCGCTGGTGTAGTCGGACAGCTGCTTGGCCAATTTGCCTTCGCCGACCAGGATGCGCTTGTAGCCGGCGGCGCTGTCGATGACGAGATTGCCGAGCGAATCGGCGTAGACGCGGTCGTGGTGGCGTGCGCCGGCGAGCGCTGGCGCCGCCAGGCCAACGACGGAAGCCGCCACGATGAGCGCCGCAAGGCGCATTCTTTCCGAGTTCGAACGCATGGCGTCCTCCTTGTTTAGAGGAAAGCCTCCTCGAATCAGAAATTAACCTTTTCTTAACCTTTGTTAAGAGGCCGGCGCGTTTCGCAGCGATGTCTCGGTAAACATGGTTAATATCCGACTGGGTGGAAAATCCGGTGGCCATCTTTCGGCCATGCTTGGCCGCACCATCGCGGCCGGCGTCCAGTTCGGCATAGGATGACCTTGATCTTGGCAACGCATCGTGGCCAGTTTGCCGCGCGGGAGGGACAGCATATGGCGCCAGGCCGGACGTTTCGGGTGACGCTTGTCCTGTCGCCGCTTCTGGTCGCCATGGCCTGCGTGCCGCAGAATGATCCTCCGAGAGCCGGCAACAGGGCCGCTACGTCGTTCTCGCTGGCGCCTGCCGCCTCGGCGGGCGGTGCCGGCACCGACATGACCTCGCCGCAGCCGCGCACCGCGACCTACAGTTGCGCCGATGGCGGCAGGATGACCATCGAGAATCTCGGCACCTCGGTGCATGTTCTCGGGTCCGACGGTACCAGCGAAGATCTGCAGGCCTCGCCGGCCAACCAGAACAGCCGTTACCAGCAGGCGCATGACGCGATTGTGATCGATGGCCGCGAAGCGCTGGTCATGAAGGCTGGGTCGACGCCGGTGACCTGTAAGCGCTGACTTGGGGGCCATGTCGGACCTGTATGTTGCACTGCAGCGATAGCGAGCCGGCTTCGGCCCAATCACCGCTAATCGATTGAAGCCTGCGCCTGCCTTTTAGTCAGACTAAATTACGTTTTCGAAACGGTTTTCTGGCTTTGACGCGGTGCAAAAAGAGCATTAGAAACCGGCTGTCCGAAGTCGCATCCGGAAGCGGCAATGCCGCATTTCCACCTGAGGCTCCAGGGACGCCGAACTGGGGGAGCCATGAGCAAATCACCAGCCACCCGCGCAAGACCGCTTTCGCCGCACCTGACCGTGTACCGGCCGCCGATCACCATGACGATGTCGATCATCCATCGCATCACCGGCGGCGCGCTCTATTTCGGCACGCTGCTGGTCGCCATATGGCTGATGGCGGCGGCAAGCTCGCAGCCGACATTCGACTGGGTCAATTGGGCCTTCGGCACCTGGCTCGGCCGGCTGATCCTGTTCGGCTACACCTGGGCGCTGATGCACCACATGCTGGGTGGTGTGCGCCATCTGGTCTGGGACACCGGCGCCGGCCTCGAGAAGCACACGGCCTCGAAGATCGCCTGGGCGACGCTGGCCGGCTCGGTCCTGCTCACGCTGCTGATCTGGATCGCCGGCTATATGGCGCGGGGAGCCTGATCATGAGCACTGGCAAGACCGACATGCGCACGCCGCTGGCGAAAGTCCGCGGCCTGGGTTCCGCCCGCGAGGGCACCGGGCATTTCTGGCGCCAGCGCCTCACTGCCATCGCCAACATCCCGCTGACGCTGTTCTTCGTCGGTTTCCTGACCGCGCTCAACGGCGGCGGCTACGTTGAGGTGCGGGCATCGCTCGCCAATCCGTTCGTGGCGCTGGTGCTGGCCCTGGTGCTCATCTCCGGCCTCATCCACATGCGGCTCGGCATGCAGGTGATCATCGAGGACTACGTGCATGGCGAAGGCATGAAGCTGGCGCTTATCGCGCTCAATACGTTTTTCACCATAGCGGTCGGCGTCGCCTCGATCTTCGCCCTGCTCAAGCTGGCATTCGGAGGCTGAGTTGGCCAAGGACGCAAAAGGAGCCAACACCGGTTCCGCTTACACCTATGTCGATCACAAATTCGACGTGGTGGTCGTCGGCGCCGGTGGCGCCGGCCTGCGCGCCACGCTCGGCATGGCCGAACAGGGCCTGCGCACCGCCTGCATCACCAAGGTTTTCCCGACCCGCTCGCACACGGTGGCGGCGCAAGGCGGCATCGCCGCTTCGCTGTCCAACATGGGGCCCGATTCCTGGCAGTGGCATATGTACGACACCGTCAAGGGTTCGGACTGGCTGGGCGATGTCGACGCCATGGAATATCTGGTGCGCGAAGCGCCGGCGGCGGTCTACGAGCTCGAACATTACGGCGTGCCGTTCTCGCGCACCGAAGAAGGCAAGATCTACCAGCGGCCGTTCGGTGGCCACATGATGAATTACGGCGAAGGCCCGCCGGTGCAGCGTACCTGCGCGGCCGCAGACCGCACCGGCCACGCCATCCTGCACACGCTCTACGGCCAGTCGCTGAAGAACAACGCGCAGTTCTTCATCGAGTATTTCGCGCTCGACCTGATCATGGAGCCGGACGGCACCTGCACCGGCGTCGTCGCATGGAACCTCGACGACGGCACCATCCACCGCTTCTCGGCCAAGATGGTGGTGCTGGCGACCGGCGGCTATGGCCGCTCCTATTTCTCGGCGACTTCGGCGCATACCTGCACCGGCGACGGCGGCGGCATGGCCGCACGCGCCGGCTTTCCGCTGCAGGACATGGAGTTCGTGCAGTTCCACCCGACCGGCATCTATGGCGCCGGCTGCCTGATCACCGAAGGCGCGCGCGGCGAGGGCGGCTATCTCGTCAACTCCGAGGGCGAGCGCTTCATGGAGCGTTACGCGCCGTCGGCCAAGGACCTTGCCTCGCGCGACGTCGTCTCGCGCTGCATGACGCTGGAGATCCGCGAAGGACGCGGCGTCGGCCCGAAGAAGGACCACATCTTCCTGCACCTCGACCATCTCGATCCGGCCGTGCTGCACGAGCGGCTGCCGGGCATTTCGGAATCGGCAAAGATCTTTGCCGGCGTCGACCTGACCAAGGAGCCGATCCCGGTCCTGCCGACGGTGCACTACAATATGGGCGGCGTGCCGACCAATTACTGGGGCGAGGTGCTCAACCCGACGCCGAGGAGCCCGGACAAGGTGTCGCCCGGGCTGATGGCGGTCGGCGAGGCGGGCTGCGCCTCGGTGCATGGCGCCAACCGGCTGGGTTCGAACTCGCTGATCGACCTGGTGGTGTTCGGCCGCGCGGCCGCGATCCGGGCCGGCCAGGTCATCGACCGCAAGTCGGCGATCCCGGCGCCCAACGAAGCCTCTGTCGAAAAGATCATGGGCCGCTTCGACCGCCTGCGCCACGCCAACGGCTCGACGCCGACGGCAAGCTTGCGCGAAAAAATGCAGCGGGCAATGCAGGAAGACGCGGCGGTGTTCCGCACGCAGGAATCGCTGGAGAATGGCTGCAAGCGTATTTCGGAAATCTGGACCGAGCTCAAGGACATCAAAGTGTTCGACCGCTCGATGATCTGGAACTCCGACCTGGTCGAAACGCTGGAACTGGAAAACCTGATGGCCAACGCCATCACCACGGTCTACAGCGCCGAGGCGCGCAAGGAGAGCCGCGGGGCGCATGCGCGGGAAGACTTTTCGGCACGCGACGACACGGCCTGGCGCAAGCATACGCTGGCCCGGCTCAGCGAAGGCGGCAAGGTGACGCTGTCCTACCGGCCGGTGCATACCGAGCCGCTGCTGGCGGAAAAGGACGGCGGCATCAGCCTCGCCAAGATCGCGCCGAAGGCCAGGGTGTATTGACCATGGCGCTGGCGGCCTCGGGATATTCCGCTACGCCCCTTCCGGCCAAGCTCGGCCTGAAGGACGGGATGACCGCCGCCTTCATCGCGCTGCCATCGGAACTCGATGAGCTGGCCGATGCTGTTGCCTTTGCCAATGTCGACCGGCTGGCCGATTGGTCTGACATTTCGGGAACGACCCAAAAATACGATGCCGTCCATGCCTTCACCCGGCAGCGCGCCGAGATCGAGGATCGCCTCGGCGATGTCGAAGCGGCGATCAAGCGCGACGGCATGGTCTGGGTGTCCTGGCCGAAGAAGGCATCGAAGGTGCCGACCGACGTCACCGAGAGCGTCGTTCGCGCCGAGGCGCTGAAGCGCGACCTGGTCGATGTGAAAGTCGCCGCCGTCAATGAAATCTGGTCCGGGCTGAAGCTCGTCATCCGAAAAGACCGCAGGTAACGGTTGAACTGACGCTCCCCAAGAATTCGAAGATCCAGCAAGGCAAAACCTGACCGAAGCCGGATGGCGCACGGTCTCTATCGCGCTTTTCGATGACCTCTGCGATATGGCTGGCGCTGTCGACTTTGCACAGATCGACCGGCTGGCCCGTCTGATCGAGAATTTCGGCGCTCGCCTGAAATACGAGGCCGTCCATCTATCACACAACAATGCGCTTAGAGCGGTTCACCGTTTCACGGAAACGTCGAACCGCTCATGCACGCCGTTCGCCCAAAACCGAGGTCACTTTTGAGCGACGTATATTAGCGATCTCGAAAGTAATTGGCCGTTTGATATTTGCGCTCATCAGCATTGCCTTAGTATAGCTTTAAGTGATTCTCGATATCCACTTCCGAAATCGTCGATCGAGTGCGAAGTATGCGCGGATTTCATGCTATTCGTTGCTGGCCAATTGGATCATTGGTCAGCGTCGCGACAGTGGGGTCGCTCACCTGGCTCGTGTCGCTGGTTTATCTTCAGGAGAAAAGGCTGCTGGCGGTCCTTGGCCTGGGCGCTCTGTGCTCGCTTCTCTTGCTGGATCGCCTCCAAGGGGTCAGGACGGATCAGCCAACAAGCAGGTGGTTCAGCGCCTACTTGTCGCTTATTCCTTGTTTTCTCTTCCTTTTCTATGTCTACGTCGAAAGTGTTTTCGGCTATTTCGATTGGGGCGCGATGTTCATGCATGTCGACGCCGGAGTTCTCACGCCCGGTGTCGTTCTCGAATGTCTGGTGAATACGGGAAGCACGATACTGGTCATTTTGGTCGTTCTTTTCGGCCTTGGCGCACTGAAGGCGCGCGGCACGCTGACACGAAGATTGGACGTTGCCTTGATGGCGTTCTTCCTGGCGGCAAACCCGATGCTGACGCGCCCGATCGCGGCTGCGATCCATCTCAACCCGCTGCATGATTTCCTGTCCAAGCGGTTCGTCGATATCACCTCTTTGACAAAACCGGCCGGAACAGCGTCGGAGACCGTCGCGCCAAGGAACCTCATTCATATTTTCATCGAGAGTGCCGAGCGCACCTACATGAACGAGGCGGAGTTCGGCGACGTCATGGGCCCGCTGCGCGAATTCGACAGGCGTGGCGTTTCGGCGACCAACATGGTGCAACTTGCCTACACCAACAACTCCATCTCCGGGATGGTCGCCGCCAACTGTGGAACGCCGCTGCTAATAACGTATTTCACAACGCGCCAGTACATGGAGGAGAATTCGCAATTCCTGCCAGGCCTGACCTGCCTGGGCGATGTTCTGAAGGCGCGAGGCTATCAGCAGAACTTCATTTCCGGTTGGCCGCTCGGCTTCACCGGTCAGGGAGAATTCTATTCCACCCATGGCTATTCATCGCTGTTTGGGGGATCCGAAGTGGTGGCCGCCGTCGGTGGGCGTGGCAGCTCTTTTGGCGCCGATGACGCCCAGGTTCTGGACATGAGCTTCGACGTTTTGCGGCGCGCGAACCGAGACGGCAAACCGGTCTCGCTGACGATCGCCGTCAGTGGTGGGCATGCGCCGGATGGCTACCTGACTGACAAATGTATCGGCAAGACAGGACTTTCCCCACAAGCCCCCAATATTCTCCATGCCGTGAAATGCACCAACATGCTGGTCGCAGACTTCATCCACAAAGCCGAGGCCGAAGGTCTGATGAGGAACACCGTTCTGGCGTTGCAAAGTGACCACCTCAGCGCGCCGAGCACGGTGACGGATCGGCTGAACACGTTTGAACGGCGCAATTTTTTCTCCCTGTCGGGCGATGGCATTCCCTCCAAGGCGTATACCAGGCTTTCGGGCACGATTGACGTATTTCCCTCCATTCTGGAGGCGCTAGGCGTGCCGCTCCCAAATGACCAGGCTGCCCTTGGCGTTTCGCTGCTTGGGGATCGACCGACGCTGGTCCAGGCACTTGGACAGGGCCAGTTCGATGACGCGATCCATGCCGAGGATGTGCTCGTCAGATCATTCTGGCAGCTGAAACCGGCACGGACGGCCGCGGCGTCCGAGGCTGAGCCGCATTAATGCCAGGGTGCACACCGGCGGCAAGTGTTCGATGCCAGATAGCGCCTTGATTTGGCACCCAGAAGCCGATTAAAAGGTCACGTTCAGAGGCACGCCAATGGTCGAACTTACGCTCCCCAAGAACTCGAAGGTCCAGCAGGGCAAGACCTGGCCGAAGCCGGAAGGCGCGACCAATCTCAGGGAATACCGCATCTACCGCTGGTCGCCGGACGATGACGAGAACCCGCGCATCGACAGCTATTTCGTCGACATGGACGATTGCGGGCCGATGGTGCTCGACGCGCTGCTATGGATCAAGAACAAGATCGACCCGACGCTGACCTTGCGCCGCTCCTGCCGCGAGGGCATCTGCGGCTCCTGCGCCATGAACATCGACGGCTCCAACACGCTCGCCTGCACGAAGGGCTGCGACGATATTTCCGGCGCCGTCAAGGTCTACCCGCTGCCGCATATGCAGGTGGTCAAGGACCTGGTGCCCGACCTCACCAATTTCTATGCCCAGCACGCCTCGATCCAGCCGTGGCTGAAGACGGTGTCGCCGGAGCCGGCCAAGGAATGGCTGCAGAGCCATGAGGAGCGCGAGAAGCTGGATGGCCTCTACGAGTGCATCCTGTGCGCCTGCTGCTCGACCTCGTGCCCGAGCTACTGGTGGAACGGCGACCGCTATCTCGGCCCGGCAACGCTGCTGCAGGCCTATCGCTGGCTGATCGATTCCCGCGACGAGGCCAAGGGCGAGCGGCTCGACAACCTCGAAGACCCGTTCCGGCTCTATCGCTGCCACACCATCATGAACTGCGCGCAGACCTGTCCCAAGGGCCTCAACCCGGCCAAGGCGATCGCCGAGATCAAGAAGATGATGGTGGAGAGAAGGGTGTAGTTTTAGTGGGGAAATCACCTCAGCCGTTGCGATCCTTCCCACCCCCCTCTGTCCTGCCGGACATCTCCCCCGCAAGGGGGGAGATTGGCCGTCATCCCGGCTTTCGCTAATTTCCAACTTTGCGAGAATGGTCTGACCGCGCTAAAGCTGCCGATCTCCCCCCTTGCGGGGGAGATGTCCGGCAGGACAGAGGGGGGTGCTGTCCYGCCGGCCTCAGAAGGATAGCGACGCCATGACAGATACCGACCTTCCCATTCTCTCCCCTGTCGAGGCGCGCGTGCTCGGCTGCCTGATCGAGAAGAAGGAGCTGACGCCGGATGTCTATCCGCTGACGCTCAACGGCGCGCATGCCGCGGCCAACCAGAAGACGGCGCGCGAGCCGGTGATGGCGGTCGAACTTGTCGAGGTCAGGCGGGCGCTGAGCCAGTTGGAGCAGAAGGGCCTGGTCCGGCAGGTCTTCGCCTCGCGCGTCGAGCGCTACGAGCACCAGGTGGCGCAGCGCTTTTCGCTCACCTCGGCGCAGATCGCGCTGATCGGCCTGATGCTGTTGCGCGGCGCGCAGACGGCGCACGAATTGCTGGCGCGAGCCGAGCGCATGGCGCGGTTTTCGTCGATCGAGGCGCTGCGCACCGACCTCGACCTGCTGATCGGCCGCCGGCCGCCGCTGGTGGTGCTGATCGAGCGCGGCCCCGGCCAGCGCGAGGAGCGTTTTATGCATCTGCTGAGTGGCGCGGTGCAGATCACGCCCGTCGCCATGCATCAGGCCCCGCCGGTCGCCTCATCGGTCCCCGGCCTCGAAGAGCGCATCAGTACCCTCGAGGAAGAAGTTGCGAGGCTGCGCACCCTCATCGAGGCGCTGACCGGCGGCCGCTGACCCGAGAGTCCGTTTCAGATGATCATTGTCGACGTTGGGCGCCGCCCCTCATTGCCCTGCCGGGCATTTCTCCCCGTATAGGGACGGGGAGAAAGAGGACGGCCGCGACGCCGGCGTTCTTTTTGCAGCGCTGGTGATTGGCGAAACCGTCGATGTGAGCGCCCCTCTCCCCGTCCCTATACGGGGAGAGGATGCCAGCAGGCAGGTGAGGGGCGGCGCAAACGTCAGCAGGCTCTGCGATATTGTTTACCCAAGCCTGGCGTCGAGCGACACTTTTATGGCGCCGAGTGCCTTGGAGACCGGGCATTCGGCCTTGGCCTTCTCGGCCAATTCCTTGAATTTCGCCGCCTCGATGCCCGGCACCTTGCCGACCACAGTGAGGGCGCTGCCGGTGATGCCGGTGCCGGGAACCAGCGTCACCACGGCCTTGGCGTCGAGCTCGGTGGCGGGCGTGCCGTTTTCAGCCAGGAAGTGCGAGAATTGCATAGCGTAGCAGCCGGCATGCGCCGCGGCGATCAGCTCTTCCGGATTGGTGCCGGATTTGCCGCTCTCGTCCTCGAAGCGCGCCTTGAACGAATAGGGCGTGCCCTTCAGGGCCCCGCTCTGCGTATCGAGCGTGCCGTTGCCCTCTTTCAGATTGCCTTTCCAGACGGCGTTTGCGGTGCGGTCCATGAATTCCTCCTTGGTTGTCGTGGTGGGTTGTCGTGGCTGGTTGCCGGGCTTGTGATCGGGATTGGGGCCGGCGTCCGGTCAACTATAGCGCGCGCAGACGCGAAGGCCACTGCGCTCTTTGGACCACTGCACGGGTGTCGACGGCGGTCGCTTCGATTCTTTTTGAAAAAATGCGCGTGCAGAAATGTCGACTTTGATCCGCCTCGCCCGTCCTGCGGGCGGCCACGCAAGTTGATAGCCGGATGGAGGATCACATGGATATGCTGTTTTGTGCGCATTGGAAGAAAAAGGCCGGCCGCGGAGGCGGTGGACAGGAAGCCGACTGGATGCACCAGCCCGCGCCGGCGTTCGGCCGGTTTCTGGCGGCGGTTGCCATCATCGGGGTTGCGGTGTGCATTCTCGACCACGCTGCGGCGGGCAAGGGCCGGGCCGACACGCTCGTCGCCTCGACACAGCAAGGGAGCTCGAAATGAAATATGTTTGCCTGGTCTATGGTGAGGAAAAGGATCTTCACGCGCTGACCCCGGCGGGGTCGGACAAGCTCAACGCCGATTCGCTGGCCTATGACCGATCGCTCGAGGACAAAGGCCTGCTGATCGTGGCCGAGGCGCTGCAATCGGTGACGTCAGCCAAAACCGTGCGCCGGCGCCAGGGCAAGCGGCTAGTCACCGACGGGCCCTTCACCGAGACCAAGGAGCAGTTGCTCGGCTTCGTCATGGTCGAGGCAAGGGATCTCGAAGAGGCACTGGACATTGCCGCCGGTATTCCGCTGGCCGAACTCGGCACCATCGAGGTCCGCGCCATCTACGACATACCCGGATCATAGATCCGTGCCATGCGTTGCGGTCACTTCGAAACCAGGGCGTTCGGTCAACCGAACGTCTCGGTCGATCGCAACTTTTGCGCGTTGATGCAAGGCAAGAGTTCTCCTATCGTCACCTGGATTTTGGGGGATTCTTCATGCCTTTCCTGATTGCTATCCTTGGCGTGTTGGGCGCGGCGGCGTTCTGGTGGTACCGGATGAAGGCGATGAACGAGGCGGCGCGTGACGTTGCCGATGTCATCGGTCGGGTCCAGGGCTCCGTGCGCCGCAAGAAGCTGCGCAAGCAGGCGGCCCTGTCGCCGCTGACGGCGATCGACGATCCAGTGGTGGCGGCCGCGACGTTGATCACCGCCATCGTTTCCGAAGATGGGCCTGTGCTGCCGCAGCGCGAGGCGGTCATTCGCGCGGTGATTTCCGAGATCGCCGACAAGAAGAAGACCGACGAGGCGGTGATCTACGCCAAATGGGCCGCGTCACAGATCGACGACACGACGATCGTCATCGACAAGCTGGCGCCGTTCCTGCGCGAACGGCTTGATGTGGCCGAGCGAAACGATCTGCTGCAGATGGTCAACCGCGCCGCGCAAGGTGGCGAGAAACGCCTTGAGATCGCCGACCAGCGCATATTGCGGCTGCGGCAGAAGCTGGGCTTCGAAGTCAACTGATGTTCGGCTGAGGCCACCTGACCTGAATCTCAACACACCCTGGCAAGTCGGTGTCAGATCGCCTCGCCCTTCAGCAGGCGCGGCGTCCCGGCGGACAATCCCGATGCCTGGCGGATAAAAAAATCCTTCAGTCGCGGCATGCGCTCGACCAGGCCGAGCCCGATGTCACGGACGGCGCGCAGCGGGCCGATGTCGTTGGAAAACAGCCGGTTCAGCACGTCCGTGGTGATGCCCATCTGCACGGTGTCGAAGCGCCGCCACTGCTGGTAGCGTTCGAGCACGTCGAGCGCACCGATGTCCTGGCCGAGGCGGTCGGCCTCGACGATCACTTCGGCCAGAGCGGCGACATCCTTGAAGCCGAGATTGAGGCCCTGGCCGGCGATCGGGTGGATGCCGTGGGCGGCGTCGCCGGCCAGCGCTATGCGCGGCGCGACGAAAGCGCGCGCGATGGTCAGGCCGAGCGGCCAGGCGCGCGGCTTGTCCGCGACCCGGATCTCGCCAAGCTTCAGGCTGAAACGCTGTTCGAGTTCGTGCTCGAAGACGAGATCGTCACCGGCAACCAGCTTCTCGGCATCGGGCGTGCGCTCGACCCAGACGATCGACGAACGGTTGGTGCCGTCCTCGCCGGGCTTGAGCGGCAGCGTGGCAAACGGGCCGGCCGGCAGGAAATGTTCTTCCGCGCGGCCATTGTGCGGGCGTTCATGCGCCACCGTACAGACGATGCCGGACTGGCCATATTCCCACTTCACCGTCTTGATGCCGGCCATGTCGCGCAGCTTCGAGTTGACGCCGTCGGCGGCAACCAGCAGCCGGGTCTTCAGCGTCGCACCGTCGGCAAGATGCACGGTGATGCCGGCGCCGTTGGTCTCAAAACCCTGCACGGCGACGCCTTCGATGATGTCGATGCCGAGTTTCTCGGCGCTGGCCCGCAAGGCGCCGTTCAGCGCCCGGTTGGCGACCATATGGGCAAAGGGTTCGCCCGGTGCGACCTCGCCGTCGAAGGTCAGGAAAACCGGGCGCACCGGGTCGGAGGTGCGCGAATCGGTGATGATCATCTCGGTGATCGCCTGGGCCTGCGGCGCGATCTCGGCCCACACGCCGAGCTGGTCGAGCATGCGGCAGGCGGCGGCGGCGATGGCCGATGCGCGGCCATCCCTTTGCCAGGCGCCGGCGGGCGCGGCATCGACCAGAGCGACGGCAAGGCCCGGACGCGCCTGCTTCAGCGAGACGGCGCTCGCCAAGCCGACATAGCCGGCACCGGCGACCAGAACATCGAGCCCGGATCTGTTTTTTGCGTCGGTCTTGCGTTCCATCTTCTTCGCTCCTTCCACGCCGACCGGGCTTGCGCCCTTGACTGCCTGTCCGTCCTGTCGGAAACCGCCATAACACTTCTGCGGCAAGGGTGCGAAAATATGACGGCTGCCATGGACGAGCTTCTCGGCATTCTCGACCTCGAGAAGCTGGAACACAATCTGTATCGTGGTCGCAGCCCCTTGCTCGACTGGCAGCGCGTGTTCGGCGGGCAGACCATCGCCCAGGCGCTGGTGGCGGCACAGCGGACAGTCGACCCCGATCGCCACGTGCATTCGCTGCACGGCTATTTCATGCGGCCCGGCGACACCAAGGTGCCGATCGTCTACGAGGTCGACCGGATCCGCGACGGCGGCTCCTTCACCACGCGCCGCGTGGTGGCGATCCAGCATGGCCAGGCGATCTTTTCGCTGGAAGCCTCGTTCCAGCAGGACGAGGTCGGCCTCGAACACCAGGTGCCGATGCCGCAGGACGTCCCGGCGCCAGATACATTGCTGTCGCAGCGCGAATTGCTCGGCAAGTTCGGCGAGGCGGTGCCCGAAGGCATCAAGCGCTACTGGGAGCGCGACCGGCCGATCGAAATGAAGCCGGTCATGCTGAAGCACTACACCAGTCGCGAAAAGCTGGAGCCGAAGCAGAACATCTGGATCCGCACCACTGGTCCGGTGCCGGCGGATCGCGCCATCCAGGCAGCGGTGCTGGCCTATCTCTCCGACATGACGCTGCTCGACACATCGACCTTCGCGCATGGCCGCGCCATTTTCGATCGCGATATCCAGGCGGCGAGCCTCGATCACGCCATGTGGTTCCATCGCAGCCATGCGCTCGACGACTGGATGCTCTACACGCAAGACAGCCCGTCGACACAGGGGTCGCGCGGCTTTACGCGCGGCTCGCTGTTTGCCCGCGATGGCACGCTGATCGCCTCGGTTGCGCAGGAAGGGCTGATCCGGCTCAAGCGATCGCCTGCAGAGTAGGCATTTTGAGAAAATTGCCTAATTTTTAAGCAGACGTTTTGCCGCCGTTGCGGGCACCTCGTCGCTTTGGCGACCTCAATTCTTTTGTTTACAATGGGTTAACACCCTGCTTCGGCAATTGGCACGGAGCTTGAATCCTGTCGGGCACTCTCCGGCTCTTTGGGTTCGGTGAAGTCGTGCAAACGCGGGGGACCGCAACAGCAAAGGGTGAAACCTTATGAAAATCGTGATGGCAATCATCAAGCCGTTCAAGCTCGACGAGGTGCGTGAAGCGCTTACCGCCGTCGGCATCCAGGGCCTGACCGTCACCGAAGTCAAAGGCTACGGGCGTCAGAAGGGACATACGGAAATCTATCGCGGAGCGGAATACGCGGTCAGTTTCCTGCCGAAGATCAAGATCGAAGTCGCGGTCAGTGCCGACGTGGTCGACAAGGCCGTCGAGGCTATCACCGCGGCCGCCAAGACCGGCCAGATCGGCGACGGCAAGATCTTCGTTTTCGGCATCGATCAGGCGGTGCGCATCCGCACCGGCGAAACAGACACCGACGCGCTCTGAGCGGCGAACACGTATTCCAATGGAGAGTTCAATGAATATTCCTTCCACCTTGAAGACGACGGGACGCGCCGCCCTTTTAGGGTCGCTCGCTCTCGCAGCATTGGGCACGGTCGCCGCCTTCGCTCAGGAAGCGGCTCCCGCCGCGGCCGCGGCTGCACCGGCTGCTGCCCCCACCCCGGTGCTCGACACCGGCAACACCGCCTGGATGCTGACCTCGACGGCGCTGGTGCTGATGATGACCATTCCGGGCCTGGCGCTGTTTTACGGCGGCATGGTGCGCAAGAAGAACGTGCTCGCCACGATCATGCAGAGCTTTGCCATCACCTGCCTGGTGACGGTGCTGTGGTTCATGTTCGGCTATTCGCTGGCCTTCTCCGACGGTGGCGGCATGAATGCCTATCTCGGCGGCACCTCGAAATTCTTCCATCACGGCATCACCACAGCCTCGCTGTGGCTGCCGGGCGTCGCGAACATTCCTGAATTCGTCTTCTCGATGTTCCAGATGACCTTCGCCATCATCACCCCGGCACTGATTGCCGGCGCCTTCGCCGAACGCTTCAAATTCTCGGCGCTGCTGATCTTCATGGCGCTCTGGCTGCTGGTCGTCTACGTGCCGATCGCGCATTGGGTCTGGGGTGGCGGCTTCCTCGGCACGGCTGGCGTGCTCGACTTCGCCGGCGGTACGGTCGTCCACATCAACGCCGGTGTCGCCGGTCTGGTCTGCGCGCTGGTTCTCGGCAAGCGCGAAGGCTACGGCACCACCAACATGGCGCCGCACAACCTGGTCTACTCGGTGATCGGTGCTTCCCTGCTGTGGGTCGGCTGGTTCGGCTTCAACGCCGGTTCGGAACTGGCTGCCGACGGCCTCGCCGGTGCCGCCATGCTCAACACCCAGGTTGCCACCGCAGCAGCGGCGCTGGCCTGGATGTTCGCCGAATGGATCGTCGCCAAGAAGCCGTCCGTGCTCGGCATCATCTCGGGTGCCGTCGCCGGCCTGGTCGCGGTGACGCCGGCTTCCGGCTTCGTCAACCCGACCGGCGCCTTCATCGTCGGCATCGTTGCCGGCGTCGTCTGCTACCTCTCGGCGGTCAAGGTCAAGCACATGTTCGGCTATGACGACTCGCTCGATGCGTTCGGCGTGCACGGCGTTGGCGGCATCATCGGCGCCCTGCTCACCGGCGTGCTCGCCGATCCGGCGATCAACAGCCTGTCGTCGGGTGCTTCGCTCGGCAAGCAGATCTACGGCGTCGCCGTCACCATCGTGTGGACGGCTATCGCCACCTTCGTGATCCTCTACATCGTCAAGGCGCTGGTCGGCCTGCGTCCGACGACCCAGGAAGAGGTCGAGGGCCTCGACATCTCCCAGCATGGCGAAGTGGTGCCGTAAGGCCAGCTTAGCCAAGGGGCCGGTGGAACCCTCCTCCCGCCGGCCCCCTTACCTGCCTACGCAATTCCGAACGGAAAACCACCGCACATTTTCCTGGAATTGCCTTGAAAGATCCCGTCGTGACGCTTCCGAAAGGAGGTCACGCATTGAGGCCCGGACACGTTCCGGGCCTCTTTTTTGGTACCATGCCGACAGGCGTCTTGATCGAGCCGAGGTTCGATCTTTTTTGCCGACCAAACAATGGCGTGCCCTGTGCCTGTTGCGAGGCCGCGCGTGGACAGGGCTTGAGCAGGATCTCCCGACAAACCGTTCCGGCGGCAGCCCTATCCGCCGGCGCCGTCGTCCATCATGGTGTTTGTCAGCGTCTCATAGGCCCTGCTGCATGTCTGGGAATGAGGGCAATTCCTGACAATCAGCACAGGCGCCACCGTCAGGACGGCCGCGATGAAAATCTGCAGGCCGAGCCCCAGCAATCCAAATCCTTTGCCGAAAAGACCCCTGTACAAAAAATACAGGCCTTGCATCAGACAGGCGGTGGCGAGGGTGTGCAGCAGCGGGCTGGTCGCCCTGGCAAAGGGTGTCACGTAGCCATCCGGAAAGCCCACCATGCCGAGTTCGACAAACCAGTGCAAAGCGAGCAGGAGACTGAGCCCTGCCCAGCCCAGAACCGCCACGCGAAGGATGACAGATTGCATGCCTCTACCCAAATTGGTGGCCCTGCGGCAACGTCACGGCCCTTTCTCAGGTCGCTTTCCTCGGGCAGCAAGCGGCTCAACCGTCGGTAACGAGGTTTGATCATCTCAACCTCTTATAGTTAATGCGCCCTTAACCTTCCCGCCGATAGTCTGAGACCCGAATCTGCCGGAGTGCGCCACGCACCCGCACGAAGCAATGACAGACGGGGATGAGCATGCGTTCAGGGGCTTCAGCACCGCTCGCGCTGGCCGATACGGGGCACGGCATCCAGGCGTTCGCGCGGCGCCAGGTCGGGCGGCTGGTCGGCGCCGGACTGTTCGTGCTGGCCGCATTCGGCGTCGCCAGCCTTGCCACCTGGAATGTCGCCGATCCGAGCTTCTCGCACGCGACGAACAACACCGTCACCAACGCCATGGGCTATGCCGGCGCCGTGTTCTCCGACCTGGCCATGCAGTTCTTCGGCCTTGCCGCCGTCGCGGCGCTGGTTCCGACCGTGATCTGGGGCTTTCTGCTGTTTTCCGCGCGCGGCGTCGACAGGCTGCCCAGGCGCGGGCTTTCATGGTTTGGCTTCGCCCTGCTCGCCGCGGCAATGGCCGGCTGCGTGGTGCCGCCCAAGACCTGGCCGCTGCCCACCGGCCTCGGCGGCGTGTTCGGCGACATGGTGCTTAAGATCCCCGGGATTGTGATCGGCGGCTATCCGACCGGGCTGTTCGCCAGCATCATCGCCATCTTGCTGGCCGCACCCGCGCTGTGGCTCTTTGCCCACGGTTCGGCGCTGATCGGACGCAAGAACGGCTTCGCCGTGATGGAGGACGAGCCTGCCGTCGATCCGCGTGAGGACGACCTTTTGTTCGACAATGACGAGGATGAGGGCGACGAAGGCATTCTGGCGCTTGGTGCCATCACCCACTGGTGGCTGTCGCTGCGCGCCTGGATGCACCGCCGCGCCGTGCGCCGCAGGCAGGAGCGGGAGGAGTACGAGCCGGAGATGGAGCCGCGCGCGAGCGGCTGGCGGCGCGCCGCCGAACGGGTCGAGTCGGCCGAGTTCGCCGAATCGCGGATGAGCCCGGACGGTCGCGCCCGCGTCGAGCCCGAATTCTTCGCCGCCATGGTCAATGACCGCAGCATTTCGGTCGATCCGGATGATGACGATGTCTTCGGCGATCGCTTCGACAATGGCGAAGATGCCGAATTCGACGATGAGCCCGTCGTGCAACGCCGTTCGGCGCCGACCGCCAGGGTGCAGCAGTTCCGCTCCGACGCCGCCACCCGCGTCGAGGCGCCGGCGCCGCGTCCGGCTCCGGGCGCCCGCGTCCAGCGCGAGGCGCAGACATCGCTGATCGGCTCGGAAAAATTCGAGATGCCGTCGCTGCATTTCCTGTCCGAACCGAAGAACGTGGTGCGCGATGCCAGCCTGTCCAAGGACGCGCTGGAACAGAATGCCCGCCTGCTCGAGGGCGTGCTGGAGGATTTCGGCGTCAAGGGCGAGATCATCGCCGTTCGCCCCGGTCCCGTCGTCACGCTCTATGAACTCGAACCGGCGCCCGGCATCAAATCCTCGCGCGTCATCGGCCTGTCCGACGACATCGCCCGCTCGATGAGCGCCATCGCCTGCCGCGTCGCTGTGGTGCCCGGCCGCAACGCCATCGGCATCGAACTGCCGAACGCCAAGCGCGAAACCGTTTATCTTCGCGAGATTCTGGCCAGCCGCGACTTCGAAACGACGAAGGCCAAACTGGCGCTGGCGCTGGGCAAGACCATCAATGGCGAGGCGGTCATCGTCGACATCGCCAAGATGCCCCACGTGCTGGTCGCCGGCACCACCGGCTCGGGCAAGTCGGTCGCCATCAACACCATGATCCTGTCGCTGCTCTATCGGCTGACGCCCCAGGATTGCCGGTTGATCATGATCGATCCGAAAATGCTGGAACTGTCGGTCTATGACGGCATTCCGCATCTGCTCACGCCGGTGGTCACCGATCCGAAGAAGGCGGTGGTGGCGCTGAAATGGACCGTGCGCGAGATGGAGGACCGTTACCGCAAGATGTCGAAGGTCGGCGTGCGCAACATCGACGGGTTCAACGCCCGCGTGCAGCAAGCCGACAAGAAGGGTGAAAAGATCTCGCGCACCGTGCAGACCGGTTTCGACCGCCAGACCGGCGAGGCGATCTACGAGACCGAGAATCTCGACCTCGAGCCGATGCCCTATATCGTCGTCATCATCGACGAGATGGCCGACCTGATGATGGTCGCCGGCAAGGACATCGAAGGTGCGGTGCAACGCCTGGCGCAGATGGCGCGTGCCGCCGGCATCCATGTGATCATGGCGACACAGCGTCCCTCGGTCGACGTCATCACCGGCACCATCAAGGCCAATTTCCCGACCCGCATCTCCTTCCAGGTGACATCGAAGATCGACAGCCGCACCATCCTGGGCGAGCAGGGTGCCGAGCAGCTGCTCGGCATGGGCGACATGCTCTACATGGCCGGCGGCGGCCGTATCCAGCGCGTGCACGGCCCGTTCGTCGCTGATGAAGAGGTCGAGAAGATCGTCGCGCATCTGAAGCTGCAGGGTGTGCCGGAATACCTCGATGCCATCACCGAGGACGATGGCGAGGACGACGACGAGCCGTCGGGCAAGGGCGGTTCCGGCGGTGGCGGCGGCAACAGCAATTTCGAGGATTCCGATGATCCTTACGATCAGGCTGTTTCCGTGGTGCTGCGCGACGGCAAGGCTTCCACCAGCTACATCCAGCGCCGGCTGGGCATCGGCTACAATCGCGCCGCCTCGATCATCGAGAAAATGGAGAAGGAAGGGATCGTCGGCCCGGCCAACCATGCCGGCAAGCGTGAGATCCTGGTGCCGACCGAAGAGGACAAGTTCTGACCGCGATCCTTATGACATCTCCTGTCTCGCAACCTTGAACCGTTCAGGGCGTTGAAGCGAATGAGGCGCGACTGACCCGCCAAACTTCAGCCCAACTGGGGGTCCAAGCACTAGAGCAACTCAGGAATCAGATGAGAGTGACCGATATGAAAAACGATCCTTCAGCGCTCCGCAGTTTTGCTCCCACCCGGCGCCAGTTGCTCGGGCTGGGCCTGGGGTTTGCAGGGGCGGCGGCCTTCAACGTGATGCCCGGCTTCCAGTTGCTGGCTTCGGCGCAAGCGGCCGTGCCGCCGGCCGCACAGAAGATCGCCGACCATTTTTCCTCGGTCAAATCGATGAGCGGCGAATTCGTGCAGTTCGGCCCCAAGGGCGAGCAGACCGGCGGCAAGTTCTTCCTCGAACGGCCGGGCAAGATCCGCTTCAACTATGACGGCACGTCAAATTTCCGGGTGATTTCAGACGGCAAGTCGGTGGTCATCCTCAATAAGAGGCTCAACACCTCCGATCTCTATCCGCTGTCGAAGACGCCGCTGAAGCTGCTGCTCGACGACAAGATCGATCTCTCTGGCGACCGCGTCAAAAGCGTCAAGCAGGAAGACGACCTCACCACCATCCAGCTCGCCGACAAATCGGTGTTCGGCAATTCGAAGATCACGATGATGTTCGATGCCAAATCCTACGAGCTGCGTCAGTGGACGATCACCGACGCACAGGGCAAGGACACGACGGTGATGATCTTCAACGTCAAGGAAGGCGTCAGCTTCGCCGCCGACACCTTCGCCATCGACTACAGCGCGAATCGCGAAGTCAACACCAAGGCGCGGTAGAGCATTCCAGGAAAGTGTGAAACGGTCTTCCCGGGAAAAGCGCGTAGTGCTTTCCCTGGGGGAATCGCGTCAAAACAAGGAGATAGAGCGGTTCTGCGTTTCCGTGAAACGATGAACCGCCCCAGGACCAATCGCGTCAATAGCTGTGGAAAGCCCTGGGTCGCGCCTCGCTGGGCGGGGGCCGGCTTGTCTTTGCGGCTTGCGGCTGGCAGTTTCCCGGACTGACTCCGTCAAAAGGCGTCTTGCCTGCCATAGCCTGTCGGTTCTGGCTGGCCATACGCTGTCCTGGATTGCCGAATGCCCTTTTCCATTGCCACCTGGAACATCAACTCCGTTCGCCTGCGCATGCCGATCGTCGAACGCCTGCTTGTCGAGCATGCGCCGGATGTGCTCTGCCTGCAGGAGACCAAGGTTCCGGACGAATTGTTTCCCGACAAGGCGTTCCGCAAGCTCGGCTACGAGCACATCGCCTTCCACGGCCAGAAGGGCTACCACGGCGTCGCCACGGTGGCGCGGCGGCCGATCGAGGTGGTCGAAAGGCGCCGCTTCTGCGAGATCGAGGACAGCCGGCACCTGTCGGTGACAGTGCGGGCCGGCGGCAAGGCCATCCTGCTGCACAATTTCTACGTTCCGGCGGGCGGCGACGAACCGGATCCTGTCATCAACAGGAAGTTCAAGCACAAGCTCGATTTCGTCGCCGAGATGAATGCCATCCGTGCCGAGCATGACGAGGTGTCCGGCTCGGTCCTTGTCGGCGACCTCAACATCGCCCCGCTCGAACACGACGTCTGGTCGCACAAGCAGTTGCTCAACGTGGTCAGCCACACGCCGGTCGAAACGGAAAGCTTCGAGGCGATGCGGCTGGCCGGCAACTGGGTCGACCTGATGCGGCTCAATATTCCGCAGGAGCAGAAGCTCTACACCTGGTGGAGCTATCGCGCGCAGGACTGGCAGGCCTCTGACCGTGGCCGGCGGCTCGATCACGTCTGGTCGTCACCAAACCTGGTGGCTGATTTTGCCGGCTACGAGATCCTGCGCCTGGCGCGCGGCTGGGAGCGGCCGTCGGACCATGTGCCGGTCATAGCGCGCTTCGATCTCGATTAGAGCTACGTCGCGGCCAGACCTTACCCCTAAGGTCCTGGCAGCGGGATGACCAGCTCATCGCTGCCGCTAGTCAGAGAAGCGGGGCGCCAGTTCCTCGATACGGCGGATCAGTGTCTGAAATTCCTCGGAGATACGCTGGTGGAGATTCACTGCGATTTCCGGATATTCTTCCAGGATACGGCGGAACATCTTGCGGCTGAGCCGTATCACTTCCGAATCGATTTCGGCCGACGCGCTGGTCAGCCGGTTGCTGTCGGCGATCAATGCGAGTTCGCTCAGGATCGCGCCGGGGCCGACCGAACGTATCGGGATGCGTTCGCCGTTCTGCTCTCGATAGAGCAGGATGCGCCCGCTGACCACGACATAGGCGGAATCGGCCTCGTCGTCCTCGCGGTAAAGCTTGTGATTGGCAAGCAATATTGTGTTCTCGGCGCCGAAGGCGAGCAGACGCAACTGTTCCTGCGTGAAGCCCTCGAAGAGCCTCACGGCGGACAGGATGCGAATGTCGTCATCCAACGCCATCTAGCTGTGTCCCCGAACGGTCAGTCCATTCCCTCCCCTGCGATACGATCCACAACCCCCTCCAACTGGATCGTACCCGAATGCGGTCCCGCCCGGCCGCTGATTGGATAATGAAATGTTTAAGGAACCAGCTTGTAGCCACCGCTTTCTGTCACAAGAATTTCCGCATTGGAAGGATCGCGCTCGATCTTCTGGCGCAGCCGGTAGACGTGGGTTTCCAGCGTGTGCGTGGTGACGCCGGAATTGTAGCCCCACACCTCCTCGAGCAGCACGTCGCGTGTCACTACCTTCTGGTCGGCGCGATAGAGATATTTGATGATCGAGGCCTCCTTCTCCGTCAGCCGCACCTTGCCGCCGCGGGGGTCGATCAGCAGTTTTTGGCTGGGCTTGAAGGTGTAGGGCCCGACCGAGAAGGTGGCGTCTTCGCTCTGCTCATGCTGGCGCAATTGCGCACGGATGCGCGCCAGCAGCACGGCGAAGCGGAACGGCTTCGTCACATAGTCGTTGGCGCCGGCCTCGAGACCAAGGATCGTATCGGAATCGGTGTCGTGGCCGGTCAGCATTATGATGGGCGCCTTGTAGCCGCCCTTGCGCAGGATCTTCACCGCTTCGCGGCCATCCATGTCGGGCAGCCCGACATCCATGATGAGCAGATCTATGAGGCCGCCGCGCGCGGTGGCGACGCCTTTTGCCGCAGTCGATTCCTGCAGCACGTCGAATTCCTCGTAGAGGGACAATTGCTCGACCAGAGTGCCGCGCAGGTCGTCATCGTCGTCGACGATTAGAATGGTGCGTGAAGTCATGGATCAATCCGTTGTTTTGAAAAGAAAATTCAGTTGACCGCTGTCTCTTTATGCGGAAGCTGACCAGCACAACAGCCGATCACAGTGATTTGTTCCGTGGCACGATCATACAAGAAAAAACGCGATAGCAATGCAGCCGGCGCAATTTTGCGAAAAGAGCTGCGCGTGCTGACCGTGCGGGCGAGGCCCGGAAACCCAAGCCAGGGCCTGCTGCAGGCCGGCAGAACGGTGTTTGCGTGTGCGCTGGGGCGGGGCGGCATCTCGGCCGACAAGCGTGAAGGCGACGGCGCCACGCCGCTTGGCCCGATGCGGATCGTGTCGGGCTACTTCCGGGGAGATCAGTTCTCCAGTGGCCGCAAAACCCGTTTGGCGATGACGCCGATCGGGCCTGATCTGGGCTGGTGCGAAGTGCCTGACGACCGCAACTATAACAGGCCGGTCAAGATTCCCTATGGCGCCAGCCACGAACGCATGCGGCGCGACGACCGCCTCTATGACGCCTGCCTGGTGCTAGACTGGAACCTGGCGCCACGCCGGCGCGGGCGCGGCAGCGCCATCTTCTTCCATCTGGCGCGCCCCGGCTTCACGCCGACACAAGGGTGTGTGGCGGTGACCGCGCGCACGATGGCGCGGCTGCTGCCGCTGCTGTCAGATAAGACGGTGATGAGGGTGATGCGGTAAGTAGGGCAGTAGGGCAGTAGGGCAGTAGGGCAGTAGGGCAGTAGGGCAGTAGGGCATGTGTGTCGGTGCTGTCTTAACTCCCCCTTCGGCCGTACTGCCCTATTTCCTTACTCCCCTAATCGCCTGCCTGGCTTCTGCCAGCCGATGTCTAGCAGGCCCAGCCGACCCATTTCCCTGTCCACGGCGCGGGCGACGTTACGGCGCTCGGCGCCGATGTCGCGTAGCTGGCGATCGGAGAGGTTCTCGACGTTCTGGTGGGCTATATCGTAGCGGGCGAGGCGGATGGCGACCCTGGCATGGCGAAACCAGTCAAGCACCGCGCTAAGCCAAGCCGGCGTGGATACCGGCGCATTCAAGACAATGTGGGACATGGCGTGATCCGTTTCATCCGGATATCAAATCCGGTTTGATGGTGTTGCGATGGCAGGATCATGCCGCATTGAAATCTAAATGAGAAACGAGTAGTTCTTTCGAGATCGTCAAGTTTTATTTGAGAATGGCATGTCCCGCCTGCTGCCTGGAACGCGAGCGCTGAGGACGCTGGAAGCCGCCGCCCGGCACCTCAACTTCACGCGTGCCGCCGACGAGCTCGGCCTGACGCCGGCAGCGGTCAGCCATCAGATCAAGGAAATCGAGGATCAACTGGGCATCGTGCTGTTCACCCGCACCAGCCGCACCATCCGGCTGACGGCGGCGGGCACGGTGCTGTTCGAGGCATCGATCGATGCACTCGACCTGCTTGGCCGGGCCGTCTCGCGGGCACGCAAGCTGACCCGCGGCACGACACTGCTGAAGGTAACGCTCGACGCGCAGTTCGCTTCAAAATGGCTGATGCGGCGCGTCGACGATTTTCGAAGGCATCACCCCAATATCGAGCTCAGGTTCGACATCGCCTACGAAGTGCGGGATTTCGACCTCGACGACGTCGATGTCGGCATCCGGTTCGGCGTCGGGAAGTACCCGGGCCTCCGCGCCCATCGCCTGTTCGACAACATCATCATCCCGGTGTGCAGCCCGGGCCTGCTGACGTCCGGTCCGCCGCTGCGCGAGCCGCGTGACCTCTTCAACCACACGCTTGCCCATATCGAATGGGCGCGGCAAGGCGTGACATGGCCGAACTGGCGGATGTGGATGGCGGCGGCCGGCATCAGCGATTTCGACGACAGCCGCACCATCGTGTTCAGGAACTCCACCGATGCCGTTCAGGCGGCGATCGAGGGCAATGCCGTCGCACTCGCCGATTTCGCTATGGTGGCAAACGACCTCTCCGAAGGCAGGCTGGTGCAGCCTTTTGAACTCGGCCTGCGGGTGGGAGCCGAGTTCGCCTATTTCCTGGTTTATCCCGAGAGCACTGCCGACGATCCGCGCATCGCCGCCTTTCGCGAATGGATCCTCGAGGAAGTCGCCAGGACGCAGACCTGACGATCGCGGCAGGTCGTCAGCCTGCCGCCGCGCCGAACCAGCCGATAACCACGCCGATGATCAGCAGCACGCCGAGCCAGTGGCCGCCGTCGATGAGGGTCAGGTCCCAGCCGAAATCCTGGTAGCGGTGGTTGGCCGAGAGCGTCGTGGCGACGAAGCCCAGCCAAAGCACGAAGCCGAAGACAAGTCCGGCTAGCAATGTCGGCTCGCCGCCGGTCATCGCGCCGACCACCAGGGCCATTATGTAGGCCATGACCAGTTCGGCGATGAAGCTGATGACGAAGGGCAGCGGTGATTTCTTCATTGTTGCGGGATCGAGCCTGGCGGCCTTGAGCCACGGCTTGCTCAGGCCCATGTACCAGGCGGCGCCGAACAACCATGCGACGACGGCGGCGGCGATCACCGCCAGCCAGTTCACTGCTTCAAAATCCATGCGTCCCCCTCCAATGCAAATCTGATGGAACGCCTGTTCGGCGAAGGCGTCAAGCAAACCGCCAGACGGTGGTGCGCTTGACCAGTGAATCCTCCAACGCCCGGGTGACGGCCACTTCATAGACCGCAAGCGGTTCCAGTCCCGCCTTCGGCATATACGACCGGCCGGGATCGCCGACGAGGATCTCGGCGCCGCGCGCCTTCAGCGTTGCGAACCAAGGTATCAGCGGGACGGCGAAGGAATTGTCGTAGAAAACATCCCCAGCCAGGATCACGTCCCATCCCGCATCGGTGCCGATGCAATCGGTGCCGAGGAAGTCGATCCCGACATCGTTGGCCTGCGCATTGAGGCGGATGGCGGTCGCACAGAAAGGATCGATGTCGGTTGCGATCATGCCGGCAGCACCGGCCTTGGCCGCGGCAATGGCGACAAGGCCGGAGCCGGAAGCGAAGTCGAGCACACGCTTTCCCCGCACCATAGCCGGATTGTCGATGATGTAGCGGGCAAGGCCCTGGCCGCCGGCCCAGGCGAAGGCCCAGAAGGGCGGCGGCAGGCCGATCTCGACCAGCTCATCCTCCGTCCGCTGCCACAAATCATGCGCCTCATCGGCAAGATGAAGCAGGATTTCCGGCACATGCGGCGGCGCCATCAGCGCCGTGTTGTCGAGGATGAATTGTTTCGCGCTGTCTGGTGTGAGCGCCGTCACGGAGCGGGTGTCAGGCCGCCCATGCGGCAGACTTCCTTCCACTCCGCCGGCGTCACCGGCTGCACGGAAAGCCGCCCGAGCCGCACCAGCGCCATTTCGGCAAGCTTTGGATTGGCCTTGACCTCTTCAAGCGTCGGCGGGTTCGGCACGTCCTTGAAGGCACGGATGTCGACGCATTCCCAGCGCGGGTCGTCGGTCGTGGTGTCGGGATGGGCAAGCGCGCAGACTTCGGCGATGCCAACCACGTTCAGCCCCTCGTTGGAATGGTAGAAGAAGCCGAGATCGCCGATCTGCATGGCCTTCATGTTGTTGCGCGCGGCATAGTTGCGCACGCCATCCCATTGCGTGCCGGCCTTGCCCTTCGCCTTCAGCGCCTCGAAGGAGAAGACCGAGGGTTCGGATTTGAACAGCCAGTAGTTCATTTCTTTTGCTCCTCCTTGGCGTGCGTCCGCCAGCGACCGGAATTAACTAGCCGCCGGCTTGTTGAACGTCCAGTTCCACTGGCGGATTTCGACGCTGTCGAACAGTCCGGCCTTGGCGTACGGGTCGGCGGCCGACAAGGCCTGTGCCCCTGCCAGGTCCGGCGCCTCGACGACGACGAGGCTGCCATTGGGCTTGCCTTCGGCGTCAAGGAAGGGACCGGCGAAAGCCAGTTTCTTGTCGCCGTTCAACCCTTCGAGAAAGGCGATATGCTCGGGACGCGTGTCGAGGCGCACCTGCAGGGTCCCGGGCTTGTCCTTGCAAATCAAAGCAAACAGCATGGTCTTTCTCCTGGTCGTGGGATCGATGTTGTGGGATCAATCGTTGGTTTCGGTCTTCAGCGGCCGGGTCATCAAGGCTGTCACAGCCTGCCGGATGGTGATGGTGCCGTCCAGTATGGCCGCCACGGCGGCAATGATCGGCGCGTCGATGCTTCGCTCGGTGGCGATGCGGGCGGCGATCGCCGCTGTCGGCACGCCTTCTGCCAGCGGCAATCCGGCAAGCGGCTTGCCTTGCCCCAGCGCCAGCCCATAGGCGAAGTTGCGCGACTGGGTCGACGAGCAGGTGAGCAGCAGGTCGCCAAGGCCGGACAGGCCCATCAGCGTTTCGGGCCTGGCGCCGAACGCGGCACCGATGCGCCGCAGTTCGACGAAGCCGCGCGTCACCATGGCGGCCTGGGCACTGGCGCCGAGCCCCGCCCCGGTGACAGCACCTGCGGCAATGGCGAAGACGTTCTTCAAGGCGCCGCCGATCTCGACGCCGATGAGGTCGTCGCTCGAATAGCAGCGCAGATTCTCCGCCGAAAAGCGGGCGGCGAGGTCCGCTGCCAATGCCTCGTCGCGGGCGGCCACGACCACCGCAGTCGGCAGGCCCCGGGCGACATCGGTGGCAAAGCTTGGACCCGATAGAGCGGCGACCGGATTTTGCGGCAGGATCTCGCCGACAATCGCCGACAGCAAGGCGCCGGTGTCGCGCTCGATGCCCTTGGCGCAGAGGACGAGCGGAATATCGGCAGGCACATGGCCTTTCGCGACCGCCAGCGTTGCCCGCAGCGACTGCGCCGGCGTCACCGCCAGCACGCAATCGGCGCCAGTGAGTGCCGCCTTGATGTCGCTCGTCGCGTCGATGCCGGGCGCGATGGCGATGCCGGGCAGATAGCGCGGGTTCTCGCCGCGATCGATCGCCGCGACGGTTTCGGGGTCGCGGGCGAACAACCGCACCGAATGGCCTGCACGCAGCATGGCCAGCGCCAGCGCCGTGCCCCAGGCGCCACCGCCAAGCACGCTGACGCGCCAGCAGCTTTTGCCCGGGTTTTCCTTGTCTTGGCTGTTCATCTCCCGGCCATTCATGCCTTGGCTCCGCGCCGGCCGGAGCCGACCATCGGCGTCGAAATGCTGTCCAGCGGCCAGCGCGAGCGCGGCACGAAGTCGAAGCCGTTTTCCTCCGCCATGCCTTCGCGCAACCGTTCGATGCCGGCCCAGGCGATCATCGCCGCATTGTCGGTGCACAGTTTCAGCGGTGGCGCGACGAAGGTGAAGCCGGCCTCGTCGCACTGCCGCTCCAGCGTAGCCTTGATGGTGCGGTTGGCGGCGACGCCGCCGGCAACCACCAGGGCCGGATTTTTGGTGCCGGGAAACGTCTCGCGAAAGCGCGCCAGCGCACGCGCGACACGGTCGGCCAGCGCATCGGCCACCGCTGCCTGGAACGAAGCGCAGATGTCGGCGACATCCTGGTCGCTCAAGGGCGCGATGGCTGTCGCCGCCTGGCGCACGGCGGTCTTCAGGCCGGAAAAGGAGAAGTCGGGCTGGGCCGAGCCTTTCATCGGACGCGGAAAGGCAAAGCGCGACGCATCCCCGGTTTGGGCGGCCTTCTCGACATTGGGTCCGCCGGGATAGGGCAGGCCGAGCATCTTGGCGGTCTTGTCGAAGGCTTCGCCGAGCGCATCGTCGATGGTGGTTGCCCAGCGCTGATAGTCGCCGACGCCGCGCACGGCGAGGATCTGCGTGTGGCCACCGGAGACCAGGAGCAGCAGATAGGGAAAATCGAGCCCGTCGGTCAGCCTTGCGGTCAAGGCATGGCCTTCGAGGTGGTTGATGGCGATCAGCGGCTTGTTCGCCGCCGCGGCGATCGCCTTGGCGGTCATCAGCCCGACAATCAGCCCGCCGACCAGACCGGGGCCGGCAGTGGCGGCGATCGCGTCGATATCGGCAAGTGCTGTGCCCGAATCGGCAAGGGCTGCCTCGACGATGCCGTCCAGCGCCTCGACATGGGCGCGCGCCGCGATCTCCGGCACGACGCCCCCAAAGGCGGCATGCTCCTCGATCTGGCTGAGCACGATGCTGGACAGAATTTTTGGCGCAGCGTCACCGTCCAGCGCCACGACGCTGGCAGCGGTCTCGTCACAACTCGTCTCAATGCCCAGAACGCGGATCAATTCGTCGCTGTCCCTAGAGATTGTCTGTCGGCGCTTTCCCCATTAGGAGAAAGCCCGGAAAGGCCTCGGTCTGCCCGGGGGTTATCACGGACCGCACGCCATGCAAACAATCTTGAGAATCGGAACACGCGGCAGCCCGCTGGCGCTGGCACAGGCGCATGAAACGCAGGCGCGGCTGATGGCCGCGCATGGCATGCCGGCGGAAGCGTTCGAGATCGTCGTCATCTCGACCAGCGGCGACCGCATCCAGGACCGGCCGCTGTCGGAGGCCGGCGGCAAGGGCCTGTTCACCAAAGAGATCGAGGAGGCATTGCTGGCGGGCCGGATCGACATCGCCGTGCATTCGTCGAAGGACATGCCGACGCAACTCCCCGACGGTCTCGAACTCAGCGCCTTCCTGCCGCGCGAGGACGCGCGCGACGCCTTTATCGGCAAGGCGGCGAAGACCATTGCCGAACTGCCGCATGGAGCGAAAGTCGGCTCGTCATCGCTGCGGCGACAGGCGCTGATCCGCCGGATGCGGCCGGATCTCGACGTAGTGATGTTCCGCGGCAATGTGCAGACGCGCCTGCGCAAGCTTGATGAAGGCTTCGCCGCCGGCACCATCCTGGCCTATGCCGGGCTGAAGCGGCTCGGGCTCGACCACGTCGTCACCGACCTGATGCCGCTCGACATCTTTCCGCCGGCGCCGGGACAGGGCGCGATCTGCATCGAAACCCGCATCGGCGATGGCGACGTCGAAAAGATGCTGGCGGCCATCCACGATGTGCCGACCGGCCAGGCGCTCGCCTGTGAGCGTGCCTTCCTGGCGGCGCTCGATGGTTCCTGTCGCACGCCGATCGCCGGCTATGCGGCGATCGAGGCCGGAGAGCTCTCCTTCGCCGGGTTGATCATCTCGCCCGACGGCACGCAGTCGCACACGGTCGATCTGCAGGGACCGGCGCAGGATGCTTGCCGCATCGGCCAGGAAGCCGCCCGGACCGTGCGGGCCAGGGCCGGCGAAAAGTTCTTCGACGGCTGGCTCTGAAATGCTTCGCGTCCTGGTGACGAGACCGGAACCGGGCGCCTCGCGCACGGCACAGCGGCTTCAGGAGTCAGGGTTCCAGCCGATCCTTCTGCCCTTGACCGAAACGGCGGCGTTGCCGGTCGATGCCGGACTGTTTCCGGGCGATGCCGTCGCGGTGGCCATCACCAGCGCCAATGCCGTGCGGCTTGCTTCCAGGGAGCTCATCGCGGCGCTTGCCGGTCTGCCCTGCCATGCCGTGGGAACAAGGACGGCGGAAGCGGCGCGCAAAGCGGGGTTCTTGTCCGTCAGCGAAGGCCCGGGCGATGCCGAGGCGCTTGCCGACGGTCTTGCCGGTCGTCTCTCGGGGAAGACCATCGTCTATCTCTGCGGACGCGTGCGCTTTCCAGTGTTCGAACACAGGCTGAGAGCAGCAGCCGTCCAGGTCCAAGCCGTCGAGACATATGACACGCTTACGGCGGGTTATTCCGATGAAGCCATCCTCGAGCGCCTGTCCGGCCGACCCGCCGATGCGGTGCTGCTTTATTCAGCCAAGGCCGCCGCCGCGATGCGGATTCTGGCAAGTCGGACCGCTCTGCAAGGACTCTTTGAAAAGACAAGGTTTTTCGCCCTTTCCGCGCGCATCGCGGCAGCGCTTGACGATACCGCCAACGAAAGAATCCGCATAGCCGAGCGGCCCGACGAGCAAACGCTGCTGGCACTTTTGCAGACGCGGCTCTGAGCCGCGTCATCACACCGCCCCTTTTCACCGCTTGGTGATGTGCTAGACCATTTTCTGAACCATCATGCGCCGCCAGGCGTTGAGACGAAGCGAATTGTGCGGAGCCCAAGCATGGTCAAGACGCCGAAGATGCGACACTCGAAAGGCCGCCGCGAGCCGGTGACCATCGATCTCGAGCCCGGCGCGGTCTCGCGCATCGCCGACGAGGACGCCGCCAAGCCCCAGGGCGGCGCCGAAGAGGCGCCGGAGGAGGCCGTCTCGCAGGCCGAGATTCCCGAAGAACCGGTGCATGCCGACCAGACCGATCTCGAGCCCTGGGAGCATGCGGACGCCCAGGCCGAATCGGAACAGCCAGCGGCGACGGCCGCGGAAGCGGCAGCCAAGGGCGCCAGCGAAGCTGAACCTGCCTATCCCGGAGCGTCCGAGGCGCCGGCCAACAAGACCAAAGCCTTCGACTACAATTTCGAGGATGCGTCGGCGAAGCGCTCCCAGGCCGACGACAACAAGGCGAGAACCGAGACACGGGACGACAGAATGGCGCCAACACCACCGGCAAAGCGTAGCGGCCTCAATGGCATTGCCGCCGGCATCATAGGCGGCGTCATCGCGCTGGTCGGCGCGGGTGGCCTGCAATATGCCGGGCTGCTCGGCGCGCCGGGGTCCAGTTCCGGCGTATCGCTCGACGGCGTCAACAGCGAGATCGCCGCGCTGAATCGCGAAATCGCCGGCCTGAAGGAAACGGGCGGCAACACCGACGCGTCGGCCAAGGTCGATGGCCTGTCGTCGGCGCTGGATCAGGTCAAGACCGATGTCGCGGCGCTGAAGTCGGCGGTCGAATCCGGTGGAGCGGGCGACACTGCCGGGCTCGCAGCGCTTGGCGACAAGATCAAGCAGATCGAAACCGCGGTCGCCGCCCTAGGTAAGGCCGGCGGCACGGCACCGGTCGATCTCGGCCCGCTCAACGAAAAACTGGCTGGTCTCGACGCGCAGGCGAAGTCAGCCGGCGAAGCGACGACGGCGCTGGATGGCCGGCTCACTGCGTTGGAGCAGTCGGTGTCGCAGCTTTCCGGCAAGGTCGAAGCGGCGGCGGGACAGCCGAAGATCGCGCTCGCCATCGCCGCGTCGGCGCTCAAGTCCGCGCTCGACCGTGGCGCGCCATTCTCGGCCGAACTCGAAACCTTTGCCGCGATTTCGCCGGATGCGCCGCAACTCGCGACACTGCGCACCTACGCTGAAAAAGGCGTGCCGACCCGCGCCGAGATCGCATCGCAAGCGGATGCCGCGGCCAATGCCATGGTCGCCGCCGCGAGGCCGGTCGATGAGAATGCCGGCTTCCTGCAGAACCTTTTGTCGAGCGCCGAATCGCTGGTCAAGGTCCGGCCGATCGGCGCCGTCGAAGGTGCCGGTGCGCCGGAAACCGTCGCGCGCATAGAAGTAGCGGTCAACCAGGGCGACTATGCCAAGGCGCTCAGCGAGTATGACGCGCTGCCCGAAGCCGTGAAGGCGGCCGGTGCCGACTTTGCCGGCAAACTGAAAGCACGCATCGAGGTCGAAACACAGGTTGACGCGCTGATCTCCGGCGCGATGAAGGCATGAGGGCAACACCATGATCCGCCTCTTGGCCTTCCTCATTGTCGTTTTCGCCCTCGGGCTGGGCTTTGCCTGGCTGGCCGACCGGCCGGGCGACATGGTCGTCACTTTCAGCGGCTACCAATACCAGGTCAGCCTGATGGTGGCGGCAGTGGCCGTCGTTGCCGTCGTCGCCGCGGTGATGATCTTCTGGTGGCTGATCAAGTCGCTGTGGAACAGCCCCTACACCATCTCGCGCTATTTCCGCGTTCGCCGCCGCGACCGTGGCTATCAGGCGCTGTCGACCGGCATGATCGCCGCCGGCGCCGGTGACGGCGCACTGGCTCGCAAGAAAACCAAGGAAGCGGCCAAGCTGATCCGCTCCGACCAGGAGCCGCTGATCCATCTGCTCGAGGCGCAGGCGTCGCTGCTCGAAGGCGATCACGAAGGCGCGCGGCAGAAATTCGAGAGCATGCTCGACGATCCCGAAATGCGGCTGCTCGGCCTGCGCGGGCTCTATCTCGAGGCCGAACGGCTCGGCGACCGCAACGCCGCCAGGCACTATGCCGGCCGCGCCGCCGTGATGGCGCCGCAACTGGCCTGGGCGGCCGAATCGACGCTGGAAGAATTGACCGCGCGCGGCGACTGGGACGGTGCCTTGAAACTGGTCGACGCGCAGAAGTCGACACGGCAGATCGAACGCGATGCCGCCAACCGCCGTCGCGCCGTGCTGTTGACGGCCAAGGCGCAGGCGCTTGCCGGTAGCGATCCGACTGCCGCCAGAACCGCGGCAATCGAGGCCAACCGGCTGCGGCCGGACTTCGCCCCCGCCGCTGTCGCCGCCGCGGCCGCGCTGTTCAAGCAGAACGACGTGCGCAAGGGCTCGAAAATCCTCGAGACGGCGTGGAGGGCCGAGCCGCATCCTGAGATCGCCGAGCTCTATACCCATGCACGGCCAGGCGATGCGGTGCTCGACCGCCTCAACCGGGCGAAAAAGCTGCAGGAGATGAAGAAGAACCACGCCGAGTCGTCGATGACGGTGGCACGCGCAGCACTTGATGCGCTGGATTTTTCGACTGCCCGCCGCGAGGCCGAGGCAGCGATCAGGATGGACCGCCGCGAGGGTGCCTATCTGCTATTGGCCGACATCGAGGAGGCCGACACCGGCGACCAGGGCAAGGTGCGGCAGCTTCTGTCCAGGGCGGTGCGGGCGCCGCGCGATCCGGCCTGGGTCGCCGATGGCGTCGTTTCGGAGCGGTGGGCGCCGGTATCGCCGGTCACCGGCCGGCTCGACGCCTTCGAGTGGCGCGCGCCGATGGAGCGTCTCGGCCAGCTGATCGACAACCATGATGATGCAGCGGCCGCCCCCGTTCCGGTCATCGAAGCGCTGGCAAAGCCGGTGAGCGAGAGGCCGGTCGAGGTGATCGATGACGCCGGCGGCGATATTTCGACGGGCAAGCAGGCTGAAAGCCGCGAGGAAGATCACGTCCGGCCGATTACGGCCGCCGCCTTCGCCGAGGTGCCGACCAACGCGGAAGCGGTCGAGCCGGCCGAGGAGCATGCGCGGCTGCCGGATGATCCCGGCGTCGATCCGGGCGAGGAAGCGGAAAAATCGCCGCGTCGGTTTCGGTTGTTTTGAGTTGGGCCGGCCGTGAGGGCCCTGTAACCCAAGCAGATAGAGCATGATGTCGTCCGAAAACCGCTTCACACTTTTCGGCATCATGCTCTAAGGAATAGGATATGTTTGAACGCGTTCTGTCATTTCTGAGGGATTTGCCGGCCGGCGCCGGCACGCATGCGAGCAGCGACGATCCGCGCGTTGCGGCTTCGGCGCTCCTCTATCACGTCATGAATGCCGATGGCGTGCGCCAGGATGTCGAGTGGGAGCGGTTCAAGGCGGTGCTGGCCCAGAGCTACTCGATCAGCGGCGCCGAGCTCGAAGCGCTCGCCGCCGCCGGCGAGCGGGCCGACAATGAGGCGATCGATCTCTATGCCTTCACCAGTGTCTTGAAGCGCCATCTCGATGCTGAGGCGCGCAAGGCCTTCATCGGCCTGATGTGGGAGATCGTCTACGCCGATGGCGAGCTGCACGAGCTGGAGGACAACACGGTCTGGCGCGTCGCCGAGCTGATCGGCGTCGAACGCCGCGACCGCATCGAGGCACGTCGCAAGGCGGCGGAGCAGGCACCCGGCGCCACCGGAACATCGAGCGACGAATAGACGGATTTCGCCTGCCCATGCCGCGCCAAACGAGTTCGAAGCCAAAAATCCTGATCGTGCTGCATCAGGAGAATTCGAGCCCCGGACGTGTCGGCCACATGCTCCTGGAAGAAGGCTTCGAGCTCGACATCCGTCGCCCGCCGCTCGGCGATACGCTGCCGGAAACGCTGGACGGCCACGCCGGCACGGTGGTGTTCGGTGGACCGATGAGCGCCAATGACGAGGACGAGTTCGTCCGCCGCGAGACTGCCTGGCTGGAAGTACCGCTCAAGGAGAACCGGCCGTTCCTAGGCATCTGCCTTGGTGCGCAGATGCTGGTCAACCATCTCGGCGGCAAGGTCGAAGGTCACGGCGAAGGATTGGTCGAGATCGGCTGGTATCCGCTGAAGGCGACCGAAGCCGGCAAGACCCTGATGCATTGGCCGGAGATGGTCTATCAGTTCCACCGCGAGGGTTTTTCGCTGCCCAGGGACGCGACGCTGCTGGCGACGGCCGAGACCTATCCCAACCAGGCCTTCCGCTATGGCGACAATGCCTGGGGCATCCAGTTCCATGGCGAGTTGACCAGGGCGATGATGCAGCGTTGGGTGGTGCGCGGCGCGCATCGCTTCGAGTTGCCCGGGGCGCAGCCCGGCCGCGATCATCTCGGCGGCCGGCTGATCTGGGACATGCATCTCAAGCGCTGGCTGGATGAATTCCTGCGCACGATCTTCGGCAAACCGGCGCTGCGATAGACGTCAGTTTCGCCCGTTGAGGTGGCGCACCTTGCGCAGTTGCGGGAACAGCACGATCCACAGCCCGGCGACCGCGATCGCGCCGACGCCGCCGACCACGACGGCCGGAACCGTGCCGATCAACGCCGCCATCGTGCCGGCGCGGAATTCGCCGACCTCGTTGGAGGCGCCGACGAAGACCTGGTTCACGGCATTGACTCGGCCGCGCACATGGTCGGGCGTCCACAGCTGGATCAAAGTCTCCCTGATGTAGACGCTGAACATGTCGGTAGCGCCAAGGAAGGCGAGCGCTGCGATCGACAGCCAGGTGATGGTCGACAGGCCGAACAGCACGGTGAAGGCACCGAACGCCGCAACGAAGCCGAGCATGATCAGCCCCGCATGGTTGCGGATTGGGTGGCCGGCCAGCCAGATGGCGACGCAGATGGCGCCCACGCCCGGCGCCGAGCGCAGCAGGCCTAGGCCCCAGGGGCCGAGCTGGAGGATGTCGCGCGCATAGATCGGCAGCAGTGCCGAGGCGCCCGACAAAAGCACGGCGAACAGATCGAGCGAGATGGCGCCCAGCACGATCTTCTCGCTCCAGATATAGCTGAACCCACCGAACAGGTTCTGCAGCGTCGGCTTCTCGGTCTCGGTGCGTTGCGAAGGCTTCGGGATGGTGAAGATCAGCAACCCGGACGCAAGCATAAGCACGGCGGCGGTGCCATAGGCGACTTCCGCCGACACGCCGTAGAGCAGGCCGCCGGCGACCGGGCCGACGATGGTCGCCGTCTGCCAGGCCGACGAGTTCCAGGCGATGGCGTTGGCGAAATCCTCAGGTGGCACGAGATTGGCGAACAGCGAGGCCGAGGCCGGCCCGAAAAAGGCGCGGGCGACGCCGAACATGGCAAGCACGACGAAGATCGGCAGCGGTCCGCTGATGCCATGCAGGGTCAGGAACAGCAGGGTCAGCGCGCAGATCGCCTCCATCACCACCGCCAGCGCCATGATCAGGCGGCGGCCGAAGCGGTCGGCGACGACACCGGTGACCAACACCAGCAGCAGCGACGGCAGGAACTGGACGATGCCGACCAGGCCGAGATCGAGAGGATCCCTCGTCAGGTCATACATCTGCCAGCCGACCGCGACCGACACGATCATGGTGGCGAAGGTGGTGAGGAAACGCGCCGCCCAATAGCTCAGGAAGGAGCGGTGGCGGAACGCGGCATAGCGCTGGTCCGGCGAGGTTTGTGCGGCAGTCATGGATCGAGGCCCCGTTGCGATGGCATTGGAGCGACGTGCGTCCAATCGGACGCACAAAGTACGCTCCAACACTTTGGTTTTCGCATCGTGCTTTCCGAAAATCGGAACCGATTTTCGGGCCGATGCGATGGCCGGCGGGGCACTTCCCGGATGGGCGCTGTTCCGGCCAAGGGAATTTCTAACAAAGTTCGCAGCGCGATGTGCGCCAAAATCAGCGCTGGATCAACGAAATTTCGCCCTGTTCCGTTGATTGCATGGGGACATTATTGCCTGAGCGCCGCGGAGATGGCGTCGAGGCCGCTCCTCAACTCGGCTTCCGTCGGCCAGCCAAAACCGACGCGGAAGAAGCGCTTCGGCATTTCGAACCAATGGCCGGGTCCGACATAGGCGCCATGGTTTTCCAGCAGGTTCACATAGAACCGATCGAGGTCGAAGTCGGGGTCGACGTTCAGGCGCGGGAAGCCGACGACACCGCCTTCAGGGCGCACCCAGTCGACCAGCGGCTCGCGGTCGATCCAGGCCTGGACGATGTCGCGGCGCCTGGCCATTTCTGGCAGCAGCGTCGCCAGGAACACGTCCCGCCGCTCCAGCATGCCGCGCGCGATGCCTTCGTCGATGACGCTGCCGCAGATGCCGATCTGCTCCTTGGCGGCGAGGAATTTCTCCTGAAGTTCCGCATCCCTGGTGATCAGCCAACCGATGCGGATGCCGGGAATGCCGAAGGCCTTGGACAGCGACGAGACGCTGATCGCCTTCGGGCTCAGCGATGCCGCGGACGGCAGGCGCTTGCCATAGGAGAGGTCGCGATAGGTTTCGTCGACCAGCAGATGGCAGTCCCTGCTTTCGGCGAGCGCGACCAGGGCGTCGAGGTCGGCGCGGCTCATCATCGTGCCGGTCGGGTTGTGCGGGCAGGTGACGCTGATCAGCCTGGTGTTCGGCCGTATCGCCGCCGCGACCTGGCCGACATCGATGGCGAAGCCGTCCTCGAAGGCCAGGTCGACAAAGCTGATGGCGCAGCCGATCGCCCTTGGGGTCTCGATGTTGGTGGCGTAGTTGGGTCTGATGACGACCAGATGATCACTCTGCGACAACAGCGAGGTCGAGATGATGAACAGGGCGCCAGCAGCACCAGCGGTGACCAGCACATCGTCGGGCAAGACGCCGGCGTCCTGTGCGGCGATCAGCGCGCGCAATTCCTTGTCGCCGCGATGCTCGCCGTAGAAGAGCGTGAGATCGGGCAAGGATAGGCCGATATCGGAGAGTTTCTGGTCGGCGATCGAACTTTCGGAAAGATTGTAGCGGATCCGGTCGTAGCCGTACTCTTCCGGCGCCTCTTTCTCGATCACCATCCTGGTGTAGTTCATGGCTTCCCCCAAAAGACCCCGTTCGGTTCATCCAAGCCACAAAAACATGAAGCCTGCCAAGGCGGATTCGCCGGCAGGCTTCTGTTCCAGTCGTCCTAAGTGTTGGCTCAGGACCGAATTGCTCAGGCCGAGGCCTTCTTCCTGCCCCTGCCCTTGGCGGGCACGACTTCGGCGGCCTTGCGGCCGAGGCCGATCGACTTCGCCAGCAGCGAACGCGAAGCGGCATAGTTGGGGGCGACCATGGGATAGTCAGCCGGCAAGCCCCATTTGGCGCGATAGGCGTCCGGCGTCAGGCCGAAATGGACGCCGAGGTGACGTTTCAGGGATTTGAACTTCTTGCCGTCCTCGAGGCAGATGATGAAATCCGGTGTCACCGATTTCCTGGGGTTGACCGCCGGGACCAGCGGAGCTGCCACCGGGACCACCGGCTGGCCGAGCCCGCTTATCGAAGTGCTGACGCTGGCGATGAGATCGGCGAGACCAGAAGCGGGCAGGCGGTTCTTCTCGACGTAAGCGGACACGATGTGAGCGGTCAGCTCGAGCAGGTCGATGTCTTTACGGGCGCTGTCGTTATCGTCGGTCAATCTATTTCTCCGTCTAAAGCGAATGACCTGAAAATCGGATTCGATTCCCGGAAAGGATCATGCGCAAAATCAAAATGCTACGGCGTCCTTTGTGCATCCACGGGACGGCAGCGTTGTTGTGGCGCGGGATTCCTAGTCGGCAAATCTGCGCAGCGCAATGACTTGATGCCGCGGCACACGTTATTTTGAACAACTATATTAAACAATAACAATATCAGACTATCAGCGCTTTGTCGCGCCACAAACGAAATCCGCCTTCAAAGGCGCGTGTGTTGTCGCCGCGCCGGCTGTCGGCGGGCAATTCATCGAGCTTGTCGACATTGCCGCCGCCAATGACGACGTAGTCAGGCTGCATGGCGGCGCGGAGCCGGTCGACGACGTCGAAGACATATTTGCGCCATCTCTTCTTGCCGCGCTTTTCCAAGCCGCGTTCGCCGACATAGTCCTCGAAGCTCTTGCCCTTCTTGTAGGGAAGATGGGCGAGTTCCATCGGCTGGGCGACGTTGTCGACGATCATCGCGGCACCGAAACCGGTTCCCAACCCGATGAACAGCATGCGGCCGCCTTCATAACTGCCGATGGCCTGCATCAGCGCGTCGTTGACCACCTTCACAGGCTTGCCGAATTGCGCGGCGAAATCGTAGCCTGCCCAACCCTTGCCGAGATTGGCAGGGTCGGTGAGCGGCCTGTTGTGGGTGACCGGGCCGGGGTAGCCCATCGAGACGACGTCGTAGGACAAGCCCTCGGCTAGCTTCTTTACCGTATTGGTCATCTGCTGCGGCGTCAGGCCGGGCCCGGAGTCGGCGCGCCGCTCCACGCCGCCGGCGCTGCTGAGAATCTTGACATGCGAGCCGCCAATATCGATCGCAAGCACGATCTTCTCAGCCGATGCCGGTTGTTTCACCGCTTTGGCCATTGCGCCACCTCCACTCACTTTACCGGATCGATCCAGCCATTGGGCGGCCCGAACCCGGCCATCGCGTCCGCCGGACCCCATGTAAGCGGTTCATAGACGTGCGGCGGCGTGGTGTCGCCGAGCACCGGGCCGACGATGCGCCAGGCCATTTCGCTGGCGTCCTGGCGGGTGAACAGCTGGCCGTTGCCGTTCATGGCATCGCCGATCAGCCGCTCATAGGGCGGCATGTCGCTCTTGCTGTCGTCGAGCGCCGTCAGCTCGACCTGTTCGCCGATCATGTCGTCGCCCGCCGCCTTGCGCTGGGCGCCGATGGCGATCACCACTTGCGGATCGATGCGGAAGCGAACGTAGTTCTGGTCGGCCGGCTTGATCGGATCGAAGACGTCGAGCGGCGGCCGCTTCAGCCGCACCACCACTTCGGTGACATGCACCGGCATGTTCTTGCCGGCGCGGATGAAGAACGGCACATCCTGCCAGCGCCAGGTGTCGACGAAGAAACGCACCGCGGCAAAGGTCTCGACCGGTGAGTTCGGTGCCACGCCGGGTTCGGCGAGATAGCCGGTGAACTGACCGCGCACGACATCGTCTTTCGTCAAGGTGCGGATCGCCCGCAGCACCTGCACCTTCTCGTCGATCAAATCGTCGGCCGAACGGCCGACGGGTGGCTCCATGGCAAGCAGCAGCAGGATGTTGAGCAGATGGTTCTCGATGACGTCCCTGATGCAGCCGACATTGTCATAGAAGCGGCCACGCCCCTCGACGCCGAAATCCTCGGCCATGGTGATCTGCACGCTCTCGACGAAGTTGCGGTTCCAGATCGGCTCCAGAAAGGAATTGGCGAAGCGGAAATAGAGCAGGTTCTGGATCGCTTCCTTGCCGAGATAATGGTCGATGCGGAAGATCGATTGTTCGTCGAAAACCAGATGCAGGACCCGGTTCAGCCAGCGCGCCGACTGCAGGTCGTGGCCGAAGGGCTTTTCCACCATCAGCCGTGCGCCACGAGCCGTGCCCGATTGCTCCAGTCCCTGGACGACGGTCTCGAACATGGTCGGCGGCACCGCCATGTAGTGCAGCGGCCGCTGGGCGGTGCCGAGCGCAGTTTTGAGTTTCTCGAACGTCGCCGGATCGCGGTAGTCGCCACTGACATAGCGCAGCAGGGAGGCGAACTTGGCGAACAATTTTTCGTCGATCTTGCCGAGTGCATTGACGATGCCGTCGTGGGCGCGCGCCTGCAATTGCTTGAGATCCCAGGCGTCGAACGCCACGCCGATCACCGGTTCGGTGAGCGTGCCCTTGGCCACCATCTGGTAAAGGGCTGGAAATATCTTCTTGTGGGCGAGGTCGCCGGTGGCTCCGAAGAGCACCAGCGTGTCGGACCGTTCCGGGCTCATCGGCGTGTCTCCCCTGCCGCCGTCACGAGCCGGACTTCGGCTTCTCGACATGGCCGCCAAAGGCATAACGCATTGCCGAGAGCAGCTTGTCGGAGAATTCGGACTCGCCTTGCGAGGAGAAGCGGTCGAACAGCGCCGAGGACAGAACCGGCGCCGGCACGCCGGTGTCGATCGCCGCCTTCAGCGTCCAGCGGCCTTCGCCGGAATCCGAGACGCGGCCGCCGAAATTCGCCAGGCCCGGATCATTCTTCAGTGCGCCCGCGGTGAGATCAAGCAACCAGGAGCCGATGACGCTGCCATGCCGCCAAACCTCGGCCACCTGAGGGAGGTCGACGTCGAACTGGTAGTATTGCGGGTTTTCCAGGGGGCTGGTCTCGGCGTCCGCCGTTCGTTGCCGCTTGCCGGCATTGGCCGACTTCAGGATATTCATGCCTTCTGCATAGGCGGCCATCACGCCATATTCGATGCCGTTGTGCACCATCTTGACGAAGTGGCCGGCACCGCTCGGCCCGCAATGCAGATAGCCAAAGGGTGCGGTCCCGGCATCCTTGGGCGGATTGGAGCCGGCATCGGCACCGGGCGCCAGCGTGGCAAAGATCGAATCAAGGTGCTGCACCGCCACGTCGGGACCGCCGATCATCAGGCAATAGCCACGCTCAAGGCCCCAGACACCGCCGCTGGTTCCGACATCGACAAGATGGATACCCTTGGCAGCCAGTTTCGCGGCCTGGTCGACGGCGTCGTGATAGTAGGAATTGCCGCCGTCGATGATGATGTCGCCGGGTTCCATCAGGGCGGCCACCTGATCGATGATCTTGCCGGTGATCGCCGCCGGCAGCATCAGCCACACACAGCGCGGCTTGACCAGCTTGCCGACGAATTCTTCCATGGATGCCGTTCCTGAGGCGCCGTCGGTCACCAGAGCCGCGACGCTGGCCGGGTTGATGTCGTAGACGACGCATTCGTGGCCGTCGCGCATCAGGCGCCGGACCATGTTGGCGCCCATCCGGCCCAATCCCATCATTCCGATCTGCATGGTTTCGTCCCTGTTTCCTGGAGATTTACTGGGTTTATCGAGGAAGGATCGACTGGCTATCCTGATCGCCTGATATGACGGTGAAGTCGACATTCTCCCAATCGCCGGCTCCGAGCCAGAAAAAAGTGAAGATCAGCGTGCTTCCGGCGGGGAGGCTGGCGGTGGACAGATCGGCAAGATGGATGCCGAAGGCGTTCTCGATCGTCTGGCTGTCGGCGGCGGTCGCCCAGTGATCGCTGCTCCAGCGAACCGTCGCCGGGGCCAAGAGCTCGACGCGCAGCGTCTTGCCGGCCGGCAGCGTGCGGATCTTGTTGTTGAAGCGCCATGTCCTGAACGGCGACACGGTCTTGTCCTCGATGTAGCGCTTGACGCCTTGAGGTGGCATGTCGAAGACCGTGCCGTCGCGTACCGAGCGCAACAGCTTGATATGCTCCGAATGCGCCCAGACCAGCGGCATGGCGCTGCCCGAGGGGCGACCGTGCAGCAGTTCGCGCTCGGCCATGCCGGCGCCGTCCCAGACCTGTTCGGGCAGCAGGCCGCCCAGCCCGGCCGAGCCTTCCAGCGCGGCCAGCAGGTCTACAGCTCTGTCGTTGCGTCCGGCTGCAAGCTCGTAATGGGCGCGTTCGCCGGCGAGCAACGGCCACGGCCGGCCCTGGCCGGTACCGTCGAAGGGTGCGCCATCCTCATGCTCGCCATAACCATCGCCATTGTAGCGGTACCAGAGCGGCCCTTGCGGCAGGTCGCAGCGCAATTGCGCATCGATGATCGTGACCGTGTCGACGATACGCGGATCGTCAGCTGCCCTCAGGCCGAAGCGGACGAGAGCCAGTGCGTCCGGGCTGACGATCGCCTCGGCCGGCTGGTCGGTATCGCCCGGCGGCCGGTTCTTGATCGGGACATAGCCGTCCTTCGGCGAACCGGCCTCCGCGCTGTCGGGTGGCGCGATGCGCACGTAATAGCCGTCGACGCGGGCCTGCCTGCCGAGTGCGGTGCCGGTGACATAGGTCCAACGCTCGACCTGGTCGTTCCAGACATCGGCGGTCTCGCGCAGATAGGTCGCGGCGACCTGCTTGCCGCAGGCGTCGAGCAGGTCGGCCGCGGCAAGCAGTGCCGCGATCTCGACGGCAAGCGTGAACGGGCTGTAGCCGGCATCCTCTTCCCAGCGGTCCTCACCGGTGACGGGTCCGTTGCGCACGACATAGCCGGCGGCGCGCTCGATCATCGGCTGAAAGGCGAGCAGCCTGGCCTGCGGCAGGTGCCCGGCGCGGCGCAGCGCATCGGCCAGCAGCAACGGGAAGGCGCATTCATCCATCTGGATGCCTGGCCAATAGGCCGATCCGTCGAGCCAGGCGTTTTGCGGCCAGTGGCCGTCCGGCTGCTGGATGGAGCTGAGATAGTCGAGGATTTGCAGGGCCGACGCGGCATCGCCGGCGGCGAGAAAACCTCCGGCCGTCTCGACCAGATCGCGCGGCCAGACCAGATGGTAGCCGCCGAGGTCGTCGTCACCCTTGTTGAAGCCCCACGGAATCGAAAGGCTGGCGACCGCCGCACCCGGTATGGCGATCGACCGGTGGGTCGACAGAACCGCGGTCGAGATACGATAGAAGTTGATCCCGGATTCGCCATGCCGGTCCAGCGGCAGCAGGCTCTTTTGCCACTTCCGCCATCTCTCGACGTAGGCTTTGGCGGCGGGCTCAAAACCTTGCTTCAGGCTGGCGAAGGCATTTTCGGCCGCCTCGTCCGATGTCGCGCCAAAGCCCAACGCCAGCAAGGCCGTTGTCTCCGAAGCGGTAAAGCCGATCTCGCCCGTCAGCGCGACATTGCCGTTCTCGGCCCGTTGGCAGGCCGGATCGAGCTCGCCTGTATTGTGGAGCTGCTGCCAGCCGTCGGAGACGCCGACATAGCCGGCCGAGCCGGTGCGCCAGGGCAGTGACGAGGCCAGCGCCAGGCAGGTGCCGCGCCCCGAGGCGAACAGCACAGGTTTTCCCTTGTGGTCACCGACCCAGGCGGTGTTGCCCATGCCGGCATTGACGAGATGCGGCGCCAGCAAGGTGTAGACGCGATGGTCGCCGGCGGCACCCTTGAGCGCTGTGAAGGTAATTTCCTGCAGCAAAGCGGGCCGCGCCGGGTCGGCAAGGATGCGCTTTTCGATCCGGTAGGCGCCGTCAGTCGCGGTGTTGACCAGCCTGTAGGCCGGCACGCCGTCCTCGAATGGCTCGATGGCGTGCACAGCATCGCGTTTTTCTTCGGAGAAATAGCCGTCGGGGCCGGTGACGATCAGGCCGAGGTCGCGCGTGCAGGCGCTGTCGAGGTGCGGATAGTAAATCTCGTTGAGAATGCCATGGCTGATCGTGAACCAGATATGGCCGCTTGGCGAAAGGGACGTTCCAACGCCACTCTTGGCGCTTGACGTCCAGCGAGCCGGGATTCCCGGGGCGCCCGGAGCAACGGTTGGCGTCACTGGCATTCGATTGCGATCTCCTGGCCCTTTCCCTAGACCAGGACGCGAACCCTTTTCAATCGTTGCACCGCAAGTTGATCGCCACCGCCAATGGCGCCCTCGTTGACAGGGGCGCCGCGTAGCGTCCACTATTCCCGGCACGGGAGGATCGCGAAGCCATGCCGGAGGTGTCCCTGGTCCTGATCGACCGGTTGCTGGCGATTTCGGCGGCGCTTGCCGGCCATATCGATCCCGGCACGGCGTTTCGCGCCACAGCCATCGAGATGGGCACGCTCATTCCGCACGACCATATGGATCTGGCGGTGCTGTCGCATGATGGGCGCAGGCATGCCTGTTATGAAGCCGGCTTCCACACCAGCTGGAGTGAGCTTGCCCAGCATCCGCTGCCGACCGAAGTCAGCCCGATTCGCTCCGTGCTGTGGGGCGAGGTGGCATATCTGCTCTCCGACGACGCGCTGCGCGACGAGCGCTTCCATTTCGCCACGGCCATCGACGGACCGATCTTCGCCGCCAAGCTGCGCAGCCGCATCGTCGTGCCGCTCAGGGCGCGCGGCGGCATCATCGGGGCGCTGAACATCAGCCGGCACGAGGTCGGCTGCTACACGCTTGCCGATGTCGCAGTCGCCCAGCAATGCGCGGACCTGATCGCGCCCTATATCTTTGCGCTGATCCAGACCGAGGAGGCGCGCCGCGCCATGCTTGCCGAGAGCGAGGCGCGCAACCGCGTCGAATTGCTGCGCGTCGGCGCCTCGCAGCTGACCGAAGGCATGGAGCGCGAACGCCGGCGCATGGCGATGGACCTGCATGACCAGACGCTTGCCGACCTCGCCCGCATCGCACGCCAGCTTTCGGCCCTGCGCGGCCAGGGCGTGGCGCGGGCGGCGCAGCTTGCCGACCTTGAGCAGGAGGTCGCCGGCTGCCTAACGGAACTGCGCCACATCGTCGACGACATGCGGCCGAGCGTGCTCGAACTGTTCGGCCTGCGCGATGCGGTCGAAGCGCATCTCAACCGCAGTGTCGCCAGAGCCAAACCGCCCATCGCCGTGCGCATCGCCGACACCAGCGACGGCGGCGCCGACAATCTGCCGGAGCCCGTCCGCACGGCACTCTACCGGATCGTGCAGGAAGCCATCAACAACGCGGTTCGCCACGCCGCGCCGCGCCGCATCGATGTGCTGCTGGCGTCGACCGCAAGCGTGCTGCGGGTGATTGTCACCGATGACGGCCAGGGCTGCGGCGCTGTCGATCCGGCCGCCCATGGCGGCATTGGCCACATGCATACGCGCGCCGCGCTGATCGGTGCGCGGCTGCGCATCGGGCAGGCCGGCCGCAAGAGTGGCGGCACCCGTGTCGTCGTGGAGATCGACCGCCGGCCGTTGCGGGAGCTGCCGGTTGCGGCGGCTGCAGCGGCGCCTGGCCAGCTCGCCGTGTCGGAGGCCATTTGATGCTTGTGATGATCGCCGAAAATGACGGACTGCACCGCACCTTCGCGCGGCGCACCGTCGAGCAATTGTGGCCCGGCGACGTCGAGGTGATCGAAGCGAGCGACGGCGAGGACGCCATCAACCTGGCGGCCGAGCGCGAGCCGCCGCATGTCGTGCTCGACCTGCAGATGCCGAAGGCGACCGGGATCGAGGTTGCCAGGGCGATCTGGAACCGCCGCGCCGGCACGCACATCCTATTCTGGTCGAACTTCGCCGACGAGGCCTATGTGCGCGGTGTGGCGCGTATCGTGCCGCCGGGCTCGGTCTATGGCTATGTGCTGAAATCGGCAACGGAGGAAGGCATGCGGTCGGCCTTGCGCGGCGTTTTCCGCGAGGGCCACTGCATCATCGACCGCGAGATTCGCGGCATCCAGCACCGCGTCCAGGACAAGTTCGAAGGAATCACCGACGGCGAATATGAAAGCCTGATCGACATCGCGCTTGGCCTGACCGACCGGGCGATCGCCGCGCGCCGCGGCCTGTCGATCCGCGGCGCGCAGAGCCGCATCAAGCATGTCTACGACAAGCTCGGTATCGTGCCGGCGGAGGACGGGGCCGGCGATGCATCCGTGTTCAACTCGCGGACGCGGGCGATCTATCTCGCCATGGCGCGCGGCCTGATCAACATCGACGCGCTGCGCCGCGAGCAGGACCGGCTCGACGCCTGGCTGGCGCAGGCTTCGCCCGATCACTGACCGCAGCCAGAGCGGTTCGGAAAGCCGTTTGACACTTCTGCTTTGCTTGGACCCGACTGTGCAAATGCACAGTCGGGCGTGCGCTTTGACCCGTATCGCCACGCCGGTGCCGCAACTACCTTCGATCCCCAATAAGAAAACATGTCAGGGAAGCGCTCATGCCATTCGTCGCCATGCGAATTCGCACGGCTGTTCGCGCCGCCAGGCACCAGTGATGTCGGTGTCGGCGCGAGCTCGCCATTCCGGCTTTGACGACGTCGTCGGCGATGCGACGATCGAAACGCTGGCGAGCGGCTTCGGTTTCCTCGAAGGGCCGGTGTGGCACCCCTATGAAAAGTGGCTGGTTTTCTCCGACATTCCGGAAAGCCGCATGTATCGCCGCAGTGCCTCGGGCGAGATCGAACTGTTCCGCGAGCCGAGCCACAAGGCCAATGGCAGTACGCTGGACCGCCAGGGACGGTTGGTCACCTGCGAGCACGCGACGAGCCGAGTGACCCGCGCCGAGCCCAATGGCAGCGTGACCGTTCTTGCCACACACCATCAGAACAAGCAGCTCAACAGCCCGAACGATATCGTCGTTGCCACCGGCGGCTCGATCTACTTCACCGATCCGGGTTATGGCCGGGTGGAATTCTACGGCGTGCCGCGGCCGCAGGAATTGTCTTTCCAGGGCGTCTACCGCATCGACGGCGACGGCGCCCGGCTGACATTGCTGGCCGACGATTTCGTCCAGCCGAACGGGCTTTGCTTCTCGCTGGACGAGTCGCGGCTGTTTATCAACGACACCGAACGCGGACATATCAGGGTGTTCGGCGTCGAGGCGGATGGCGACCTCAACGGCGGTGCGGTGTGGGCGGTGACAGAGGGTGACGGGCCGGGAGCGCCGGACGGCATGAAGATCGACAGCCGCGGCAATGTCTACTGCACCGGCCCCGGCGGCATCCATGTCTTCGACGCGTCGGGTGCCATTCTGGGCGTCATCCGGACGCCGGAAGACTGCGCGAATTTCACCTTCGGCGACGATGATCTGAGAAGCCTCTACATCGCCGCATCGACGTCGCTGTACCGGCTCCGGGTGCGCGTGCCGGGATTGAGACTGTTTTGAGTTCGGGACCGTCCGTGCTCAAATCAGATTGGGAGTGAGGCCGGGGTCAAAACCGGCAGGAACTGCAGCAGTAAACATCTGGGAGGATTACGACATGAAGAAACTGTTTGTCTTGGGCGCTCTGGCGGCGATGCTCGCCTCGGGCACCGCACTTGCCGACACCAGTGGCAAGAAGATCGCCTTCTCCAACAACTACGCCGGCAATTCGTGGCGGCAGGCGATGCTCGACAGCTATGGCATCGTCACCAAGAAGGCGGTCGCCGACAAGGTCGTCGGCGCGGCCGATATCTTCACGACCGCCGACAAGGAAGTGCCGACGCAGGCGGCTCAGGTGCAGAACCTGATCCTGCAGGGCTATGACGCGATCGTCATTAACTCCGCTTCGCCGGACGCACTCAACGGCGCCATCAAGCAGGCGTGTGACGCCGGCATCACCGTCGTCTCCTTCGACGGCACCGTCACCGAACCTTGCGCCTATCGCGTCGTCGTCGACTTCAAGGACATGGGCAAGCAGGAAGTCGAGCAGATGGCCAAGTTCCAGCCCAAGGGCGGCAATCTGCTGGAAATCCGTGGCCTTGCCGGCACCTCGATCGACGACGCCATCCATGCCGGCATCCTTGAAGGTGTCGCTGCCCATCCCGAGTTCAAGATTGTCGGCTCGGTGACCGGCGATTGGGACCAGACCACCGCGCAGAAGGCGGTCGCGACCATCCTGCCGTCGCTGCCCGATGTCGTCGGCATCGTCGACCAGGGCGGTGACGGCTATGGCGCTGCGCAGGCCTTTGCCGCCGCCGGCAAGCCGCGCCCGACCATCATCATGGGCAACCGCCAGGACGAATTGCAGTGGTGGAAGGAGCAGAAGGACAAGGACGGCTACAAGACCTGGTCGGCGTCGATCGCGCCGGGCGTGTCGTCGCTGGCTTTCTGGGTGGCGCAACAGGTGCTCGACGGCCGCACCGACATCCCGCACGATCTCTTGGTGCCGTATCTGGCCTTTACCCAGGACGATTTCGAAGCCGAGCTGCCGAAGATCGTCAAGGGTGGCGTTGCCAGCCACGAATACACGCAAGAGGACGCGATCGCGGCCATCAAAGCCAATATCAAGTGAGTGTCGGAGAAGCGTTGCCGTCCGTATCGTCGAGCGGATATCGTTGAGCATGGTTGCAGGGAACGCTGACATCATCAGACTGAACGGCGCCGAAAAACATTTCGGCGCCGTTCGCGCGCTGGGCGGCGTGGATTTCCACGTTGGCCCCGGCGAATGCGTCGGGCTTGTCGGCCACAATGGCGCCGGCAAGTCGACGCTGATGCACATGGTTGCGGGCACGCTGGTGCCCGACAGCGGCCAGATCGGCGTGCATGGCGGCATCGAGGATAGTTACTCGGTGTCGCGGGCCCAACAACTGGGCATACGCTGCGTGTTCCAGGAACTGTCGTTGTGTCCCAATCTCAGCGTCGCCGAAAACACGCGCATCAACCATGCGTCGCTGCGCGGCTTCGGCTGGCGGCGCAAGGCGGCCGAACTGATCGCCGTCAAGCTCGACGAGATCTTTCCCGGTCACAGCATCTCGGCGTCCGACATCGTCGGCGACCTGTCGATCGGCCGGCGCCAGATGGTCGAGGTGGCGCGCGCCTTCACGGTCACGCAGGATAGGCTCGACCTCGTCATCCTGGACGAGCCGACATCGTCGCTCGACGCGCACACGGCAGGACAGTTGCTAGCCTTCGTGCGCCGCTTCGTCGCCGGCGGCAAAAGCTGCATCCTGATCTCGCATGTGCTGGGCGAGGTGCTGCGGAACGCCGACCGCATCGTGGTGATGCGCGACGGCAAGGTGGTTGTCGCCGACGCCGCTGGTGCCTTCGACCGCGACCGGCTGGTGACGGCGATGGGCGGGGCGGAAGCGCGCCAGAAGATCGCGGCGCAAGTCGCCGACGCCAAACCGGGGGCCAGCGCGCTGCGGGTGCGGGCGCGACCCGCCGTGCAGAAGGACGGCACCGACCTTGTCGCCCGTGCCGGCGAGATCATCGGCCTGGCCGGTCTGGCGGGCCATGGCCAGACCGACCTGTTGCTGGCGATCTTCGCTGCTGCATCGCGTGCCCGAGCCGGTATCGAGGTCACCGCGCCGGTGGCGCTGGTGGCCGGCGACCGCCAGTCGGACGGCATCTTCCCGCAATGGTCGATTGCGCAGAATATCGGCATCCGCTCGCTGGCGCGTTTGCGCAACGGGCTGCTGATCTCGCCGCAGCGCGAGGCCGAGCTCGCTGCAGTCTGGCAAAAGAAGATCGGCATCCGCACCCCGGACATGAACGACAACATCTTCTCGCTGTCGGGCGGTAACCAGCAGAAGGCGCTGTTTGCCCGGGCGCTTGGCTCGGACGCGCAGATCGTGCTGATGGACGACCCGATGCGCGGCGTCGATATAGGCACCAAGCTGGAGGTCTATGACCTCGTACAGGAAGAGGCTCGCCGCGGCCGCACCTTCCTTTGGTACACCACGGAAACCGAAGAGCTCGACAATTGCGACCACATCTATGTCTTCAAGAACGGCCGCATCGTCGCCAATCTGGGCCGCGACGAATTGACCGAAGAGAAGATCATCCAGTCTTCGTTCGGCGATGCGGCCTGAGATGAAGGCCGCCAGCCTCGACACCACTGCCAGGAGTTCCGCCGAGCGTGGCGCGCTGGCCCGTGCCCGCCTGTTGCGCGGGTTGTTGCCGGCGCTGTCGCTGGCGCTGGTGCTACTCGCCATCGCTTGGCTCAATCCGCGGGCCATCAGCTATTTCGGCTTCAGCCTGATGCTGAACCTGGCGATCCCGATCGCCCTGGCGACGATCGCGCAGATGTTCGTCATCGCCGGCAACGAGCTCGACCTGTCGATCGGCACTTTCGTCGGTTTCGTCGGCTGCGTTACCGCGACGTGGCTGAAGGACGCGCCGCTGATCGGTGTCGCCATCCTGCTCGGCTCGATCGGCGTCTATGCCTTGCTCGGCGCGCTGATCCATCTGCGCAACCTGCCTTCGATCGTGGTGACGCTTGGCATGAGCTTCGTCTGGCAAGGGCTGGCCATCCTCGTCCTGCCCAAACCCGGCGGCAAGGCGCCGGACTGGCTGCTGGCGTTCATGGCATTCAAGCCGCCTTTCGTGCCGTTCCCGATCATCGCGGCGCTGCTGATCGGGCTCATCGTCCATTTCGGGCTGATGCGTACCTCCTACGGCGTGATCCTGCGCGGTTCCGGCGGCAATCCGGCCGCCCTCGGCCGCGCCGGCTGGTCGCTGCTCAAGACCAAAATCGTGCTGTTTGCGCTGGCCGGCCTGTTCGGCGTGCTGTCCGGCATGGCACTGATCGGTATCACCACTTCGGCCGATGCCAATATCGGCAATGGCTATACGCTGCTGGCGATTGCCGGCGTCATCCTCGGCGGCGGCGAATTCGTCGGCGGCCGGGTGTCGCCGATCGGCGCGGTGATCGGCGCGCTGACACTGGCGCTGGCCGCCTCGCCGCTGCTCACCTTCATGCACATTCCGCCCGACTGGCAGGTGGCCGCCAATGGCGCCATCCTGATCATCGTGCTGGCGGCCCGCGTGCTGATCAGCCGCAGGGAGAGGTAGCCATGGCCGCGTTGAGACCACTGCTCGCCAAACCCTGGATCTGGTCGTTCCTTGGCGCCTTGCTGGTGTGGCTGGCGACGATCGCCTTCACCGGCGGTTATGGCGCCGGCGGCATGGTCACCGCGGCACTGTCGCTGGCGGTGTTCACCGTCATTGTCGGTGTCGGCCAGATGTTCGTCATCACGCTTGGGCCCGGCAATGTCGATCTGTCGCTGCCGGCCAATATCGGCCTTGCCAGCGCTGTCGCCATGAAGGTGATGGACGGCAACGATGCCATGATCGTGGTCGGGCTTTTGGCGGCGCTCGCCACGGGTGCCGCGATCGGCGCCGCCAACTATTTGCTGATCTGGGCGCTGCGCATCCCGCCGATCATCGCCACGCTGTCGGCCAGCTTCATCATCCAGTCGATCGACATCAGCTATGGGCGCGGGCTGCAGATCAAGCCGCCGCCCGGCTTCGCCGATTTCGCCAACTGGCAGGTGCTGGGCATTCCAGTGCTGGCGATCCTCACCGTGCTGTTCACCATCGGCGCGGCCATCGCGCTGCAGCGCATGATCTATGGCCGTTCGGTGCTGGCGATCGGCCAGAACATCCGTGCGGCGTGGCTTGCCGGCGTCAATGTCGGCCGCATACGCTTCCTCACCTACACGCTGTCGGGGGCGCTCGGCGGCATCGACGGGGCGCTGCTTGCCGGCTATTTCCGTGGCGCCAATGTCGATATCGGCAACGAATATCTGCTGGCCTCGATCGCGGTGGTCGTCATTGGCGGCACCTCGGTGGCCGGCGGCAAGGCCAATGTGCCGGGCGTCTGGGGCGCGGCGCTGTTCCTGGTGCTGCTCTTGACCATGCTCAACACGTTCGGCGTCAGTGCCGGCGTGCGGTTGCTGTTGACCGGGCTGATCATCGTCGGGGTCATCACGGCCGCGGGTGGGCAGAAGGCGCTCCGGTAAATTGTGATAGCGCACGGCGCGATGGCGGCGGAGACTGCCGGCATCGCAAGGGCAGTGAAGGCCGGTAATCATTGTGCCAGGCCTGCATCCGGTTCCCATCCGCGTCATGGCGCTGTAAATCCCGTGCGCGCGGCTGCAAGCCGCTCATCAATGCTGGGAGGTTTGCGTGTCCGATTTCCTGAAGGTCAACCGCGACGGCGATGTCGCTATCGTCACCATCGACAATCCGCCGGTCAATGCGCTGAGTTTTCATGTTCGCGAACCGCTGATGCAGGCTCTGGTTGGGCTGCGGGATGATCCGTCGGTCGCCGCGATCGTCATCGCCTGCGCCGGCCGAACGTTCGTTGCCGGCGCCGACATCACCGAATTCGGCAAGCCAGTGCAGCAGCCCGAACTGCGCACCATCGTGGCGACGCTGGAAACCATCGCCAAGCCGACGATCGCCGCCATCCACGGCACCGCGCTGGGCGGCGGCCTTGAGCTTGCGCTCGGCTGCCATTTCCGCGTCGCCGACACTGGCGCCAAACTCGGCCTGCCGGAGGTAAAGCTCGGTCTCTTGCCGGGTGGCGGCGGCACGGTGCGGCTGCCGCGCCTTGTCGGCGCGGTGAAGGCGCTCAAGATGATCGTTTCCGGTTCGCCGATCGGTGCAGAAGAGGCGCATGCCGCCGGTCTGGTCGACGCCGTCTTCAAAGGCGATCTGACCACGCATGCCGTGAACTTCGCCAGGGAAATAGCCCGCAAGGGTGGTCCCTTCACGCCGGTGCGCGATCGAAATGATGGGCCTAGGGAAACCGACCTGGCGGCTTTCGACGCCGAGGCGGCGGACCTTGCCAAAAAAGCGCGCGGCCTCGAAGCACCGATCGCCTGCGCGCAGGCGGTGCGTAATGCCGTCACACTGCCATTCGACGAGGCGCTGGCGGCGGAGCGCGTGCTGTTCGTCGAGCTCGTCGCCAGCAACCAGTCGCGCGCGCAGCGCCATCTGTTCTTCGCCGAACGTGAGGCGGCAAAGATTCCCGGCAAGGATATCATCAAGCGCAGGGTCGCGCGTATCGGCGTCATCGGCGCCGGCACCATGGGCGCCGGCATCGCCATGGCTTTCGCCAACGGCGGCTATTCCGTCACCTTGCTTGAGACCAGCCAGGAGGCGCTGCAACGCGGCCTGGGCACGATCGACAAGAACTATGCCGTCTCTGTCACGCGGGGATCATTGACCGAAGATGCGAAGCGGCAGCGGCTGGCCCAATTCACCGGCTCCACCAACTATGCCGATCTCGCTGATTGCGACCTGATCGTCGAGGCGGTGTTCGAGGACATGGCGGTCAAGAAGGAAGTCTTCGGCAAGCTCGACGCAGTGGCCAAGCCCGGCGCCATCCTCGCCACCAACACCTCCTATCTCGACATCAACGAAATCGCCGCCTCGACCTCACGCCCTCAGGATGTGCTCGGACTGCATTTCTTTTCGCCGGCAAATGTCATGAAGCTCTTGGAGATCGTGCGCGCCGAGAGGACCGCTCCCGATGCGCTGGCTACCGTCGTCGACCTGGCGCGGCGGATCGGCAAGGTGGCTGTCGTCGTCGGCGTCTGCCACGGTTTTGTGGGCAACCGTATGCTGGCGGCGCGTGGCGCCGAGTCGGAGGCGCTTCTGCTGGAGGGCGCAACGCCGCGCCAGATCGACCAGGCGTTCACCGATTTCGGCTGGCCGATGGGACCGTTCCAGATGGGCGATCTCGCCGGCCTCGACATTGGCTGGCGTAACCGCAAGGCGCGCGGCCAGACGGCTGTGATCGCCGACACGCTGTGCGAGCAAGGACGGTTCGGCCAGAAGACCGGCCGTGGTTTCTATCTCTACGAGGCCGGCGCGCGCACGCCGGTCACCGACCCGCAAGTCGAGGCGCTGATCCGCGACAAGGCGGCCGAGAAGGGCATCGTGCCGCGCGCGATCGGCGCGGAAGAAATCATCGAACGCACGCTCTATCCCCTGGTCAACGAGGGCGCCAAGATCCTGGAGGAAGGCATCGCCACCCGCGCCTCCGACATCGATGTCGTCTGGGCCAACGGCTACGGCTTTCCCGTCGGCAAGGGCGGGCCGATGTTCTGGGCTGGCCTCGAAGGTCCAGCCAAGCTCATCGAGCGGCTCGACCATTGGCATCAGCGGACGGGCAAGGACGTGTTCAAGGTGGCGCCATTGCTCAGGCGGATGGCCGAAACCGGCTCCTGGGAAACCGGGGGCTAAGGAACTACCGGACCCGTGCGTCGATGATCTCGACGAAGCGCGCGAACAGGCCGGCCTGCGACTTGATCTTGAGCTTGCGGTAGATGTTGCGGCGATGAACCTTCACGGTTCCCGGCACGATGCGCATCGCCCTGGCGATCGATTCGGTTGAATGCCCCTGCAGCACCAGATCGACGACATGCTTTTCGCGCGGCGTCAGCGACAGGCTCTGCCAGATATGGGCGCGATCGAACTCGTTGACCGGAGCAATCGTCTCGTCCTGCTTTGTCTCGGGCGGTTCGTCGGCCGGGAGGTTAGGCCAGCGCAATCTGGCGAAGCTGATCACCGCCGGCGCCATGTCGCGCAGAAGCCTGGCATCGGCGGTGCCGAACGGACCCGACGCACGCAGCCGCATCAGCGACAACACCAGCGCGTCCTTTCCCGGCAAAGGCACGAAGAAGCCGACCTCCTCGGCCAGCCTGGTCTGGCTGTAATAGGAGCGGAAATATTCGCTGGCGTAGAAGCGGTCCGGGGCGAGTTCGCGCATGCGCCAGAATCCTTCCTTGCGCTCCACCGCCGCATGGTGGAACGGGTCGAGCAGATAGGGTCCCTCCTGATAGAGCGCGACGAAGACATGGCTTTCGGCCGGCGAAAAGGTCTCGAACAGCAGCGGCGGGCGTGCGGCACCGCGATAGCCGAAGATCACGCAGTGGTCGAAACTGACATGCTGGCGCAGCCAATCGACCATCGCCTTGCCGAAGAGGTCGCCGCTCGTCTCCCGCGTCGCGGTGACAAGCGTTGCAAGCTGGCCGTATTCGTCGCGGCGGGACAATCCATACCCCCTTAAACGAGAAAATAGATCAGATATACCACCTACGAGGTATATACTAGCCGCCATTGGCTCTGGTAGCGTCCTGAAATCGCCCTGTTGCTGGAGCCCGCAGCCTTGACCGCAGTGCCCGACATCGAGTTTCGCGGCGTCACCAAACGCTATGGTGCGGTGACCGCGGTCAGCGGCATCGATCTTGCCGTCCCGCCTTCCGCCTTTGTCGCCCTGCTCGGACCGTCCGGCTGCGGCAAGACGACCTGCCTGCGCATGATCGGCGGCTTCGAACAGCCGAGCGAAGGCCAGGTGTTCATTCGCGGCCAGGACATGGCCGGCACGCCGCCCTACCGGCGGCCTGTCAACATGGTGTTCCAGCAATACGCGCTGTTTCCGCATCTCGATGTCGAGGACAACGTCGCCTACGGGTTGCGCCAGGCACGGCCGCGGCTGTCGTCACGCGAGATCACCTCAAGGGCAGGCGAGGCGCTGGCCATGGTGCGGCTCGCCGGCTATGGCCGCCGCAAGATCCATGAACTGTCCGGCGGGCAGCAGCAGCGTGTCGCGCTGGCGCGCGCACTGGTCAACAAGCCGGCCGTGCTGTTGCTCGACGAGCCGCTGGCCGCGCTCGACAAGAAGCTGCGCACCGACATGCAGATCGAGTTGCAGAACCTGCAGCGCGAGATCGGCATCACCTTCGTACTGGTCACCCACGACCAGGAGGAGGCGCTGTCGATGAGCGATTTCGTCTGCGTCATGAATGGCGGCCGCATCGTCCAGCTCGGACAGCCGAGTGAGATCTATGACGAGCCGGCCGATCTGTTCGTCGCCGATTTCGTCGGCAAGACCAATTTGCTGAGCGGCAAGGTCGCCGGACATTCGGGCGAACTGGTGGACATCGCGCTTGCCGACGGCACCGTCATTGGGGCGCGCAAGCGGACGGCCTTGCGGCAGGGCGAGACCGTCTCGGTCAGCCTGCGTCCTGAATCGCTCAGTCTCGGCGCTCCGGAAAGCGGCCGGTTCAAGGGCATCGTCCGCAACCGGATTTTCCTTGGCTCGACCGCCGAATACGCGATCGAGGTCCAGGGCATCGGAACGCTGCTCGCCAAGGCTGATCACCTGATCGGCCACGGCAATCTCTTCAAGCCGGGTGAACCCGTCGCCATCGGCTTTGCCGCCGGAACGCCCTTGGCGTTTCCGGACCCCAAGAACAACGGGACCAACCAGAGGGTAACCAAACATGTCGAAATCATATCGTGACGGACTGCCAATAAGCCCTGAAAACTTCGTCGACCAACTGATGCGCCTCAAGCGCGGCTCGATCGGCCGCCGCGACTTCCTCGGCCTCACCGGCCTCGGCATTGCGACGGCGGTGATGGCGCGCGAGATGGGCATCATGCCGACGCCGGCCTTTGCCGCTGAAAGCCTCGGCGACCGTATGTCGATCGCCACCTGGCCGAACTATCATGACCCGGCGACATTCGAGAATTTCAAGAAGGATACCGGCGTTGCCGTCGAGGTCAACGTGTTCGGCTCCAACGAAGAGATGCTGGCCAAGCTGCAGGCCGGCGCGTCGGGCTGGAGCCTGTTCGTGCCGACCAACTATACGATCTCGACCTACAAGAAGCTCGGCATCATCGAGGCGCTCGATATGGCGAAACTGCCGAATTTCGACGGCTCGCAGGAAGATCCGCGCTTCACCTCGGAAGGCACGATCGACGGGACGACCTACGCCGTGCCGAAGAACTGGGGCACCACCGGGTTTGCCGTCAACACCAAGAAGCTGACCAAGCCGATGACCAGCTGGAAGGAGTTCTGGGACACCGCCATGGCGGAGGGCGATGGCCGCACCATGGTGCACGACTACCAGCTGACCACGATCGGCAATGCGCTGAAATATTACGGCTATTCGTTCAACTCGCTGAAACAGGACGAACTCGCCAAGGCGGAGGAATTGCTGCTGAAAGTCAAGCCGCATCTGTTCGCGGTCTCATCCGACTACCAGCCGGGAATGCGCGCCGGTGACGCCTGGATGACCATGTGCTGGACCAATGACGGTGCGCAGCTGCATCGCGACATTCCCGAGATCGCCTATGTGCTGGGCAAGGAGGGCGGCGAGATCTGGACCGACTTCTACGCCATCCCCAAGGACGCGCCGAACAAGCCCGCCGGCTACGCGCTGCTCAACTACCTGATGAACCCGCAGGTCGCGGTCAAAGAGCACCTGGCCAACGGTGCGCCGTCGACCGATGCGCGGGTCAACAAGCTGCTGCCCAAGGAGGTGCTCGACAATCCGATCCTCTATCCGGCGGCCGATTTGTTGACGTCGCTCGAGTTCGGTGCGGCGGCGACGCTGACCGATCCCGGCCGGGCCGAACTGATGGCCCGCTTCAAGTCGGCCTGAGCGACCGGCCTGATGCAGACAATTGACCGGCGGGCGTGTGTCCGCCGGCACCGGGGCGGTTTCAATGCACGGCAATAAACTTCGTCATAATCTGCTGACCGCCTTGCTGCTCGGTCCGGCAGCGGCGTGGCTGGTGGTCTTCCTGGTGCTGCCGTTCATAGCCATCGCCGTGTTCAGCGTTGGCGAGCGGGCGCCGGAAGGCGGCTACCAGGCGGCCTTTACGCTGGCGCAATATGCCAACCTTCCGGCGCGGGCGACCGCCTTCTGGAACACCATGATGCTGGCGCCGATGGGCGCGCTTGCCTGTCTTCTCGTCGCCTATCCGGTGGCCTATTACCTCGCCCTGCAGGCGCCACAGCGCTGGCGGCTGATCCTGCTCGCGCTCGTGGTCATCCCGTTCTGGACCAGCCTTCTGATGCGGACCTATGCCTGGATGTATGTGCTGGGCGGGCGCGGCATTCCGGCTCTGCTCGCCTATGTCGGCTTCGAGGATATCAGGCTGATCAACACGCCGGGCGCCGTGCTGCTCGGCATCGTCTATGGCTATCTGCCGCTGATGATCCTGCCGATCTATGTCAGCCTCGAGCGGCTCGACCGCCGGCTGCTGGAAGCCTCCGCCGATCTCGGTGCGACGCCACTCTCCACATTCCTTGGCGTGACGCTGAAACTGTCGCTGCCGGGGGTGATGACCGGCTTCTCGCTGGTGATGATCCTGCTGCTCGGCGAATATCTGATCCCGACGCTGCTTGGCGGCGGCAAGGTGTTCTTCATCGGCAATGCGCTGGTCGACCTGTTCCTGCAGTCGCGCAACTGGCCGTTCGGATCGGCCATCGCGATCACGCTGGTGCTGGTTTCGGTGGTGGTGCTGATTGCGGCCAACCGCATTTCGACCCGAGTCTCGGGCGCCCGTCGGGTGGATCTGATCTGATGCGCGCCTTCGTCATTGCCGTCTTCGCCTTCCTCTACCTGCCGATCGCGCTGGTGGTGCTGTTCTCCTTCAACGCCGGGCACCATGCGAGCGAGTTCACCGGCTTTTCGGTGCAATGGTACGGCAAGGCCCTGGCTAACCCGTTCCTGGTCGAAGCGTTGAAGAACAGCCTTTTCATCGCCACCACCAGCGCCTCGCTGGCGGCGCTGTGCGGCACCGCGGCCGCGCTTGGCCTGGCGCGCGTCAGCGTCCGGACCCGCGCTGTCTTTGATGCGCTTCTGGGTGCCGCGATCGTCGTCCCGGGTGTCGTCATCGGCATCTCGACGCTGGTCGCGCTCGTCCAGCTGTTCGCGGTCGTCAACCCGTTCCTCGCCTCGATATGGCCCGACGACCAGCCGCCGCGCCTGTCGCTCGGCTATGGCTCGATCATCGCGGCACACGGCCTGTTTTCGATGGCGCTGGTGACGATGATCGTCGGCACGCGTCTCGGTAGCCTCGACCGCAACCTGGTCGAGGCCTCGAGCGATCTCTACGCCACGCCGTTGACGACGTTCCGCAGCATCGTCCTTCCGCAGATCATGCCGGCGGTGGTTGCCGGTTTCCTGCTCGCCTTCACCTTTTCCTTCGACGATTTCATCGTCGCCTTCTTTGTCGCCGGTGCGCAGACGACGCTGCCGATCTATGTCTTCGCGTCGATCCGGCGCGGCGTGACGCCGGAAATCAATGCCATCGCGACGATCGTGCTCGTCGCCTCCGTGTTGCTTGTGGTGCTTGCCCAATGGCAGCTGCGCCAACGCAAACCATCCAACTGAAAGTCGCGCCATGATTCTCAAAGACCGCATCGCCGTGGTGACGGGTGCCGGCTCCGGCATCGGGCGCGCCGGCGCCATGATCATGGCCAGGGAAGGCGCGCTGGTCGTCATCGCCGACAGGGACCGGGCCAGCGGCGAGGCAACGGCTTGCGACATCCGCGCGGCGGGCGGCCGGGCCGAGGCGCTCGCCACCGATGTCGCGGATGACGCGGCGGTCGAGCAGCTCATTGCCGGCACGCTCGACAGGCACGGGCGTATCGACATCCTGCACAATCATGCCGGCATCCAGGTCGGCGGCACGCTGACCGAAGTCGAGGTCGGCGGCATGGATGCCTCGTGGCGGGTCAATGTCCGGGCGCAATTCCTGGCGGCCAGGCTGGTCATGCCGTCGATGATCGCACAGGGCGGTGGCGTCATCCTCAACACCGCCTCGAATTCGGGCGTGTTCTACGACCGCGAGATGATCGCCTACGCCACGTCGAAACATGCGGTGGTGGCGATGACCAGGCAGATGTCGCTCGACTATGCCAGCCACAATGTCCGCGTCAATGCGCTCTGCCCAGGCTGGGTCGATACGCCGTTCAACGAGCCGTTCATCGCCCAGATGGGCGGTCGCGAGGCGATCGAAAACTATGTCCGCACCAAGATCCCGATGGGGCGCTGGGCCAGCGCAGAAGAGATCGCCGAGGCGATCCTGTTCCTCGTTTCCGACCGTTCATCCTTCATGACCGGCCAGGCGCTTGTGATCGACGGTGGCGAAAGCATCGGCTGACGCGGCCTATTTGTTGGTGCAATTCCGGACGGAAAATCGCTACACGCGTTTCCTGGAATTGCACTCCGTCTCGGCCTTCAACCAGTCGGCAAATATCGTCATTGCCTGCGAGTTCTGGCGCCGGCGCCGCGCCGACAGCCAGTAACGGCCGACGTCGACGGTGCAGTCGAAAGGCTGCACCAGCTCAGCCGAACAGAGCTCGCGGCTGAACATCGAAATCGGCAGCAGCGCCACTCCGGCGCCCTGGACGGCAGCGTTCGCCATGGTGACCGATGAGTCGAAGACGATGCCCTTGATCGGCGGGCAATGGCAGCCTGCCGTCTCGAACCAGCACAGCCATTCGTCTTCCCGGTAGGAACACAGCAGCGTTTCGCGCGCGAGATCGGAAGGGTCGCGCAGACGCGCGGCGATGTCGGGGGTGCAGGCCGGCGAGAAGCCGCCTGGCAGCAGCGGCGTGTTCTCGGTGCCCTGCCAGGAGCCATCGCCGAAGCGGATGGCAAAGTCGAGACCGTCGGCGGCGAGATTGACCCGGTTGTTGTTGGTCGAGATGCGCAGCTCGATGTCCGGATAGGCCTGGTGAAATGCCGGCAATCTGGGGATCAGCCATCCTGACGCAAAAGTCCCGACGACACCGACGGTGACGATGTCGTTGAAGCGGCCGCCCTCGAAGCGGTCGAGCGTGACGCTGATCCTGTTGAAGGCATCGCTCAGCACGGGCAGCAGGGCTTCGCCTTCCTCGCTCAAAGCGAGGCCGTGCGGCAATCGGCGAAAAAGCCTGATGCCGAGGACCTCTTCGAGGCCCTTGATCTGATGGCTGACGGCAGCCTGGGTGACGCGCAGTTCGAGACCGGCGCCGGTGAAACTGAGATGCCTTGCGGAGGCCTCGAAGGCGCGCAAGCCATTCAACGGGAGGTGCGATCGCTTCATCATCCAGCCCTAATTTTTCTTATGGCGGGGGCGATGTTTACTCGTTTGCGATGGCGCCGGATTCGGTCCAGTTCTGCTGCGCGGGGCGACAGAGAGTGTGGACATGACAAGCAGACGCAGTTTCATCAGTGGTCTCGCGGTGGTTTTGACGGCCCCGGTTGGTGCCATCGCGAAGGCGACAACGAGCCCGACAAAATTTGATGGGGTCTTGCCGAAAATAAGGCGGATCGAGGCGAAAAGCGGTGGCCGGCTCGGCGTGTCCTGCCGGATCTCCGGAACGACCGCGCAATTCGGCTATCGCCAGGGCGAGCTGTTCCCCATGTGCAGCACCTTCAAGGCACTCGCGGCGGCGTTCATCCTGCATCGGGTCGATGGCGGCATCGAGCAGCTCGACCGCAGCATCAAGATCCCGCACGACGCCGTCATCGCGAACTCTCCGACGACCAAGAAACATGCCGGCGGCGAGATGACGGTGGCGCAGCTTTGCGAGGCCGCCGTGACAGTCAGCGACAACGGGGCGGCCAATCTGTTGTTGGAGTCGTTTGGCGGGCCGGCGCAGCTGACAGCCTATCTGCATTCGATAGGCGACAAGGTGACCAGGCTGGACCGGATCGAACCGGAGCTGAACGAGTCGCTGCCGGGCGACGCGCGCGACACGACCTCGCCGCTGGCCATGACCGGCAATTTTGAACGGCTGACGATCGGCAACAGCCTGTCGGAGAAGGGCCGGGTGCAGCTTGTCGATTGGCTGGTGGCGAACAAGACCGGCGACGAGCGCATAAGGGCGGCACTGCCGAAAGGCTGGACATGTGGCGACAAGACCGGAACCGGCGCGCACGGCAGCACCAACGACGCGGCCGTCATCTGGCCGGCTTCCGGCAACCCGATTTTGATGTCGGTCTATCTGACGGGCACGAAACAGAGCCTGGCCAAACGCAACGCCGTCATTGCCGCTGTCTCGCACGCGTTGGTCGAAGCGATCGCGGCGTAAATGTTTGTATCGAGCGGCGCGGTGTTTGCCGCGCCGCTGCCTTCATACATGCTTGCGGCCACCGGTCTCGCGGAACCAGCTGTCGGGGTAGGGATACCACCAGTCCTGGATCGTCGGTTTGTGGTCGATAATCACCATCTTCGAGCGGCGGAAGGCGTCGAGGCCCTGGCGGCCAAGTTCGCGGCCGAGGCCCGAAGCCTTCCAGCCGCCGAAGGGCAAGGCGTCATTGTCGATCAGCGGGTTGTTGACCCAGACCATGCCGGCCTCGAGCCGCTCGGCGGCCTCATGCGCCTCGGCCAGATCGGTGGTGAACACCGAGGCGCCAAGCCCGAACGGGCTGTCATTGGCAAGCCGGATCGCCTCGTCGAAATCCCGGACACGGCAGATCGCGGCGACCGGCCCGAAACACTCCTCGCGCACGATCGCCATATCAGGGGTGACACCGGTCAGGATCGTTGGCTCGTAGAACCAGCCTGTGTTGTGTGCGGGCGGGATGCGCCCGCCGGTGACCGCCCTGGCACCGTTGCGAATAGCATCGTCAACGAGGCGCATCACTTTCGCCCGCGCGCCTTCGCTGACCAGCGGGCCGATCTCGGTCTTGTCCATGCCGTTGCCGATGCGCAGCGCGCGTGTCCTTTCGGCGAACAGGTCGACAAAGCGGTCATGCACGGCGTCGACGACGAAGAAGCGCTCGGCCGAGGTGCAGACCTGGCCGGTGAGGTGGAAGGCGGCGGTGACGCTGCCGGCCGCGGCGACATCGAGCGGGGCGTGTTGGCTGATGATCAGCGGATCGCTGCCGCCGGCTTCGATGACGCAAGGCTTCATGCGTTCGGCACAGGCCACCGCCACCGCCTTGCCGGCGGCGACCGAGCCGGTGAAGGCGACAGCATGGGTGCGGTCGGAAACGATCAGCGCCTGCGCGGTGGCAGCGCCGCCGGGCAGGCAGGAGACCAGCCCCTCCGGCAGCGAGCGGAACATGGTCATGTAGTCGAGCGTCGACAGCGTCGTCGCCTCGGCCGGCTTGATGACGCAGGCGTTGCCGGCGGCGAGCGATGCCGCAACAGTCCAGCACATCAGCAGGATCGGGAAGTTGTAAGGCATGATGTGGACGGAGACGCCATAGGGCTCGTAACGCGCATACTGGAAGGAACCGGCCTGCGTCGTGCCGGCGATCTTGCCGGCATCGTCGCGCGCCATCTCGGCATAGTAGCGGAAGATCGGCGCGCAGTTGGCGATCTCGCCGATGGCTTCCGGATAGGGTTTGCCCATCTCGCGCACCATCAGCTCGGCACAACGCGTGAAGTCGGCCGCTTCGTTCGCATTGGCGACGGCATGGAGGTGCCTGGCGCGGCTCTTGGCGTCGAGCCTTTTCCAGGCGGCCTGCGCCTTGGTCGCCGCAGTCAGCACGGCGTCGATCTCGCCGTCGCTGGCCGACGCGATGGCCCCAACTGTCTCCAGCGTTGCCGGATCGATCACCGGTTTGTTCGCGGCGGTCATCGGCAGGTAGTTCGGATTGACGAAGAAGGCCGGCCGGTCAGGGGCGAAATGCATGGACATCCCTCTCAGATCCGCTCAGCGGATCATGTAGACCTTCTTGATGGTCTCATGGACTGTGCAGACGCCTTTCCAGTCCTGCGGAAAGAACGCCGCCGTGTCCGGCTCGATCTCCATGATCTCGCCGGATTCATGGACATAGGTGCAGCGGCCCTCGAGGAAGTGGCAGAACTCGTCGCGAGTGACGTGGCAGTGCCATTTTCCGGGCGTGCAGACCCACAGGCCACATTCCGAGCGGCCCTCCGGTCCTTTGTAAAGCAGCTTGCCCGAGGTGTGGGATTCGCCCTCGATCATCGTCGGGATGACGCCCCAGTCGACAAGGTCGGTAATAGTGAGCGGGGACTTCATGATCGGTGTTGTCATATCGATTTTCCCTGGGATGGCATTGGTGCTCACCGGCACATGAAGGCCTTGGTGAGCGTTTCGGTGATGATGGAGATGCCGGTCCAGCCGGCGGGGAAGAACACAAGCGTGCCGGCCTCAACCGGAACCTCTTCGCCGCTCTCATGGACATAGCTGCCGCGTCCCGACAGGAAATGGCAGAACTCGTCGGCAGGAAAGGTGACCTTCCGTGTGCCCGATGTGCACGACCACAGGCCGCATTCGCTCGATCCGTCCGGGTTCTGCGACAGGATCTTGCCCGAGGCGCGCGGCGAGCCGGCGAGCGTGTTGGTGCCCGCGCCCCAATCGTCCAGGTCCACTGTCGAGGCGTTTTGCCAGTGCGGTGTCGGCATATCGTGAAGCTCCGAGGATCAGGCCAGCATGTAGACGTTGCGCATGGTCTCATGCACGGTGCATTCGCCCGCCCAGCCTGCCGGGAACATGACCACGGTTCCAGCACTGACTTCTATCACTTCGCCGACATTCGACCTGTAGGTCGCGCGGCCGGCGACGAAATGGCACAATTCATCGCGCGGGATCGCCAGCCGCCATTGGCCGGGCGTGCAGACCCAGATGCCGGATTCCGGCTGGTTGTTCGGCCCTTTGTGCACCAGCCTGCCGGTGGAACGGGACGCGCCGTCCAGTGCATCCGGCTGGGCGCCCCAGTCGACGAGATCGGTGCGGGTCGAGGCCTGATGGAGGTGTGGTGCGGAGGAGCTCATAGCAGCGCCTCCAGCAACCCAGCTGCCTTTTCCGGGCCGTTCTGCGCGTGCATCTGCGCCGAGGTCTTCGCCAGCCTGGCCTTCATCGCCGGATCGGTCAGGCAGGCCTCGATCTTGGCGACCAGCTCGGCATCGTTCCAGTCGTAGCGCGGCATGCCGAAGCCGTGGCCGGTTTCCTCGACGCGGGTGGCGTTGTCGTGGCCGTCCCAGACATAGGGCATGATGATAGCCGGCTTGCCGAAATAGAGGCACTCGGTGAACGAGTTGTTGCCGCCATGGTGGATCACCGCATCGACCTGCGGGATAACCGAGGGCTGCGGGAACCAGCTCTCGACGATGACGTTGCCGGGCACGTCCGTGTACTGGTCCTTGTAGCCGCCGACATTGACCAACGCCCGGTAGCGCGTCTTGCCCAGCGTCGCGATGATGCGCTTCAACAGGTCGACATCGCCGGCGCCGAGGCTGCCGAAGGAAACATAAAGCAGCGGTCCGTCATTGTTCTCGGCGAAGGTCGGCACCGTGTAGGGTTTTTCCTGTCGCACGCAGCCTTCGAGATACTGGAATTTTGCCGGGTCGAGCGGATGGCGGCGCTTGAACTTTGCCGCCTCGGGATAAAGCAGCAGGTTCAGGTAGGGCGAGGCTTCGAAGAACTGGCCGATCGGATAGGGCGTCTCGTTGTTGGCGGTGAGGAAGGCGTTGAAGTCGTCATGGATCGGCCTGATCACCGCGTTGAAATGGTCCCGGTAGCGCTGGTGGCCGGCATGGTCGTTCTCGCCGCAGCCGGACAGATGCGGCGGGATGTCCTCGTCCTCGATCTCGTTTTCCGAGCAGGAGATGACGCGCACCCACGGCTTGCCGTACTGCTTGATTGCCGGGAACAGGATGACGTTGTCGACGCAGATGACGTCCGGCTTGATGTCAGCCAGAACGCGCGGCAGGTCCTTCTGCGCCCATTTGGCGCTGTCGACGATCGCCGTCCAGCAATCCTTGACGTAATTGTTGACCTGGTCATAAGGCGATTTGCGGAAGTTCGGGATGTGGCCGTTGATGAAGTCCTCCCAGAACTTGGCCATCTGCTCCGGCGGCATTGGTTCGGACAGGTTCACCGGATGGGCTTCGAAGCCGTAGCCCTTGTAGACGTCGACGAAGCCGGGATCGGAGAGGAACACGGCCTTGTGTCCACGCGCTTCGACGGCCTGGGCGATGCCGACGGAATTGAGCGCCGGGCCATAGGCCGCTTCTGGAAAAAACGCGATCGTCTTCTGCGCCATCAAGCTTCTCCTTCACTCTGCGAAAATTCTGACATCGGCGGCATCCCAGCCGAGTTCGACCTGGTCGCCCGACGAGACCGGCCGGCGGTCCGCGGCATCGGCGGTAACGCGCACCAGGAACGGTTTCGGCGACAGGGGGGTGCGGACATGCAGTTGCAGGTCGAGCCCCTGATAGGCCAATGCCTCGACCGCGCCGGTGGTGCGGTTGGCGGTTTCCACCGACGGGAAAAGCCGGATGCGCTCTGGCCGCACCGAAGCGACAGCGGACGCACCGGGTGCAAGCGTGGCGGGTACCTTGCCGGCGATCCGCGTGCCATTGCCGGCCATCACGCCATGGGCGGCGGCTTTGCCCGGCACGAAATTCATCACGCCGATGAAGTCGGCAACAAAACGGTCGGCCGGATGCTCATAGACCGCATGCGGGGTGTCGCATTGCAGCAACCGGCCGTCCTTGAGCACGGCCATGCGGTCGGCCATGACAAGCGATTCTTCCTGATCGTGGGTGACGATGACGAAGGTAATGCCGACCTCGTGCTGCAGGCGCTTCAATTCCAATTGCATGGCGCCGCGCAGTTTCTTGTCGAGGGCGCCGAGCGGCTCGTCTAGCAGCAGCAGCCGGGGTCGCTTGACCAGAGCCCGGGCGAGCGCGACACGCTGCTTCTGGCCGCCCGACAATTGCTCCGGCTTGCGGTCGGCGAAGGGGACGAGTTCGGTCGTCGCCAGGATGGCATCGACTCGGGAACGGATTTCGCTAGCCGGCAAACGCTCCATTTCCAGGCCGTAGGACACATTGGCCCTGACGTTCATATGCGGAAACAGCGCGTAGGACTGGAACATCAGATTGACCGGCCGCTTGTTGGGCGGGGTCCTGGCGATGTCGCGGCCGTCCAGCAGGATGCGGCCGTCATTCGGCGTCTCGAAGCCGGCCAGCATGCGCAGCAGCGTAGTCTTGCCGCAGCCCGAAGGCCCGAGCAGGGCAAAGAACTCGTTCTCGCGGATATCGAGGGAGATGCCGTCGACAGCGGTCACGCGGCCGAAATTCTTCGACACATGATCGATGGCCAGCAGCGTGCGCGGTTCGCTCATTGGCCGATGACCCCTCGATTGAGCCGCTGCGACAAGGTCAGCGCGGTGATCGAGACCGCCATGACGATGGTCGCCAGCGCGTTGATCTCCGGCGTGATGCCGAATCGGATCATCGCGTAGATCTGCATCGGCAGCGTGGTCGAGGCGCGCCCGGCGCCGGCGGTGAAGAAGGCGATGATGAACTCGTCGACCGACAGCGTGAAGGCAAGCAGCGCGCCGGCGATGACCGCCGGCAAGATGACTGGCAATGTCACCCGCCGGAAGGTGGTGACTGCGGAGGCGCCAAGGTCGGTGGACGCCTCGACGATCGACCAGTCGAAACTTTTCAACCGGGCCCGGACCACCGAACAGACGAAGGCGAGGTTGAACACGACATGGGCAAGGATGATTGTGTGCAGACCCATGGTCAGGTTGAGCATGGAGAAGAACGACAGCAGCGCGATCGCCAGCACGATGTCGGGAATGATCATCGGCGCGAAGATCAGCGCTTCGAGACCCTTGCCATAATGCCGGCGTATCTCGACGCCGATCGCCAGCAGCGTGCCGAGCAGCGTGGCGATGGCGGTCGAAACCAGTGCCACGATCAGCGTGTTGAGCGCGGCGGAGAGGATGGCGGAATTGCCGGCCAGCGAGACATACCATTTCAGCGAAAAGCCCGACCATGCGGTCGGCAGGCCGCCCTCGTTGAAGGACAGCGCCACCAGCACGGCAATCGGGATGTAGAGGAAGGCGAAGACCAGGCTCAGTACGAGCCAGAGCGTGCGCCGCGTGGCGGGAGAGCGCTCAGCCATCGGCGCCTCCGCTCACTTGCGCGGCGCGGCCCGAGGCGCGATCGGCGGCCAGCGCCTGAGCCATCAGCACCAGCAGCATGATGGCGATCAGCATCATGGCGAGCGCCGCGCCGAAGGGCCAGTCATTGGCGGTCAGGAACTGGTCGTAGACGAGATTGCCGATCATCTGGAAGCGGCCACCGCCGAGCAGGGCCGGCGTAACGAAGTTGCCGATCGACAGCACGAAGACGAACACGGCGCCGGCGGCGATGCCGGGCACGGTCAGCGGCAGGATGACACGGCGAAAGGTGGTGATGGCCGAAGCGCCGAGGTCGCGCGAAGCCTCGGCGAGTTCTGGGTTGAGACGCGACAGCGGTGCGTAGCAGGCGAGGATGACGAAGGGCAGGTAGTTGTAGACCAGGCCGGCGATGACGGCACCTTCGGTGTAGAGCATCGATGGCGGCTCGCCGGTGTAGCCGAACCAGCGCAACAGCTGGGTGATCAGGCCCTCGCGGTTGAGCAACACGATCCACGCATAGGTGCGGATCAGATAGTTCGACCAGAATGGCAGCACGGCGAAGAACAGCAGCACCGGCTGCAGCCGGCGCGGTGCGGCTGATATGGCATAAGCGGCGGCATAGCCGATCACCACCGCGATCAGCGTCGCCGTGCCGGCGATGCGCGCCGATTTGAGGAAGATACCGGCATAGAGCGGGTCGAAAACCAGCCCGAAATTCTCCAGCGTGAAGGTGTATTCGATGCCGCCATAGATGCCGCGGCGGAAGAAGGCGAGCGCCAGCACCAGCGCGCACGGCACCACCATCAGCGCGGTCAGCCAGACCAGCGCCGGGGCCATCAGCAAGGAGGAGCGAAGTCGGGTCTGGGACAATTCTTCGGGTACCGCTCAAGGCCGGCAGCAGAAGCGCCGCCGGCCGTGATGTCTGGTTTGACGCCGCTTACTGCGCGGCCTTGATCTCGCTGACTATCTTCGAATAGTCGCGCTGGGCGTCGCCGACGTCACGCAGCTGCTCGAACTTGACGAGATCGGCCACCGGCATCGCCATGTTGGGGAATTTGGCCAGGAAATCGGCGGGCAGGCTTTCCATAGCCGGCTTGTTCGGCACCTTGTAGTCGATGTTCTGCGCCGCCCAGGCATGGTTCTTGGCGTCGAGCATGAAGTTGATGAACTGGAAGGCCGCGTCCTTGTTGGCGGAAGCCTTCATCACCACCATCGTGTCGACCCACAGATCCGAGCCTTCCTTCGGGATGACGTATTTGATCTCGGGCTTCTCGGCGATGCCGTAGTTGCACCAGCCGTCCCATGCCTGCACCATCAGCGCCTCCCCGGAAACCAGCTTCGAATAGAAGGTGGTGTCGTCATAAGCGAGCAGCGTCTTCTTGGCCGAGATCAGCAGGTCCTTGACCTCGGCCATCTTGGCCGGATCGGTCTCGTTGACCGAAAAACCCTTGTCGAGCTGGCCAGCGGCCAGCAGCCAGCGGTCGGTCGCCAGCATGGTGGTCTTGCCCTTGAGGTCGTCGGAGGGGGCGAGAAGGTCGCTCCAGCTGGTCGGCGCCACCTTCACCAGGTCGGAGCGGTAGCAGAGGCCTGTCGTGCCCCAGGTGTAGGGGACTGAAAAGGCGTTGCCGACATCATGCGGCAGCTTGGTCGCTTCAGGGTAGAGGTTGGCGAGGTTGGGCACCTTGGCGTGGTCGATCGGCTCGGTCAGGCCGAGCTTATTCAGCACCTCGGCGAAGGGCGAGGAGACGAAGACCACGTCATAGCCCTTGCCGCCGGCGGCGATTAGCTTGCCCATGATCTCTTCATTGGTGGCATGAACAACCACTTCGCCGGCGACGCCGGTGGCGGTCTTGAAGGCAGCCATGGCGTCGGGCGCCATGTAGCCGTCCCAGTTGGAAATGACCAGGTCGGCCGCAGCCGCGGGTGCGGCCAGCGCCAAGGCCAGGCCAAGTGCGATTGACGGCATCTTCAGCGAACGGTGCCGCAAGAGAGTGGTGGCGGTCATGACAGGTTCCCCATTCTGGTTGATCGTCGAATTCATTCGCCGGCTGCGACCCATGCCGCCGCCTCGATCCTGTTCCCTCGGTCTTTTTTGTGCCGATTGTCCTGACAGTACTATTGCAGAAAAAAGTACGTCAATCCATAATTTGCCAAGCGACCGTGGAATCTGGCCGATTGCGTCCGTGGGGCCGATCGGTCAAAGCATATAGGTCATGTCCGTTCACGAGCATTGTCATGCAAGCCGCCGCCCGACGACCCCGCACCAACCACCTCGACCTGGCGCAGCGCATCCTGGATGTGGCCCGGCAGCGCGGCTTCGAACCCGGTGCGCGCCTGCCGGAACAGCAGATCGCCTCGCTGTGCAATGTGTCGCGTACGCCAGTGCGGGCTGCGCTTAGCCTGCTTGTGGAACAGGGCGTTGTGCGTTGGGAAGCGGATTCCGGCTATCACCTTGCCGTCGACCTCACGAGCCAGCCGGCCGTTGCCGCTGAATTGCCGCTTACCGAGGAGGACGAACTCGCCGAGGCGATCCTGCGCGACCGGTCGGCGCGGCGGCTGGACCAGACGGTGACCGTCGCCGGGTTGATGCGGCGGTATAATGCTGAACGCAAGACGGTACTAAAATCGCTTAACAGACTAACGGAAGAGAATCTGCTCGACCGTGCGCCCGGCCAGTCCTGGCTCTTCCGCCGCGCGCCTGACGACCCGGAGGCGCAAGGCGAAAGCTATGAGTACCGCTTGCTGCTGGAGCCCGCCGCCATCCTGACCCCCGGCTTCCGGCTCGACGGCGCACGGGCCGCGGCCTTGCGCCAAGGCATGGAAGCGCTGTCGGCGCTGCCGGATGCCGCATTCGACACACGCGAGTTCCAGCGGCTGGACATCGATTTTCACGGTATGCTGGCGGAGGGCTCCGCCAATCGGTTCGTGGCCGACGCGTTGGCCGATCACCTCAGGTTGCGCCGGTTGCCGGGCATCTATGCCGGCGTCAACGTCTTCCGGCTGCGGCAATCGCTGCGTGAGCACCTGAACATACTCGACCATCTTGAAAGCCGGCAGTATGAGGTGGCTGCCGATCTGCTTCGCATTCACCTGCGGCTCTCCCGCAACCAGCGACCGCAAGCGGCCAGTCGCGGGGCGCCCGCCCTGTTCGGCATGATCAGCCGGCCGGAATGACGAGGATTAATTGACGCGAAAAGCCAGCCCGACCATCGCGCTGTTTCCCGAAGCGAGTTTCGGCGCGGCGTTGAATTGCGTCGGCATCGCGCAGGCGCTGCGGGCGAAAGGTGCCCGGCCTGTCTTCATCTGTCATGCCGGGTTCTCCGGCGTCTTTGCCGACTATGGTTTTCAGGAATACCAGCTGCCGACCGACGAGCCGCTGAGCGACAGCGAGCGGCAGAGCTACTGGCAGGCCTTCGTGCGCAGGCATCTGCCGCATTTCAGGCTGAGCCCGATCGACCAGCTCGAAACCTATGTCGCGCCGACCTGGCAGGCGATCGTCGACACCGCGGTCAACGCCGAAGCACCGCTGCGCCAATTGCTGGCGCGGCTGAAGCCGGACGCGGTGGTGCTCGACAATGTCATCATGTTCCCGGCGATCGCTGCCGCCGGCTGCCCGTGGGTGCGGGTGGTCTCCTGCGCCGAGACCGAGCTTCCGGACGCTCGGGTGCCCCCCTATCTGTCGGGGCTTGGCGCCGACGACCCGCAACGCGCGGCGTTCGAGGCCCGCTATCTCAGAGCCTCGGCGCCGGCGCATGACCGCTTCAACCGCTTTCGGACGGATGCCGGCCTGGCGCCGCTGCCGAAGGGCCTGTTTCTCGAAGCCTCGCCAGACCTCAACCTTTTGCTGACGCCGACGATCGTGCGCCGCGATCGCGCCGAGCCGCTCGACCCGGACCGCTTCGTCTATCTCGAAGGCTGCGTGCGTTCGGAAGGGCCGTTCGCAGTGCCTGTGTTCCCGCGCAATGGCGGGCCGCTTGTCTATGTGAGCTTCGGCAGTCTCGGCGCCATGGATGTCGGCCTGATCGAGCGCATGCTGGCCGTGTTCGACAGGCTGCCGGCCCGCTTCATCGTCAATGCCGGCGGCCTGCGCGACGCCTATCGCGCTGTGCCGGACAATGTCTATCTCGACGCCTGGTTTCCGCAGCCGTCGGTGGTTGCGAAGTGCGACCTGTTCATCCATCACGGCGGCAATAACAGCTTTTGCGAAGCGCTACGCTTCGGCGTGCCGTCGCTGATCATGCCCTATTGCTGGGACGGGCACGACAATGCCCGACGCGCCGAGGAAACCGGCGTTGGCGACCATATCGGCCGTGATGCCTGGACCGAAGGAGTATTGGAGAAAGCCATTCTCGGCCTGCTGGCCGATGACGCAATGCGCGCCCGCCTCAGGGACAATGCAGCCCATATGGCGCTGAAACCCGGAACGGATGTGGCCGCGCAAGCCATACTCTCTGTGATACGGACATGAACGAAATGCCTGACATGAACACGAATACTTCCCTCTCCAGTGGCAACGATCCCAAGGCCTGGCTGACCCAGCACGGCATCAACGAGGTCGAGTGCCTGGTGCCCGATATGAACGGCGTCCTGCGCGGCAAGGCCTTGCCGGCAGCCAAGTTCCTCAAGGCGCTGGAGGACCGCGCGCTCTACCTGCCGAGCAGCGCCTTTCTGGTCAGCATCGACGGCCGCTACACCGGTTCGATCGACGAGGGTTTTGCCTACTCGGACCCGGACATGCGCATGGTGCCGGATGTTTCGACGCTCACCCTGGCGCCCGGCGCCGGTGCAGGCAAGGCCTATGTCTTCGCCGATGCCTTTCACATGGACGACCGGCCATGGATGGCCTCGCCACGCCATGTGCTGAGAGCCGTGCTCGACCTCTACCGTCAGCGCGGTTGGCGGGCGATGGTGGCGCCGGAGCTCGAATTCTACCTGACCGCGCCCAATCCCGATCCCGACCGGCCTCTGACGGCACCGGTCGGCGGCAATGGCCGCGCCGAGAGCGTGCAGCATCCCTACGATATGGCGGCACTGGAGGAGTTCGAGCCGGTGGTCCGCCGCATCTATGACCATGCGGCGGCATCCGGACTGCCGCTCGACACGCTGATCCATGAATCGGGTACGGCGCAGCTGGAGATCAACTTCCTGCATGGCGACGCGCTGCCGCTGGCCGACAAGGTGCTGCTGTTCAAGCGGTTGACGCGCCAGGCCGCCCAACAGAGCGGCATGCATGCCACCTTCATGGCCAAGCCGATCGCGGCACAGGCGGGGAGCTCGATGCATCTGCACATGTCGGTCATCGACGAGGCCGGCAACACGCTGTTTGCAGGCAGCGACGATGCCGACACCGAAATGTTCGGCCATTTCATCGGCGGCTTGCAGAAATATGTCCCGGAGATCATGCCGTTGTTTGCGCCCAACGTGAACTCGTTCCGCCGCATCCGGCCGAACCACAGCGCGCCGGCCAACATCGAATGGTCGCACGACAACCGCTCCTGCGGCCTGAGGGTGCCGGCCGGTGGCCGCGCCGCGCGGCGGGTGGAGAACCGCTTGCCGGGTGCGGATTCCAATCCCTATCTGGCGATCGCCGGTTCGCTTCTCGCGGGCTATCTCGGCGTCGAGCAGAAGCTGACGCGGTCGGCCGAGGCGTCGGGCAATGCCTACAAGATCAAAAGCACGCTGCCGAAAACCATGGAGGAGGCGCTGGATCGTTTCACCGCTTGCGACCCAGTGCGGGAGCTGCTCGGCGAGGACTTCTTCCAGACCTATCTGCGCGTCAAGAGTGTCGAGCTCGACCTGTTCCAGGGCGTGGTGACGAGCTGGGAACGCGACCACCTGCTGCTGAAGGTGTAATGATGGGCTTCAATTCCGGTTTGGATATCGGCAAATCCTACTATGTCGCGACGGCAAATCCGTCGCTGGACCATCCCGCCCTGCAGGGCGATGTCGACGCCGACCTAGTTGTCGTCGGCGGCGGCTGCACCGGCCTGTCGGCGGCCCTTCACGCTGCCGAGCGCGGCCTGAAGGTGGTACTGCTCGAAGGCGGCAAGATCGGCTGGGGTGCGTCGGGCCGCAATGGCGGCCAGATGATCCCCGGCCTGCGCAAGGGCGCCAAGGGACTGGTCAAGCTCTACGGGCCCGAGCGGGCAAAGGTCCTGTTCGACCTCGCCTTCGAGGCACGCGGGCTGGTGCTCGACATCATCGAGCGCCACGCCATCGATTGCGACCTCAGGCTGACCGGCCATCTCGTCGGGGCGGTCAACGGCTCCGACCTCAAAGACCTCGAGGAAGAGGCTGAGTGCCTTGCCACAGTGATGAAGTTCCCGCATGCCGAGATCCTGTCGGCGGCGGAAGCCCGCCGCAAGGTCGACACGCCCTACCACGGTGCGATGTACGAGCCGCTTGGCGGCCACATGCATCCGCTGAACTACACCCTTGGCCTTGCCCGCGCGGCGGTTGCGGCCGGTGTTACCATTCATGAGAATTCGGTCGCCGTGCGGCTGGAGCGCGAGCCATCGATCCGCGTCTCGACGGCCAAGGGTTCGGTCCGTGCAAGACACGTCGTGCTGGCGGGCGATGCGCTGCTCAACGGATTGGAGCCGCGCGTCAACAGCCGCATCATGCCGGTCGGCAACTACATCGTCGCCACCGAGCCGCTGGAGGGCAAACGCAATGTCATCCCGGCCAATGTCGCGGTGTCCGACACCCGCTTCGTCGTCAACTACTACCGCATGTCGGCCGATGGGCGTCTGCTGTTCGGCGGCGGCGAGCGCTACACGCCGTCGCCGCCGGCCGACATTGCCGGCTTTGTGCGGCCGCACATGGAAAAGACCTTTCCGCAACTTCAGGGCTGCCGCATCGATCACGCCTGGGGCGGGCTGGTGTCGGTGACGACGTCGCGGTTGCCGCATGTCGGGCACTATGGCGAGGTCTATTTCGCGCATGGCTATTCCGGCAAAGGCGTCATCCTGTCGACACTGTCGGGCAAGCTTTTGGCCGAGGCGATCACCGGCGACGCTTCGCGGCTCGACCTGTTCTCGACGCTCACGCCCATGCCATTCCCGGGCGGCACGGCGTTGCGCGGACCGCTCTATGTGCTCGGCATGCTGTGGTATGCGATGCGCGACCGCATCAAGCATTGAGGGTGAGTACGCCGCAGCTACGCATCGAAGTTCGCGCTGCCCCTCACCTGCCTGCCGGCATCCTCTCCCCGTATAGTCACGGGGAGAGGGGCGCTTTCATTTATGGCTTCGCCAATCGCCAGCGTCGCAAAAAGGCGTCGGCGTTGCGGCCAGCTACTTTCTCCCCGTCTCTATACGGAGAGAAATGCCCGGCAGGGCAATGAGGGGCGGCGCCGACGATGAGGGCTTATTCCTAAGCTCGCAAAGATCTCTTTAGACGACGAAAAAATCCTCGATGCGCTGCTTGGCCTCGAGCAGCGCCGGTAGGATTTCCCGTTCCATCTCCGCGACGGTGAAACGCGCGGACTGGGTCGAGACGTTGATGGCCGCGACCGTGCGGTCCGCGCGGTCGCGGATCGGCACGGCGATCGAGCGCAGGCCGAGCTCCAGCTCTTCGTCGACGACGGCAAAGCCATCCGCCTTGGCCTTGCCGATGGCATATGCCAGCAGCCGCGTGTCGGTGATTGTCTTTGGCGTCCGTTTCTCGATCGTCGCCTGGCCGAGAAATGCGTCCAATTCCTGGGGCGTCAGGCCGGCAAGCAGGACGCGCCCCATCGAGGTGCAATAGGCGGGCAGCCTGGTACCGACCTCGAGCGAGACGCTGAGGATGCGGCGGCCGGGAATGCGGGCGACGTAGACGACATCCTGGCCCGACAGGATCGCCGCCGAGCAGGCCTCGTTCAACTCAGCCGCCACTGCCCGCATGGTCGGGGCGGCGAAGCTCCATAGCGAGGCGCCGCCGAGCCAGGTGCGGGCGATGGTCAGCAGGCGCGGCGACAGCGAAAAGACGCGGCCGGCCTGGGTGGCGTAGCCTGTGGCGACAAGCGTCAATAGAAAGCGGCGGGCGCCGGCGCGGGTCAGGCCCGCCTCCTCGCCCATTTCCGTCAGCGTCATGCCAGAGGGATGCCGGGCCAGGATCTCCATGACGGCAAGGCCTCGCTCGAGCGAGCCGACATGGTCGCGGGAAGCCGCCTCTTCGTCCATCCCGCCTCCGCCAACGGCCGTCGCTGCCCGGATTGACTCGACGCCGTCACTCAGCATAGATGTATCACATACAAAACATATGTTCGCAATACGAACTTTTTGAACCCGGGAGCCCGATGCGATGGTCAAGTTCCTGCCGCTCAAACAGGCTGTGGCCGAGAACCTGAACAATGGCGACTCTGTCGCCTTCGAGGGCTTCACCCACCTGATCCCGACGGCGGCGGCGCATGAGGCGATCCGCCAGGGGTTTCGCGACCTGACCCTGATCCGCATGACGCCAGACCTGATCTACGACCAGATGATCGGCATGGGCATGGCGAAGAAGATCATCTTCTCCTATGTCGGTAATCCCGGCGTCGGCCTGCTGCGGCGCGCCCGCGACGCCATCGAGAACGGTTTTCCCAGATCGATCGAGATCGAGGAACACAGCCATGCCGGCATGGCCAACGCCTATGAGGCGGGTGCTGCCGGCCTGCCCTGCGCGGTGTTTCGCGGCTATCGCGGTGCCGGGCTGGCAACGGTCAATCCGAACATCAAGTCGGTGACCTGTCCGTTCACCGGCGAGGTGCTGGCAGCCGTTCCTTCGATCCGGCCCGATGTCACCTTCATCCATGCCCAGAAGGCCGACCGGAAAGGCAATGTGCTGGTCGAAGGCATCGTCGGCATCCAGAAGGAAGCGGTGCTGGCGGCTAGCCGAGCGGTCGTGACTGTCGAGGAAGTGGTCGACAATTTCGACGATCTGCACCCCAATCTAACGGTGCTGCCGCGCTGGACGATCGCGGCGATCTCCGTTGTGCCCGGCGGTTCGCATCCGTCCTACGCGCATGGCTATTACGCGCGCGACAATGCGGCCTATCTCGAATGGGACGAGATCGCCGCCGACCGAGACAAATTCCAGGAGTGGATGCAGGCGAATGTCATCGAGAAGAGCGCCGACGATTTCGCGGCCCGTGTCGAGCATCTGAGGAAAGCGGCATGAGCGACAATCCGGACTTCACCCCCAACGAGATGATGACGATCGCCGCCAGCCGCGCGCTGCGGAATGACGATGTCTGCTTTGTCGGCATCGGCGCGCCGTCCGCCGCCTGCAATGTGGCGCGGCTGACGCATGCACCTGACATCACCTTGATTTATGAGAGCGGCACGATCGGCACCGCGCCAGACGTGCTGCCGCTGTCGATCGGCGATGGCGAATTGTGCGAAACCGCGGTCACCACCGTCGCGGTGCCGGAGATGTTCCGCTACTGGCTGCAGGGCGGCCGCATCTCGATAGGCTTTTTGGGTGCTGCCCAGCTCGACAAGTTCGGCAACATCAACACCACCGTCATCGGCGACTATTTCCACCCCAAGACCCGGCTGCCCGGCGGCGGCGGCGCGCCGGAAATCGCGACGTCGTCGAAGGAGATCTACATCACCATGGCGCAGACCAGGCGCGGCATGGTCGAAAAGATCGATTTCTTCACCTCCTTCGGCCACGGCGAGGGCGGCGATCATCGAAAGCGGCTTGGCATCGACACTGCGGGCCCGACCTTGCTGATCACCGATCTCGCCATCTGGAAATCGGACCCGGTGACCAAGGAATTCACGGTCGTGTCGTTGCATCCCGGTGTCACGCGCCAGCAGGTGCAGGAGACCTGTGGCTGGATGGTAAAGTTCGCGGAGGCGCTTGACGAAACGCCGGCGCCAAGCGAACTCGAACTGACGACATTGCGCGACCTGCAGGCCCGCACCAAGGCGGCGCATGAGGGAAGCGGAAAAGCAAAGGCTGCATGAACATGGCCGAGGCCTATATCTGCGATTACATCCGCACGCCGATCGGCCGCTTCGGCGGCTCGCTGTCCTCGGTGCGCGCCGACGATCTCGGCGCCATACCCCTGAGAGCACTGGTCGAGCGCAATCCCGGTGTCGACTGGCAAGCCGTCGACGACGTCTTCTATGGCTGCGCAAACCAGGCCGGCGAGGACAACCGCAACGTGGCGCGCATGGCGCTGCTGCTGGCCGGTCTGCCGAAGGAGATCCCGGGCTCCACCGTCAACCGGCTGTGCGGCTCCGGCATGGATGCGCTGACCATCGCCGCGCGGGCGATCAAGGCCGGCGAGGCCGAACTGATGATCGCAGGCGGCGTCGAATCGATGAGTCGCGCGCCCTTCGTCATGCCCAAGGCCGACACGGCGTTTTCGCGCAACGCCGAGATCTATGACACCACCATCGGCTGGCGCTTCGTCAACCCGCTGATGAAGAAGCAGTATGGCGTCGATTCGATGCCTGAAACCGGCGAGAACGTGGCAGAAGAGTTCGCCATCTCCCGCGCGGCCCAGGACGCCTTTGCCGTGCGTAGCCAGGACAAGGCGGTCGCAGCGCAGGCCAACGGCCGGCTGGCCAAGGAAATCACGCCGGTGACCATCCCGCAGCGCAAGGGCGATGCGGTGGTCGTCTCGAGGGACGAGCATCCCCGTGCCGGCACGACGGTCGATGCGCTGGCCAAATTGCCGACGCCGTTCCGGCAAGGCGGCACGGTGACGGCCGGCAATGCCTCCGGCGTCAATGACGGGGCGGCGGCGTTGATCGTTGCCTCTGAAGCAGCCGTCAAGAAATATAGCCTGACGCCGATTGCCCGTATCCTTGGTGGCGCCGCGGCCGGTGTGGCGCCGCGCATCATGGGCATCGGCCCAGCGCCGGCGACACAAAAACTGTGCGCGCGGCTTGGGCTGACGCCGCAGCAATTCGACGTCATCGAGCTCAACGAAGCCTTTGCCTCGCAAGGCATCGCCGTGCTGCGCCAACTCGGCATCGCCGAGGATGCACAGCACGTCAATCCGAATGGCGGCGCCATCGCGCTCGGCCATCCGCTCGGCATGTCGGGCGCCCGCATATCCGGTACGGCGGCGCTGGAGCTTCGCGAACGCGGCGGCCGCTATGCGCTGGCAACCATGTGCATCGGGGTCGGCCAGGGCATCGCGATCGCGCTCGAACGGGCCTGAGCGGCAGCCTCTTCTTGGCCGGCTAAGATCGAGGCTGATTCGGGTGCGCAAATTTGACCATGTGGACAAAAGTGCGGACCCGTTCCATAGTTCCCTGTCTGACATTTTCACGAACAGCCGGCTCGACACGGCTGTCGAACAGAGGGGAATGCAATGGAAAACCGGAAGAATAGAATCCAGATAAAACGCGAAGGGCTTTCGCGACGCAATGTGCTGGAATTGGGCGCGTTTGGCCTGGCTGCGGCCATGCTGCCAGGCGCCGCCTTCGGCAAGGACAAGAAGCTGAAGGTAGCGGCGATCTTCGCCACGCCGATCGAGGAGCCATGGGACAACCAGATCCATGTCGCCTTGCAGAAGGCCGAGAAGGAACTCGGCATCGAGTACAAATGGTCGGAGAAGGTGCAGACAGCCGATTTCAGCCGCGTCATGCGCGAATATGCGCAAGGCGGCTACCAGCTGGTGCTGGGCGATGCCTTCGCAGCCGAGCGTGAATCGCGCCGCACCGCCAAGCAGTTCCCGAAGACCGCCTTCCTCTTCGGCTCCGGCGCCGGACCGGCGGAACCCAATTTCGGCGTCTTCGACAACTGGATCCACGAGCCGGCCTATCTGTCCGGCATGATCGCCGGAAAGATGTCGAAGTCGGGCACGATCGGCGCTGTCGCGGCGATGGGCATTCCGGAAGTGAACCGGCTGGTCAACGCCTTCTTCGCCGGCGCCAAGGAGGTCAATCCCAACATCAAGAAGAAGGTCGCCTTCATCGGTTCCTTCTTCGATCCGCCGAAGGCCAAGGAAGCGGCGGTCGCGCAGATCGACGCCGGTGTCGACGTGATCTATGCCGAGCGTTTCGGCGTCATCGAAGCGGCGGTGGACAAGAAGATCCTCGCCATCTCCAACATGTCCGACCAGTCGAGCCTCGGCCCCGACACGGTCATCACCGGCCCGGTCTGGGACATGTATCCGACCGTCCAGCAGGCGATCAAACTCGTCAAGGCCGGCGTCTTCACCGCGCAGGACTATGGCGATTTCTCGCGCATGGCCAAGGGCGGTTCGCAACTCGCGCCCTACCACAAGTTCGACAAGACGCTGCCGGCGGACGTCAAAGAACTGGTCGAGAAGAAGAAGGCCGAAATCCTCGAAGGCAATTTCCGCGTCGATGTGGATGAGAATACGCCGGTTTCGGATTGATTTTTCTCACCCTCCCCCTTGTGGGGGTGAGCAGCCGGTTCGCCGCAGGCGAATTCATCGTGCCAGTGGCACGATGAAGGCTAGCGAACGCCGGACGCTGCGAAGCAGCGGGGACCCGGCGGGGCTTGCCAATTATCAGCCCAGCCCTTCGCAGGCTCAGGGCGTTCGAAACTCGAAAAGCCAAGAAATTGGCTTTTCGTCCGCTACGCGGACCGTTTCTCACCCCCACAAGGGGGAGGGTGAAGAGCTGCGCCAACGCCATCTCACCGGGAGCCATCTTGCCCGCCCCACTCATCGAAATGCTCGGCATCACCAAGAGCTTCGGCGCCGTCAAGGCGAACGAGGCCGTTGATCTCAGCGTCGCGCCGGGCGAGATTCTCGGTCTTCTGGGCGAGAATGGCGCCGGCAAGACGACGCTGATGAACGTGCTGTTCGGCGCCTATGCGCCCGATGCAGGTGAGATCCTCATCCAGGGCCAGCCGGTGCGGATCGCCAGTTCGGCCGATGCGCTGGCCGCCGGCATCGGCATGGTGCATCAGCATTTCCACCTGGCGCCGAGGCTGACTGTGCTGGAAAACCTGCTCATCGGCATATCAGGCCGATCAGGGCGGATCGACCGCGCCGGCGGGATGGCGCGGCTGGCGGAGATCGGCCGCCAACATGGGTTGACGCTTGATCCCGACCTTCCGGTGTCGGCGCTGTCGGTCGGCGAGCAGCAGCGGCTCGAAATCGTCAAGGCGCTGTTTCGCGGTGCCAGGCTGTTGATCCTCGACGAGCCGACAGCGGTGCTGGCGCCAACGGAGGTCGACGGGCTGTTTTCGGCGCTGCGCTCGATGGCGGCACAGGGTCTCGGCATCATCTTCATTTCGCACAAGCTCAATGAAGTGCGGGCGCTGACCCATCGCTGCACGGTGCTGCGGCATGGCCGCGTCGCCGGCCGTGTCGATGACCCCGCCAACACGACATCTGCCGCAATGGCGCAGCTGATGTGCGGCCACGAGATCGTGCCGCCGGCCAGGGGGCCATCGACCCCCGGTGGAGCGGTGCTGACGCTCGACGGCATTTCGACATCGCGGCATTCGGGCACGGCGTTGCGCGACGTGTCGCTTTCGGTCCGCGCTGGCGAGATCCTCGGTATTGCCGGTGTCTCGGGCAATGGTCAGCGCGCCCTGGCGGAAGTGATCTCCGGCGTGCGCGTGCCCGATGCAGGCCAGATGACCATTGCCGGCCAGAAAGTGTCTGTGTATTCGCCGCGCGAGGTGCAGGCGCTCGGTCTCGGCCGCATCCCGGAAGACCGCATGACGACCGGCCTGGTCACCAACCTGCCGCTCGCCGATTCGATGGTGCTGCCGCGCATCGGCACGGCGGCGTTCAGCAGCAGGGGCCTGCTCAAGCCAGATGCGATCCGTGCCTTCGCCGAGGCGCAGATCAAGGCCTATGACATTCGCTGCCCCGGACCGATGACCCGCGCCGGGGCGCTGTCGGGCGGCAATCTGCAGAAAGCGCTGCTGGCTCGCGAACTCGCCTTCGATCCGAAGGTGCTGATCGTCTCGCAGCCGACGCGGGGCCTCGATATCGGCGCCGCCCGCTTCATCCATGAAAAATTCCTCGACATGCGGGCCAAGGGCTGCGGCATCATCGTCATCGGCGAGGATCTCGAGGAACTGCTGGTGCTCTGCGACCGCATCGCGGTGATGTATGAGGGCCGAATCGCCGGCACGCTCGACAGCGCCGATGCGACGGTGGCCCGGCTTGGGCTGATGATGACCGGCGCGGAGGGGCACAGCTGATGTTTCGCCTGGAAGTCCGCACCTCGACGCCCGCCTGGTTCAATTTGGCCCTGCCGCTGCTGGCGATCGCAGCCACGCTTGTCCTGTGCAGTGGGCTGATTGCGTTGGCCGGCGCCGGCGTCATCGATGCCTATGGCGTGATGTTCACCGCCTCGCTGGGCGACAGCTACGCCATCACCGAAACGATGGTGCGTGCCGCGCCGATGATCTTCACCGGGCTGGCGGTGGCGGTCGCCTTCCGGGCAAAATTCTGGAACATCGGTGCCGAGGGGCAATTGCTGGCCGGCGCGGTGGCCAGCTGCTTTGTCGGCGCGATCCCGATGCCGGGGCCGCTCGCCATGCTGTTGATGGCGGCGGCCGGTGCCGCTGCCGGCGCGGCGGTTGCCTTGGTGCCGGCGACACTGCGGGTCAAATTCAAGGTTGACGACGTGGTCAGCTCGCTGTTGCTCAACTCGGTCATCTACTATGCGCTGATGGCACTGATCGAAGGGCCGTGGAAAGACAGTTTCAGCGGTTATCCAATCTCGCCGCCGATCGAGGATTCGGCGAATTTCCCGGTGCTGCTCGAAGGCACGCGGCTGCATCTCGGCGTTGTCGTGGCGCTGCTGGCGGCGCCATTGATCTGGTTCCTGATCGTGCGCACGACGCTCGGCTTCCGGATCAGGGTCACCGGCGAGAATCCCGAAGCCGCACGCTATGGCGGCATCCATGTCGAGCGGGTGCTGATCTCGACCGCGCTGCTGTCCGGGGCTCTGGCCGGGCTCGCTGGGGTCGGCGAGGTCGGCGGCGTGCATTTCCAGGTGATGAGCGACATCTCGCCGGGCTACGGCTATTCCGGCATCGTCGTCGCCATGCTGGCGCGGCTCAATCCGCTCGGCGTGGTGCCGGCGGCGATCTTCCTGGCCGCCGTGATGACCGGCGCCGAGGCGATGTCGCGCGCGACCGGAGTGCCGGCCTTCCTCAGCGATGTCATCCAAGGCACCGCATTGCTTGCCATGCTGGTGGCGCTGCTGTTCACCGCCTACCGCATCCGCCGCGTCGGAGTGACCCGATGAGTGCCGTGTTCGAACAGATCTTTCAGGTCGGCTTCCTGGCCGCGATCATCCGGATCGCCACGCCGCTTGCCTTCGCGACGCTTGGCGAAATGTTCTCCGAGCGCGCCGGCGTGCTCAATCTCGGCATCGAAGGCATCATGCTGTTGTCGGCGATGACCGGCTTCACCGCCACCAGCCTCAGCGGCAGCCTGTGGCTCGGCGTGCTCGTCGCCGTGCTGACCGGCATGCTGATGGGCGCGCTGCATGCGCTGTTCACGGTGGCGCTGGGCCTCAGCCAGCATGTCTGCGGCATTGGTGTCACGCTGTTCTCTTCGGGCCTCGCCTATTTCCTCTATCGGCTGATCTTCGGCCAGCAATCGGTGCCGCCAAGCATCAAGGGGTTCGAGACGCTGCCTATCCCGGTCCTCTCCAGCTTTCCGGTGCTCGGACCGGCGGTGTTCAACCAGTTTGCGCTGGTCTACATGGCGATCCTTGCCATTCCGCTGGCCGCCTTCGTCCTCTACCGCACGCCCTGGGGCCTGTCGGTGCGCATGGTCGGCGAAAATCCGCGCGCCGCCGATTCGGCCGGTGTCAGCGTCATCGCCACGCGCTTCCAGGCGGTCATCCTCGGCGGTGCGCTGATGGGGCTGGCCGGCGCCTTCCTGTCGATGGCGCAGTTCAACGCCTTCACCTTCGGCGTGGTGTCGGGGCGCGGCTGGGTGGCGATCGCGCTCGTCGTGTTCGGCCGCTGGGATCCGTGGCGTTCGGCAGGGGCTGCGCTGCTGTTCGCCTTTGTCGATGCCTTGCAACTGCGTATGCAGGCGAGCGGGCTGGGGCATATCCCCTACGAGGCATTCCTGATGCTGCCCTTCATCTTCACCATAGTCGCCATGGCTGTCATGTCGCGCAACGCGGTGGCGCCGTCGGCCCTGCTCAAGCCGTTTCGTCGCGAGGAGCGCTGACAGCCAAGGGCTGTCAGCGTCCAGCTGGTCACATGGCGGTAAAGCCGTTGTCGACGAACAGATGCGTGCCGTTGACGAAGCTGGATTCGTCGCTGGCCAGGTAAAGCGCGGCCCTGGCCACCTCTTCCGGCTCGCCGATACGGCCCTGCTGCGCGGCCAGTGCGGCGTCTGAGACATCGATGCCGAGCCGACCGAGATCGGCAACCTCGCGCAGGCCGTGCGGCGTGCGGATGAAGCCGGGGCAGACCGCGTTGCAGCGGATGTTGCGGTCGCGGAACTCGACGGCGATGGCGCGCGCGAACATGTGGCAGGCGCCCTTGGTGGTGTCGTAGAGCACCTCCATCGGTGTTGCCGCCACTGCCGAGATCGACGAGGTGCAGACGATCGAGCCGCCACCGGCCGATATCATGCCGGGCAGCACGGCGCGCGTCATCAGGAACATCGAGCGCACGTTGACGGCATGCAGCCAGTCCCATTCCTGCACCGTCGTCTCCAGGAACGGCTTTATGACGATGGTGCCGGCATGGTTGAACAGGACGGTGATCGGGCCGAGTTTTTCGGTCGCGCCCTTCACCGCCGCCTCGACCTGGGCTTCATCGGACACGTCGGCGACCCAGTGTTCGGCTATGTGTCCCCGCGCGCGGATCGCCACCGCGGTTGCGGCCGCCGCCTCCCCGTTGCGGTCGATGATCGCCACCTTGGCACCTTCCGCGGCGAACAGCTCCGAAGCCGCTCCGCCCATCCCCGTCGCGCCGCCCGAAATGATGGCGACCTTGCCGGCCAGTCTTGCACCCATTTTCCTGCTCCCCTGTCTGACGATTTCATGTTCGCCGATCGCGCGATGCTATCGTGCGCGCTCCGGGCGGCCAATGCATGATTTGGGTGCAGCGAGGACAAGGCCATAGGTTCATTCAGGGCAAGAGCAATGCACGGCGTGACGGGTCGAGCTGTGGCCAAAGCACGCAGTCCCAGCAACTCGGTACCAATTCCTGATCAGATGTCAGAAAATTATTCTACCCATGGTCGAAAAATAGCAATCGACAAAGTCTACAAGTTTTATAGATTAACCGGCGAGACGGAGGTCGATATGTCCTATATCCAGAACGCCCAGACGGATCGCAGCAGCCAGCGGCTGGTCAACGCCCAGGCCTTTCGTCCGGCCTATGCCGGTGCTTTCGCCTATATCGTCTTTGCCCTTGCGTTCGTGTTCACCGGGGCAGTTGTTCTGGGCCTCATTCCCTGAGTCGTCAGATCGACCGGGACTAGCCGCCCACGCTTTCAGGCAATCGGAGTTGAATGAACCGGATCCTCGGTGCGCTTTCGCGCGGCTGGGATTCGAATTTCACAGCATCAGTGATTCCAGAGATGGAGGAGATGGCAATGCCGATCGAGTTCACGCATGTCCCCAGCAAGACCGCCGACGCCGCTGTTCCCTTTTTCTACGACTTTGCCGAGACCGCGACCAAGCTCGGGCTGATCGAGGATGGCGGCTTCAGAAAGATCGTCGTCGACGATTCGGCCGGGCTGTTGACCAATATGGATCTTGCAGCCCAGGTGCTGGACCGGACGTCGTCGCTGGAAGTCGTGCTCACCCACTGGGCGGGCGTGGTCGAACCGACGGTGGCGGCGCGGCAGCTGGCGTCGATCGACAGGAAGAGCGGCGGACGGCTGGCGCTCAGGATGATCAGCGAACCGCTGAACGACGACGATGCCGAAACGCGGCCGGTCGGGCACACGGTCATCTGGCAGCGCATCGACGAATATCTAGTGCTGTTGAAGCGGCTGTGGTCGAACGACCGGCCGTTCGACCATGAAGGCGCATTCTACAGCATCAAGGGCGGTTATGTGCCGCGCAAGGGTCCGCACGGCGCCGATCTCGTCATCCGCATGGGCGGGCAGTCCGGAACGGCGCTCAAGGTGGCCGGTCGGCATGCTGATGTCTTCGAACTGGCGCCAGGCTCGATCGACGAGGTCCGGCAGCTGATGGAGCGCGTGCGGGGCGCCGCAGCCGAACATGGCCGAGCCGGCAAGCTTCGCTTTGCGCTTCCGGTCAGGATTCACCGGGGCGCTTCCGCCGCCGGCCACAAGGCGGTCGATGTTGTCGGGCCGTCGGCCCAGGCGGCCCTGTCACTACTGGCCTATGCAGCTCTCGGGATCGATGAATTCATGATTGTCGGCGTCGACACGCCGCGCGAGATTGCAACGGCCGGCCGTGAAACGATCGCCCTGCTGCGCAATTCGCTGGCGCGTCGTGAGGCGGAGGTGCCGCAGCCCGGTGCATATGCGCCGCGCGTGCCGCAAGTGGTGCGTGCAGCGGGCTGAGCAAGCGCCCTTGGCATCAACCTGTCGCGCCACTCAGCCGCGACAGGCCTTCGATGACGGCGGCAGATTCCGCCAGCGCGCCAAAGACGCCGTCCTCGACCGTCACCATATGAAGCGCTGCCTCATGGGCCTTTTGATCGCCGCTGGCACAGGCATCGGAAATCGTCAGGCACTGAAAGTTGCGGTCGCAGGCCTCGCGCAGCGTGGTGTGGACGCAGACATCCGTCGTGCAGCCGGTAAACATCAGATGTGTGATGCCTTGCGCGCGCAGCACAAGCTCGAAATCCGTATAGGTGAAGGCGCTGTTGCAGGTCTTGTCTACGATAATGTCCTGCGGCGCGACGTCGATCTCTGGAACGATCTGAAACCCCGGGCCTGAACGAAGCAGGATCTCGGTGCCTTCGAGACCGGCGCGCTTGCGGCGCCATTTCTCGTAAAGCGTCATGTCGGCCATGTCAGCCCGATAACCCTGCCTCGTGTGGATGATCCTGACACCGGCCTTGCGGGCGGCGGCGATCAGCCGGCCCACGGTCGGCAGGATCGCCCTCAGCGGCGAGGGGTCATATCCCTGCCTGGCAAAATAGCCCGTCGTCGACAGGAAATCCTGCTGCAGGTCGATGACGACAAGCGCGGTGTTTTCGGCGACCAGCCTGCCGTCATAAGGGAAGTCGAAGGGCGTCGCCTTGATCATCTTTGGCTCCCGGTTTTTGGGCCGGCACCATAGCACTTTGCAACAACGCGACGACACCAGATGCCGGCGGCGCGGATCCGAATTTCGCGCCGATATTGACGGTCGCGACCAATTATTGATCGTTACACTCACCTTCAATGTTGACTAGCAATATCATGTTTTATAATTAACCTGGCATCGGCCTGCCGACAACCAGTATCTGGAATTGCGGCGGCCGTACTGGAGAAGAGCCATGACCGTGGCTGGAATTGATGCCCAGACGGCCTTCCACATCGACGCGGTGCGCTTTGCTGTCGGCGAGCGGACGCTGCTCGCTCCGGTTTCGCTCGATCTGGAGGGCCTTCGACAGCAATGGAATTGACCTTGCCGCACGATCTGTCGCCATGGGGCATGTTCATGGCGGCCGATATCATCGTCAAGGCGGTGATGATCGGGCTGGCCTTCGCCTCCCTCGTCACCTGGACGGTATGGCTGGCCAAATCGCTGGAGATTTTCGCCGGCAAGCTGCGCATCCGTCATGCCGTACGGGCGATCAGCGATGCCGCCACCTTGAAGCAGGCCAGCCGTGCGCTCGACTGCAGCAGCGGCCCCGGCGCGCTTCTGGCGCGGGTGGCGGAAGAGGAGGTCGCACTCTCGGCCGGAGCGCTCGATCATGTCTCGGGAGACGGGCTGAAGGAACGGGTCACCTCGCGCCTGTCGCGCATCGAGGCGGCGGCGTCACGGCGCATGTCGCGCGGCACCGGCCTGCTGGCGACGATCGGCTCGACCGCGCCATTCGTCGGGTTGTTCGGTACCGTCTGGGGCATCATGAACGCCTTTATCGGCATCTCGCAGGCGCAGACCACCAATCTCGCTGTGGTCGCGCCTGGCATCGCCGAAGCGCTGCTGGCCACGGCGATGGGTCTTGTCGCTGCCATACCGGCTGTCGTCATCTACAACGTCTTTGCGCGCTCGATAGCCGGCTACCGGCAGATCCTCGCCGATGCCTCGGCGGGTGTCGAACGGCTGGTCAGCCGTGACCTCGACTTCCGCACTGTCGCGCCGGCAACGGCGTTGGCTGCGGAATGATGGCGGCGGGCTAGCGGAGCAAGGCGATGGCAAGCAGAATCCGACAGACCATGGACGACGATCTCGAGGAAAGCCACGAGATCAACGTCACCCCGTTCATCGATGTCATCCTGGTGCTGTTGATCATCTTCATGGTCGCCGCACCGCTGGCGACGGTGGATGTCAATGTCGATCTTCCGGGCTCGACCGCTACGCCCGCGCCGCGGCCGGAAACACCGTTGTTCCTGACGCTGAAGGACGATCTGACGCTGGCGATCGGCAACGACAGCGTCCCGCGCCTGGCTTTCGCCGCCACGTTGGACAGCAGGACGAAGGGCGACAAGCAAACGCGCATCTTCCTGCGCGCCGACAAGGCGGTGGCCTATGGCGACCTGATGGAGGCGATGAACCTGCTGCGCGGAGCGGGCTATCTGAAGATTGCGCTGGTCGGCCTGGAAACGGGTCCCGCGGCCGACGCCCCGGCGCCCGCCACCACCAGAGCAGCAGTGCCATGACGCAAGTGGCCGCCTTGCCCTTGGTCGAGTTGTCGCGCTTCAGCCGGCGCGACCTTGGCTTGTGGGCGGGTGCGGCCGCGCTGGTCCTTGGAGCCCATGTCGCGGTCGCCTATGCCGTGCAGACCTTCAGCATGGTTGACGAAGCCGATGGTGGCCCGCCACCGGCCCAGGTGATCGAGATGGCGGCGATGGTGGTGATGCCGGCGGTCGAGGAACAGGTGGCCGTGCTGGACGCGGTGACACCCGATCAGACCGAGCCGACGCCCGAACTGGTCGAGAAGGCACAGCCGGTTGTCGAACAGCGGCAAGTCGTCCCGCCCGATGAGACCGAACCCACCCGGACCGAGGTGGCTGAACAGGTCGACCAGCCGTCGCCGGATGAGGTCGTCCCCGATATTGTCGAGGCCGTCGCACCCGACGGGGCTATTCCATTGCCACAACCCAAGCCGGTCGAGGCCCCCAAGGACAAGAAACCGGTCGAGGCCAAGGCGAAAAAGCCTGTCGACAGACCAAAACCGCGGCCGAGGAAGGAGACGGCGGCGCCGCCGAACACGGCGAGCATCGCCAGCGCCGATGCGAGGCCGGCCGCCAGGACGGCCGCGCCGAAGTCGGCGGAATCGGTATCGCGGTCCGGCGATTCCAGCAAATGGGACTCCCGCCTGGGGGCCTGGATCAAGCGGCACACGCGCTATCCCAGTTCAGCCAAGGCCCGAGGCGTGGAAGGCAAGCCGTATGTCGCCTTCACGGTCGACTCGTCCGGCCGGGTCCTGTCTGCCAGGCTCACCCGTTCCTCCGGGGATGCCGATCTGGACCGTGCTGCGCTCGCCGTGTTGCAAGGCGCCACCGTGCCGGCACCGCCGTCGGAACTTGGCGCGCGCCAAAGCCGCACGGCACCATTCGTGTTCAGCCTGCGCAACTAAGGTCTGTTGATATTCAGATGAGGCCGGCCTGCAAATGCAATCAAGGCCGCAATGGCGGCCGCATCGGACGGCCTGCCCTTGATGATGTTGGCGACCACGGTATCGGCCTGTTCGAACCAGGAGACCATGTCGGCGCTGCCGAGATCTGCGGCGGCTCTTTTCAGCAGCGGCAGCAGGCTTTGCAACGCGCACAGTGTCTCCCAACGGGTCGAACCTGCCGCCGCGCATGCGGCTGGCGCTTGCATGCGGCTACGCTCTCCTTGCGTGAGCGCGATTGTCTTTTGGCTGCGCCTTGGGGTGCAGCGGGTTGCCGCTGAGCTGCGGATGCCTGGCCGGCCGTGCGCCGCGAAGGACGTCGAAGGCTTCGGCATAGGCCATGCCCAGCAGATAGGAGATCATGGGAAAGCGGTTTGCTTCAGCCATCTGCACGAGCTCATTGGTCATCGACGAGATGTATTGAAGACTATCGATCTCCGACTGACGTAAGGATTGGTTTGGCACGTGCTTCTCCTGTCATCTGGTGGAACTCAGGGAACGCGTCACTGACATATTTAGCCGACTAATTAATCGACCGACCCACCGGAGGTGGGCAGTCTGCGGTGTCGATATGGTCATAGATCGGCGCATCGGCGAGGCGAACGAGACCAAGCAAGCGGTTGATCGCCGAATGACCGAGCGCGGCGGTGGGGCACGCCGACGGGCCATGATTGGTCGCCGCAGGCATCATGTTCTGGCCGATATCCCCGGCCTGCGAAAAGAAGACAGTCTGCGTGCCGGCGGCAATCGTCAGCTTCGGAGCGGGGGTCGCTTTCTTGGCCATTTTCATCCCTTCTTGACCCTCATGGGATCCGTTGAAAGACCCTAAAAACGGGGATCCACGACAAGAAAGGTAAGGTCGAAAGAGTTAATGGTTTGTTAAAATTATAGTAAAGCAGCGCGCAAAAGGCGGTCTTGCGACTTATCTTTCCTGGCGGTTAAGTGTAAAATATCGATTTTGTTCAGATGCAGAGTTTGACAATCGTTGGTATGCGCTCTTTTGGTGCATTTTTATTCTTATTTAGCGTAAACAGCGTGGCCGGGAGGGCTTAGCCCGTCCCGGGTGAGGCTGACCACCAGCTGGTCGACGCTCGAATGGCCGAGCCTGACGACATTTTCCATGCTGATGGCGTGCCTCGGGCGGATGTTGGATATGTCGCGCCGCATGATGACGGACACGAATGCCGGCCAAGCCTCGGTCAGAAGCATGGCCTTGCCCGTCAGCGTCGGTTCGGAGATGGGGGCCTATTGCACGGAGATCAGCGACGGCTCGCCAGTCTGGCGGCGGTTGATGCCGCTGAAATAGATCCAGTTCAGACGCAAGTTCGCCTCCCCATGGTGGTTGCCGCGCGCCTGTGCCCATGCCGATCCCCGCCGTTCCGACCGTCCGGTGACCCTTCTGAAGGTGACCAGTTTCGGCTTCGCGCCGCACGAAGGTCACCGATCGCATCAACGGGTCGGGGCGGTGCGGAATCGAAAAAATAGACGAAATAGGTGCCTCCCGCGATCGATGGACTGGGAGGGCGGATCATCTGAGGGAACAGGCTCTCGGAAATTGGCGGCAGGCCACGCCCCCTGGGCTCGGGGACACCGGGATCCCGGTACAGTTCAGCTCCATCGACCCGGAAGTAGTCGCATATCAGCTTGGCGGCGGCCTTGTTAGGAACGGTCTGTGCTTGCAGGTAGCGTTCGAACCGCGGTAACGACGCCTTCTAGGCGCGCCGCGATGTTGACGCCGTCACCATGAGGTCGCCGTCGCTCTCCTCAACGACGTCTCCTGTGTGGATTCCGATGCGAAACTCAATAGGGCGCTCGATCGTAACACCTGCATTGCGTTCGAGCATGGCGGCCTGCACCTCGATGGCGTAGCGCACCGCGTCGACGATCAAGCGACCGGTCGTAGCGGCATCTCTGTCGCGGCACAGTCTGCCGCCTGTCGCGAATTGACCTTGATGTCCCCAGATGCCATTATGGAATGGTAGCTGATTGCGAAGACAAGACTTCTTGCCGCGGCGGCCGATCCCCTTAAACGCGCGGCTGGCAGCCTGCCTTAGTCGACTACCCATGCTGATTTGCGTCTTGCGGTTGGGTGACATGAATTGAGCCCAACGAACGAGGCCGACGACGGCTTTGGTGTTCAATTCTCGGACGGTTCGGTGGAGGGAGCAAATGGCCAAAGACGTAGACACAAGTGCAGCCCCGCCAAGTGCTGAGCAACTGCGATTGGCTCTTCTGAAGGAGCAGATGGCAGAGGTAGACAAGCAGGAAAAACTGCGAGCGAGAGAGAATGAGGAACTCACGAAGTTTACGAACAGTTTCCTGAAGGACCAAGTGAACGACGATGAAATCGCAATGGTCCGCCGCCTGGTGATGAACGCTGTCAAGAATGGCAAGTACGAAGCACTAGTATACAGCTTCCCTTCGGACCTGTGTACCGACAGCGGCCGAGCCATCAACAGCTCTGATCCGCAATGGACGGAAACCCTCCAGGGTAAAGCCAAGCAATTCTACCAGCGCTACCTGGACATTGGGAAGCCGCAAGGTTACAAGCTCAAAGCCATGGTTATTAACTTCCCGGGCGGAGTTCCTGGTGACATCGGCCTCTTCCTCAATTGGGCGCCGGAACGCAAATAAAAACCAGTGGTGGTTTCTGAAGTGGCTGGTCAGGACACGTCCGGCACCACGTTGCGCGGAGTTGCATCGTCCACGAAGTCGTCGGGTCGCTTTTGGCGTTTGCTGAAGTTCGGTTTTTCGAACTCGACGTGCTCATAGGGGATTGAGCTCAGAATGTGCGAGATGCAGTTGATGCGCGCGCTCTTCTTGTCGTTCGACGGCACGATCCACCAAGGCGCATGCCTTGTGTCTGTTGCACGGATCATTTCGTTGTAGGCGTGGGTGTACTCCCACCAACGATTGTATGACTCAACATCCATCGGGCTCAGTTTCCACTGCCGAAGGGGGTCGTCGGCACGCTGCCGGAAACGCCGTTCCTGCTCTTCCTCACTCACATCGAGGAAGTATTTGAGCAACGTTACGCCGCCTTCTACAATGGCGGCCTCAAGAGTCGGCACCTGTTCGAGAAAGCGTCGCGCCTGCTTGTCGCTGCAGAAACCCATGACGCGTTCGACGCCGGGACGGTTGTACCAGGAGCGGTCGAATATGACGACCTCGCCTGCCGCAGGAAAGTGCGCGAAGTAGCGCTGCATATAGAGTTGGGTCTTCTCCCGATCGGTCGGCGCCGGCAGCGCGACGACCCGGAACACCCGCGGGCTGACCCGCTCGGTCAGGCGCTTGATCACTCCCCCTTTCCCGGCGGCGTCACGGCCCTCGAAAACGATTGCGATGCGGGCGCCAGTCTTCTTCACCCAAGCCTGAAGGTGAGCAAGCTCAACATGCAACCGGGCGAGTTCTTTCGCATAATTTTTCCCTTCCGATTTTTCCTCCACATGCTCAGATACGACGGCCGACTTGTTCTTCTTCTTACCCATGGGTTCCTCCCTTCAACACAACTCACACGGTGCAAATTCCTTGAACTATCATCCGCGGGCCTCGAACGCATGATACGCGTCTTCGAGAATGTCGAAAACCATGTCTGAGCCGATGTGCTCGATCACGCCGGCCCGAACAAGGATGTCCCGCGCTTCGGCATGAAGGTCCGCTAGGCCAAACCTGATCCCGCGATTGCGCAATTCGTCAAATAGCTCCTCCAGCATTGCCGCTGCCGAGCTGTCGATCTGGGAAATTGCACTTGCATCGATCAGCAGCCAGCGGGTGTCGATCGGCAATTCCTCGGCAATGGACCGCAGCCGCGATGCGACGTAATCGGTGTTGAAGAACAGCAGGCTGCCCTGGACAAGGCAAACAGCAAGGCCGGGCACCTGACGGGCCTCGGGCGTTCGATGCAGTTTGTAGAAGCCGTCATGGCCTGGAACACGGCCGAGCATGGCGTCGCGGGGAAACATCAGCTTGCGCAGAACATAGACGAGCGTCGCACCGATCGCGATGACGACCCCGTTGAGCACGCCCAGACCGATCGGACCCCACATCGCGATCAGCGCGAAGACGAACTCCATGCGGCTGATGCGCCAAATCTGCCTAAGGGCCGCGAGATCGATCAGGCTGATTGCAGTAGCCGCAAGAATCGCCCCGAGCGCAGGGATCGGGATAATCCTTAGGGTCTGCCCGAGAAACAGCAGTGTCGCGATCAGGGCCGCGGCAGCCACGATGCTCGAAACTTGCGAGCGTCCGCCAACGGACAAGTTAACCGCCGTGCGCGAGTCGGAGGCCGTAACCGGGAAGGCGCCGAAAAGGCTCGCGCCTATGTTCGCAGCGCCAAATCCGATGAGCTCGCGATTTGGATCGACCGGGTAGCCGCCTATTGCCCCAAAGCTGCGGGCTGTAATGATGCCGGCGCCGTAGCTCACGACGAAGATCGCCGCAGCGCCGAGGACCAGCGTCTGGATCGGAAGGCCAGCAATCGCTGGCAACGACAACGAGGGCAACCCTGTCGGAATATCGCCGACTACGGCAATGCCGCGTCCTTCAAAGTCGAAGACGGCTGAAAGCACTACGGCGAGGACTACAACCAGCACTGGCCCGGGAACCGGAAAACGCATGATCCGTACGATCTGCAACAAACCGAACATCCCCATGGCCAGCAGGAGAGACTGCCAATGTATCGATCCGGCCTTGCGCAGAAGTTCGAGGACCGGTCCGAGCAGGCCTTCCGCCTCGATCTTGACTCCGGTGAAGCGACCGATTTGCCCGATCAGGATCGAAAACGAAATACCGATGAAGAACCCCGTCAGAATGGGGCGCGAGAGGAAGGTCGCAAGAACGCCGAGCCGAAGCACCCACGCCGCCAGGCACAACAGCCCAACGCCAAGCGCAAGGACTGCTGCGACCGCTGTTCGGTCCACTTCGAGTCCGACTGGCACGCTCGCTGTAACGGCAACTAAAACCGCCGCGAGCACCGTCATCGTAGCCGCGTCCGGGCCGACTATGAGCTGACGCGAGGGGCCAAAGATCGCGTAGGCCACCAGCGGCGCGATACTCGCGTAGATGCCGGTCTCTGGCGGCAGGCCCGCTATCGCGGGGTAGGCGATGGCACTGGGAAGCCCAACCGCGGCAACTGCAAGCCCGGCGGAAACATCGCTTCGCAGCCAGCCCAGTTGATAACCGGAAAGGCTTGCAGGCACGGGAAGGCGAACGCCCACCGGGTTGAATCCTTAGCTGGCATAGTAATTTTATTAGCGTAAACTAAGTCTACAGATTTGTAAAAGGCCTGACAACAATCAGCCATGAGCGAGATCGAGTTAAAATTTCTCCTCGACGAACCGACGTCGACCCAACTGAGCGCGCGCGTGAAGGCGCTTAAGCTGGCTACTGGCCACCCGAAAACCAGGACGCTCAGAAGCATCTATCTCGACACCCCTGGTCATGCGCTGAAGAAGGCAGGAGTCGCGCTCAGACTCCGGCGCGACGGGCGACGTTGGATACAGACCGTCAAGACCAAGCCAGAGCTGCATGGCGGCTTGTCGCAGGTTGGCGAGGTGGAGAATCCGGCTCCGGGCGGACGGCCATGTCTCGAAGCGATTCCCGACGCAGCGGTCCGGGAGGAGGTCATTCGCCGCGTGAACGGCGCGCCGCTTGAGCCCGTCTGCGAGACCGTGATCAGGCGTTCCGTCAGCGAGCTGTCCCTTGAGGACGGCACGCGTGCGGAACTGGCAATAGACATCGGCGAAATCCACGCGGGGGAGCGCTCGGCCGAGTTGCGTGAACTCGAGATCGAACTCATCGAGGGCAGCCTGGGCGGACTTTTCGACATCGCGCATCTACTGTTTCCTGACGGGGGCCTGAGGTTCTCCTGCCTTTCCAAGGCGGCGCGCGGCTATCTCCTCGCGGAACAGGGATGGATCGACCCGCCGCTCGCGCCCCGCAATGCCGAGGACGTTGCGCTCGATCGGGCTCAGATCGCCGAGCAGGCGGCACGCGACGTCCTTCGCGAGTGCCTCGAGCAGATCGCCACGAATGTCGTGGTCATCCGGAAGCTGGACGATCCCGAAGGGCCGCATCAGTTGCGGATCGGCCTGCGCCGATTGCGAAGCGCGTTCTCTGCCTGCGTTTCCGTTCTGAAGAGCCCGGAAATGACGCGGCTCAACATGGAAGCCCGCTGGCTTGGTCAGGAGGTCGGGCGTCTTAGGGATATCGACGTGGTGGCGAACGACATCGTGCGACGGGAGGCCGAGGCCCACGTGGATGAACCGGGTTTGCCGCCCCTGGCCGATGCTCTCTCGCAGCAGGCGGGGCGGCAGCGTGATCACCTTCGCAAGCTTCTCCCCGAGGCGCGCGTGCAGGCGTTCCTGATCGACCTGGCGCGGTTCGTGGAGGCGCGAGGCTGGCTCGTTCCTCAGGATTTTGGCCAGACCGAGCGGCTTGCAGCGCCGGTCGTCGAGTTGGCCGGCAAGGCACTCAGCAAGCGCTGGAAAAAGGTTAGCAAGCGCGCGCACGGACTTGAGACCTTGACGGTTGAGCAACGCCACGACCTGCGGAAAGAGCTGAAGACGCTGCGCTATACGGTTGAGTTCTTCTCTCCCTTGTACCCGGCGAAACGTGTTGAACAGTTCCTGAAGCAATTGAAGAAACTTCAGGCGGTCTGCGGCGACCTGAACGACGCGGCGATGGTCAGAGCCATGTTGACGGGGCCGGAAGCGCACGGCGCCGGCGATCCGACCGCGCAACGCGCCATCGGATGGGTGATCGGGGCGAGCCAGGCGCGTGCCGAATTCGGCTGGGCCGGCGCAAAAACCTTGTGGGAAAACCTGGATGAGATCCGCCCCTTCTGGAAGTAACTCGGCACCGCGACCGACATGTCTGACACAAGCGCCAATGGGTGCCTAATTAGTCTTGGTTGAAACGCGTCGTATAATGCTGAATGGCCGCCCGTACATTGGAAAATAGGCGCTCGGGTCCCAGCCGATTGGCGAAGCCTGAGGCCCGGATGTATTCAAGTACGCTGGGGTTCAGCCCTACCAGCCAACACGTCACGCCTTGCGCAGTCATGCGGCGTTCACCCTCCATCAACATCTGGAGGGCTGAATACTCGATGTCGAAAACCCGGCTCATGTCGAGCGCGAGGACACGCGGCTTGTGCTCGGCGACCAGGGTCTGGATCCGATCCGCGACCCGTTGAGCATTGGCGAAGAAGAGCCGTCCCTCAGGCCGAAGGATCAACAGGCCCTCGAATGTCTCGTCGTCCGGGTGCTCGGACGACAACGGCCGGAGTACGTCGGCCCCCCGTTTGCGGCCGATAACGTAGACGTTTGGGTTCGCCGCCTGACTGGCCAAGCCCGCCAGCGACAGGACAATCGCCACGACGATGCCCTGGAGCGTGCCGAAAGCAAGCACGCCAAGGAAGGCCGCCAGCGCCCATCGAAACTCCATTCGCCGGACCTTGCGGATGGAGATGAACTCGGCCGGCTGAATTAGTCCAATCGAGTAGACGATCACGATTGCCGCCAGCACGGACTGCGGCAACAGGCTGAGCAGAGGGGCAAGCAGCAGCATGGTGGCCGCTGCGGCGGCGGCCGTGACGAGCGACGCCATCTGCGTGTGTCCGCCGACCGCGCGGACCACGGCGGTCTGGGAGGTACCACCCCCCGCCGGCATGGCGCCGAACAAAGCGCCTGCCAGGTTGGCGGCGCCAGTTGCAAGAAGCTCGCGGTCGGGCTTGATGGGTGGCTCGGCGGGGTCGGCAAAGGCTCGGCCGGCGGCGATCGTTTCGGTGAAGCTCATCAATGCGATGCCGAGAGCGCCGGGCAAGAGTTGCTGGACAAGGCTGAGACTGGGCAAGGTGACCGACGGGAGCGACTGTGGAATGAACCCCACGGTGGCAACACCCAAGGAATCCAAGCCAAGGAACCACGAAAGCACGATCCCGGCACTCACCACGACCAGGGGAGCTGGCGAATGGGGCCAAAGCCGCTCCATGGCCAACAGCGCGAGTATTGCCGCGATGGCGATGATCAGAGTGAGCACCGACATGTCGGGCAAATGGTGCGCCACACTCAAAATGTCGCGGAGGAAGCCTTCCTTCGCAATGTGCACGCCAAGCAGCTTCGGCACCTGATCGAGTACGATCACAAGGCCGATGCCGGCCTTGAAGCCGGTTAGAACGGGAGACGAGATGAAATTGGCGATGAACCCGAGGCGAAGCACGGAGGCCCCGATCAGCAGGGCTCCGGTCAGCGCGGTGAGCGTCGCAGTCGCGGTGATCAGCCTGCCCGGGTCACCGTCCGGAACTGCGAGCCCGAGCTGTGTCCCGGCGAGGATCGCAAGTGTGGTCGTAGAGCTTACACTCAGGACGCGCGATGTGCCCAGCAGCGCATAGACGATCATCGGCACGAACGCCGTGTAAAGCCCGATACTTACCGGCAGGCCCGCAACCGTCGCGTAGGCCATCGCCTTAGGCAGGACGACGGCTGCGGCCGTCAGACCTGCGACCACATCGAGGCGTTGGACTGCAACGACCGAGGGAGTTCTCACGCCGCTTTGCCAGCGCTCGTTAATCGAGCGACCTTGTTGATGTCAGTTATGGGTTCTCAACATAGCGCGTAACTCCTCGGCAAGGAAGGGCGCTCAATTACGCACCGTCCTGGGCTCTAATCAGTTGGCAGTGCGGTCCGCCTTCAAATGAAAGCGGATGAGGCAGCGGCAGCTTGACGGGCGGGCGATCCAGTGGTGCCGGGCAGCCGAAACTATTCTGGACAATGCGGTAACAAGGGGATCATATGAAATGCACGTAGGCGTATTTGTGTTCAACCAAGTGGGGGACACTTGATATGGTTGCACAGCTCACAACAGGCGAACGCCAGCTTGCGATCGTTGTTCTCTCGCTTGTCGCCCTCCTAGGGCTGGCCATGGCTGCCGCCGGGCGCGCAGACCCAATCGGCGTGCATGGCTTCATCGTTTTGGCAATTTGCTGTGGTCTCATTTTTGTGGTGCTCGGCGCGTATTACGCACCGGAGCCGTCTCCAGAACGGCTGGAGCATTACTATGACGACCCCAGCAAGGTCGGCATTGTGCTGACGATGGCCTGGGCGGTGGTCGGCATGTTCCTCGGCGTTTGGGTCGCAAGCCTGCTCGCGTGGCCGGACCTGACCTTCGATGCAGCGTGGGCGAGCTTCGGCCGCCTGCGCCCCGCCCATACCAGCGCCGTCATCTTCGGGTTTGGCGGCAACGCGCTGATCGCCACCTCCTTCCACGTTCTCCAGCGCACGTCCCGGGCGCGGCTGCCGGACCAGTTCAGCCCATGGTTCGTGCTCATCGGCTACAATCTGTTCTGCGTGGTCGCGGCGACCGGCTACTTCATGGGCGTGACACAATCGAAGGAATACGCCGAGCCTGAATGGTATGCTGATATCTGGCTGGTCGTCGTCTGGGTAACGTATTTTGCCATCTACATCCGCACGCTGGCGCGGCGGAAGGAACCGCACATCTATGTCGCCAATTGGTACTATATGGCCTTCATCCTGGTTGTTGCGATCCTCCACATCGTGAACAATCTTGCCGTCCCGGTATCGTTCGGACACGCCAAGAGCTATTCCGTCTTTTCAGGTGTCCAGGATGCGATGGTTCAATGGTGGTACGGCCACAACGCCGTCGCGTTCTTCCTTACGGCCGGCTTTCTCGGCATGATGTATTACTACCTGCCAAAGAGGGCCGGGCGGCCTATCTATTCCTACAGGCTTTCCATTATCAGTTTCTGGGGCATCACCTTCATGTACATGTGGGCGGGTTCCCACCACCTGCTTTACACGGCGTTGCCACAATGGGTTCAGACGCTAGGCATGACCTTCTCGCTGATCCTGCTGGTACCTTCCTGGGCTTCGGCCGGAAACGCACTCGCCACGCTCAACGGCGCCTGGCACAAGGTCCGCGACGATGCGACCCTGCGCTTCATGATGGCCGCGGCGGTCTTTTACGGACTGACCACGTTCGAGGGGTCGTTCTTGGCCATTCGCCCGGTCAACTCGCTATCCCACTACACTGACTGGACCGTCGGACATGTACACGCCGGCGCGCTTGGGTGGGTCGCGCTGATAACGTTCGGCTCGATCTACTGTATTGTTCCGTGGCTCTGGAAGCGCGAGCGTATGTATTCAGCGCGGCTGGTCGAAGTCCATTTCTGGTTGGCCATTATCGGAACGGTTATCTACGTCTTCGCGATGTGGAATTCGGGCATCATCCAAGGCCTGATGTGGCGGACCTACAACGAGAACGGAACGCTGACCTACTCCTTTGTGGAGTCCATGGTCGCCATGCATCCCTACTACATCGCGCGCGCCTTTGGCGGTCTTCTGTTCCTTATGGGCGCTATCGTCGGTTCCTACAACATCTGGATGACGATCGGTGGCGAGGCGGAGGTCGCCTCTGAGTCCGCAGACCTCCCCGAGCCCAGGCTCGCGTCCGCGCCGGGGGAGTAGGACATGGCCGAATTTCATCGCAAGATTGAACGCAACGCCATGGGCTTCGTTCTGGCCATCGTCGTCGTCGCCAGCATTGGCGGCTTTGTCGAGATCGCTCCACTGTTCACGATCGACGACACGGTCGAGAACGTGCAGGACATGCGGCTCTACACCCCGCTGGAGCAGGCTGGGCGCGACATCTACACGCGCGAAGGTTGCTACGCCTGCCATTCTCAAATGATCCGAACACTGCGCGACGAGGTCGAACGCTACGGTCCTTATTCGCTCGCCGTTGAATCTAAATACGATCATCCGATGTTGTGGGGATCAAAGCGCACGGGACCGGATCTGGCCCGCATCGGCGGCAAATATTCTGACGCCTGGCAGGTCGCCCACCTGATCAATCCCCGCGACGTCGTGCCGGAATCCGTCATGCCGAAATATGGCTGGCTGCAGCGCAACGCCCTGCGCATCGACGACCTCGGCGAGCATTTGGCCGCTCTCAGGGACGTCGGCGTTCCCTATACGGACGACATGATTGCCAACGCGACCCAGGATGCTCTCGGCCAGGCCGCTCCGGACGGTGATTTCGCCGCCGGCGTTGTCAAGCGCTACGGGCAGGCAACGCAGGTCAGGGCTTTTGACGGCGATCCGGGAACCATCACGGAAATGGATGCGCTGGTCGCCTATCTCCAGATCATGGGCCATCTCACCGACGCTGCCTACAAACAGGCGGCAGCCGCGGAGCCTGCAAAATGAACTTCGACCATGACACCGTCGTCGGCTTCACGAAGAGCTGGGGGCTGTTCTACCTGATCGCTATGGCAGTTGGCGTCCTGATCTATGTTTTCTGGCCTTCGAACTTAGAGCGGTTCCACGCGGCCAAGAAGAACATCCTCGATGAGGACGACAAGCCATGGAAGTAGGCGAACGCGATCCCGTCACCGGGCAGCTGACGACGGGTCATGAATGGAACGGCATAAAGGAGCTCTACACTCCGGTACCGCGGGTCGTGATCTTGTTTCTCGTCCTCACGACCCTGTTCGCGGTGGGATACTGGATCCTTATGCCTGCTTGGCCCTTGGGGCGGACCTACACGAAGGGCCTGCTTGGGGTCGATCAGAAAACGACGGTCGAACGTCAGGTCGAAGAGGCCACCGCCGAACGCGCGGTATGGACGAAGCGGATTGACGAGATGGATTTCCCGGCGATCAGGGCGGACCCCGCGCTGATGGAAACCGTGCGCGAAGCCGGAGCGACGCTCTTCAAGGACAATTGCGCGGCGTGCCACGGAGCTCGTGGCACAGGAGGTAAGGGTTTTCCCGACCTGACGGCAGCCGCATGGCTGTGGGGCGGCAATCCAGAGACGATCGTCGAAACGCTGCGCGTTGGGATCAATTCGGCGCATGACGAAACACGGGTCTCGCAGATGCTCGCCTTCGGCCGTGACGGAATCCTCAGCCTAGCGCAGATCAACGATGTGCGTGCCTACGTTCAGTCTCTCGGCGGGTCGACCGAACCCACCGTCGCTTCGCCTGAGGCCGTTTCTCGCGGAAAGGAAGTCTTTGTCGCGAACTGTGTTGCCTGTCATGGCGAGGATGCCAAAGGCAAACAAGACGTAGGCGCTCCTGATCTCACCGATGCCAATTGGATCTATGGGGGAGATAGCCAGTCGATCCACACGTCGATCTATTCGGGGCACCAAGGACAGATGCCGTCCTGGGAGCAGCGCCTTTCGACGACCCAGCGCAAGATCCTCGCACTTTATGTCCTGTCACTTTCGGAGAAAAGATCGTGACGGTCGCCGCTGAAAAAACAGAAGCAGGGATCGCTCCACGGGCATTCTCGCGCGGCAAGGCCTTGGCGGTCGCCTTGGTTGCCGCTGGACTTGCCACATTCACCGTTGCAAACGCGCATTTCCTCTACGTGGCATTCATGTCGCAGCCGGACTGCGTTCCACACAGCAAGGTGTCACGAGCCGCCATTCCGGGAGGCCTCTACCAAGCCGCCGATCCGGCTTGCTAGGGCCTTGCGAACACGGCAATGAACCAGGCAGGGCAGGAAGGAACATCACAATGGGCAATGTCGATTTGACAGCGGATGGCCCTACCTACGTGGGGGCCCGCAATCGCCATCTTCCAGCCGGCGCCGCCCTCGGCTGGCTGCGCGCCGGTTGGCGTGACCTCATGGCAGAGCCGGGTTCCAGCCTCGCCTACGGCCTCGCTGTGTTCATCGTTTCAGTCGCGATCGTCGGAGGCCTTTTCTTCCTCGGTCTCGACTACATCCTGTTTCCCGCCATCGCTGCCTTCATGGTCGTCGGTCCGCTCGTCGCCATAGGTCTCTACGAAAAGAGCCGGCTGATCGAGGCCGGCGAGCCGGTTTCGCTGCAGCGCATGATCTTCGTCAGGCCGGCCTCCGGCGCCCAGGTCCTGTTCACCGGCGTCATCATGCTGGGGCTGGCCTTGCTGTGGATGCGAGCCGCAGTCATTATCTATGCGCTGTTCTTCGGTTTGCGGCCGTTTCCAGGCCTCGACCATGTTGCTTCGATGCTATTCACCACGGGCATCGGATGGGCCATGCTCGCCACGGGCACCGTCGTCGGCGGGGTTTTCGCGGCGTTTTCCTTTGCGATCAGCGTTTTCTCGGTGCCGATGCTCCTCGACGAGCGGACGGACGCTTTTACGGCAATGGGCATGAGCATTTCCCGCGTCTGGAACAATCGGCCTGTCATGATCGCTTGGGGAGCGATTGTGCTTGCGCTGACCGCGGTCGGCCTGCTGACAGCAATGATCGGCCTGATCGTCGTCTTTCCACTGCTCGGGCACGCTACCTGGCACGCCTACAAGGCAATCAAATGACGTCGGCTATGCTCAGGCCGCAAAAGGCTGCTGACCCATGACCTGTTGCGCGCCCGGTGCGGAGGCCGCGTTGTCGATCGCCGGGATTGATGCCGGGTCGAACCCGGCGGAGGAAATCCGGCTGGCCAGTCGTGATCTCGGTAACGGCGCCCGCCAATCCGCTCTTTCGGTTCCCGGTATTCATTGCGCGGCCTGCATCGCAACGGTCGAAAGTACCCTGTTGACATTGCCCGGTGTGGAATTTGCCCGCGTGAACCTCTCCATGAAGCGCGTCACGGTGAATTGGCGTGCGGCGGAAATCAGCTCGCCCGATCTGATCGGGGCTCTGCGCGCCGCCGGCTACGATGCACATGTATTCTCGATCGAATCCGATCCGCGCGATCCTGAGTATTCGCGGCTCATCCGGGCGCTCGCAGTTGCCGGGTTCTCGGCAATGAACATCATGATTCTGTCCGTGTCTGTGTGGTCGGGCGCCGATGCGGGCACACGTCAAGCCTTCCACTTGATATCGGCGGTGCTTGCGCTGCCTGCCTTGATCTACTCGGGGCGGATTTTCCATGCCTCTGCGTGGTCTGCGCTTCGCCAGCGACGGACCAATATGGACGTGCCGATTTCGGTCGGTGTGACGCTTGCCTTCGCACTTAGCCTCTACGACACGGTCCACAACGCCACTCATGCATATTTCGATGCTGCGACTTCGCTTCTGTTCTTCCTGCTGATCGGCCGTACACTCGACCATTTGATGCGTGAAAAGGCCCGCTCGGCGGTGGCTGGCCTGGCCAGGCTGGCGCCTGCAGGCGCAACGATCATCGAAGCCGATGGCCAGCGGCGCTACGTCCCGGTTGGCGAGATCGAGCCCGGAGCGTCCCTACTCGTTGCCGCTGGTGATCGAATCCCGCTCGACGGGGTGGTGACGGAAGGCGCTTCCGAACTCGATTGCTCGCTGGTTTCGGGCGAGGCCGCACCCAAGCACGCCGGACCAGGGACCATGATCCAGGCAGGGTTGACGAACCTTACGGGTCCGTTGACGGTCAGGACCATTGCGCGTACGGACAGCTCATTCATTGCCGAAATGGTCCGGATGATGGAGGCAGCCGAGGGCGGACGGGCGCGTTACCGCCGGCTGGCCGACCGGGCCGCCGCCCTCTATTCTCCGGTGGTGCACGTGATGGCCCTGCTGTCGTTCCTCGGCTGGATATCGGCTACCGGCGATTGGCACGCATCGGTCACGATCGCGATAGCCGTCCTGATCATCACCTGCCCCTGCGCGCTGGGCCTTGCCGTGCCGATCGTACAGGTCGTGGCCGCGCGCCGCCTCTTCGAGAAAGGTATCATGGTCAAGGACGGCTCGGCGCTGGAGCGGCTTGCGGAAGTCGACACCGTGCTTTTCGACAAGACGGGAACCCTGACACTTGGAAAGCCGCGCCTCGTCAACGCCAGCGACATCGAGCCGTATGCCCTGGGAATCGCGGCGGCGATCGTCGCCCGTTCCAGGCATCCAATGTCTGCGGCGATCTCGGACGCTGTACAAAACGGTCAGGCATTTCCGGAGTTCGACCGGATTTCAGAACATCCGGGCTGTGGAGTGGAAGCGCGAGCGGGAAACAATATCTATCGCATCGGCCGACCGGACTGGGCGCTTGGCCGCAAAGCCGCAATTTCCGATGAGCGCGCTTTCTCCGTTTCGCTCCTCGTGAAAGACGGCGCGCCGTTGGCCAGCTTCGTATTCGAGGACGGCAATCGTCCTGATGTTCGAGAGACGGTGAGCCGGTTGCAGCGGCAAGGCCTTGCTGTCGGAATCCTCTCTGGGGACCGACGACTTGTCGTCGAAGAACTTGCGTCATCTCTCCGGATCGACAGCTTCATGCCGGAACTGCTTCCATCCGGAAAAGTTGCGCGCATCGCCGAACTGCGCAAGGCCGGAAGCACGATTCTGATGGTCGGCGACGGCCTGAACGATGCTCCAGCGCTTGCGGCCGCGCACGTGTCTATGGCGCCCGCGACGGCAGCCGATGTCGGCCGCAACGCCGCGGACTTCGTCTTCTTGCACCCGAGTCTTTCGGCTGTGACGGACGCTCTCGAAATCTCGCGCAATGCAGGAATCCTGATTCGCCAGAATTTCACCCTGGCGATCGGCTACAACATCATCGCGGTACCGGTCGCCATCCTCGGCCACGTGACTCCACTTGTGGCAGCGGTCGCGATGTCGCTGTCTTCGATTGTCGTTGTGTCCAACGCTCTTCGTCTCAGCAATCGCCCATCTCGAAAACCGCCCCGCTGGCAAGCCGCATCGACTCACGCCAACATTCAAGCGATGGCTACAGGATCATGAGCTACCTGTCCGTTCTCGTGCCGATCGCAATTCTGATGGGCCTTGCAGGGCTCGCCGCCTTCATGTGGGCGCTGCGTTCAGGACAGTATGACGATCTCGACGGGGCGGCCGAGCGAATCCTTATGGATGACGACCAGGAATGAAACAGCGAGGAAGCAAACCTTCTTGCGGACGGTCGATCTACGATTCAAATTCAAAGGGCCAGTTTAGGAGAAGTTTCGACTGAGGTGACCGGCAGCCTGCGGGGGTTGTCGAAAGGTCTGCTTCGCATCTTCCTTGGAAAATTGTGGGCACGGAAATGGACCCGGGGAGACGGGAAGCAAATACACCTGCAGAAGGCCTCGAGATCTGGACTCAGTTACGGCCGAACCAAAGAGCAAAGGGTGTAAGCCTCGGACAACACGAGGCTTTTCCGAGTAGTATTGTGGCCAAAGGTTCGCCAAAATCCGCTGGTGGAGCTGAGGAGGATCGAACTCCTGACCTCGTCATTGCGAACGACGCGCTCTCCCAGCTGAGCTACAGCCCCGTCCAGCGGATGGCGCATTTATCGGGCGCCGCGCTTTCCTGTCAAGGCGGCGTTTTGCCGAAATCCGCGGCTGCCGGTCGTCAGGCCAGCACGCGGAGGACGGCGGCCCTTGCCGGTTTCGCCTGCAATGGCTACATGTCGGCAACAATTGGAGACCGGCATGCTCGCCCTCATTCAAACAATCGTCATGGCGCTTGACCTCTATTGGTGGGTCATCATCGCTTCGGCGATCTTTTCTTGGCTCTACGCCTTCAACGTCGTCAACTCGCGCAACCAGTTCGTCGGCAGCATCGGCAACATGCTCTTCCGGCTGACGGAGCCGGCGTTGCGACCGATCCGCCGCTTCATACCGGACCTCGGCGGCATCGACATTTCGCCGATCATCCTCCTGCTGATCCTGTTCTTCCTCCGGCAGTTCCTGCTCACCACAGTGGCGCCTCTGGTCTTGTGAACCCATGACTGCATGAGCACGCCGTTCCGCCTGCGCGATGACGGTATCGACCTGTTCGTCCGGCTGACACCAAAAGCGGCGCTGGACAGGCTTGAAGGCATCGAGACCTTGGCGGATGGGCGAAGCCACCTGAAGGCCCGCGTCCGCGCAGTGCCGGAAAACGGCGCCGCCAATCAGGCGCTTGAGCGTTTGCTGGCCAAGGCGCTGGGCGTGTCGGCGTCCGCCGTCTCGATTGTCGCCGGCGGCACCGCCCGGCTGAAGACCGTGCGCATTGCAGGCGACCCGGCGACGCTGGCGAAAGGCATCGAGGCGCTCGGCCAGCAGTCCTGATGCCCTGGCGGTTCAATCCCCCAGCGGCAAACGCGGATCGTCGACTTTCAACGTGTTCACGCTCTGCTTGATGCGGCGCAGGTTTTCCAAAACCTTTGGTCCGCGCGTCTCGGCGACGGATGTGACGATCATGTCGACGATCGACAGCAGTGCATAGCGCGACGATGTCGGCTTGTAGATGTTGCCGTCCTCGAGCGACTGGAAATGGATGACCGTGTCGGCGACTTTGGCGAGTGCCGAGTCAGGCGGCGTGATGGCGATGGTGGTGGCGCCATACTGCTGGGCGACCTGCACCGCATCGATGACCGATCGGGCATAGCCGGAAACCGAAAAGGCGATCAGCGTGGTATCGGGGGTGGCAACGGCGGCGTACATGCGCTGCAGTTGCCCGTCGATCTGCGCAAGCACCGAAACGCCCAATCTGAACAGCCGGTTCTGCATCTCGGTCGCCATCATCGAGGAAATGCCGCCCGACCCGATACATAGAACGTTGCCGGAGACGGCGATGCGCGCGGCGACGGCGACCAGCGTCGTCATGTCGAGGTTTTCGCTGGCGCGCTGGATGGCTGATATCGCTGCCTCGGTGATGGCGGAAGCGATGCGCTGTTCGCGGGCATCCCGGCTCAACGGCTCCGGCGACAGATACTGGCCGCCGATGGCGATGGCTTGCGCCAGATAGAATTTGAAGTCGCGCAGGCCCTCGCAACCGAGGTTGCGGCAGAACCGGGTCACCGTTGGCTCGCTGACGCCAACGCGGGCGGCAATTTCCGAGATGGCCGCCTTGGAGACCAGATCGAGGTCGGCAAGCACGAAGGCGGCCAGCTTGCGATCCGACTTCGTGCCGTCCTGCAACATCAGTTGCAGGCGTGTGATGATGTCGGCCGGCGTCTTCATATTCGTGTTTTCATACGGGCAGACCCGTCGCCTTGTCGAACAGGTGGATGTTGCCGGGATCGACGCTCACCGGCAGCACGTCGCCCGGCCTGACCGGCACCCTGTCGCGGAACACGGCGCGCACCGTGTCGGTGCCGATGGCGCCATAGACATGGGTTTCGGAGCCGGTCGGCTCGACGACATCCACCTTGATCGCCATCGCGTCGGCGGCCTCGCCGATAACAAAATGTTCGGGCCGGATGCCGGCCTCCACCGCACTACCCGCCGACACCTGCTTGCCGGTAAGCGCGAGCCGCCCGCCACCTGTCGACTCGAACCAGGTGTTCTCAGGCGTTGTCTTGAGAGAACCGGAAACAAAACTCATCGAAGGCGAGCCGAGGAAGCTGGCGACGAATTTGTTGGCCGGTCGGTCATAGAGCTCCAGCGGCGCGCCGACCTGTTGGATCCTGCCGCGGTCCATCACGACGATGCGGTCGGCCATGGTCATGGCCTCGATCTGGTCGTGAGTGACATAGACGATCGTCGATTTCAGCCGCTGGTGCAGCGCCTTGATCTCGACGCGCATCTGCACGCGCAATTGCGCGTCGAGGTTGGACAAGGGCTCGTCGAACAGGAACACCGATGGTTCGCGCACGATGGCGCGGCCCATGGCGACGCGCTGGCGCTGGCCGCCGGATAGCTGGCGGGGATAGCGGTCGAGATAGGAGAACAGATTGAGGACGCCGGACGCCTTCTTGACCTTTGCATCGACCGTGGCGCGCGCTTCGCCGCGAATCTTCGGGCCAAAGCCGATATTGTCCGACGCCTTCAGATGCGGAAACAGCGCATAGGACTGGAACACCATGGCGATGTTGCGCTGCTGCGGCGGCAGCGCGTTGGCGCGTACGCCGCCGATCAACAGGTCGCCGGAGCTGATCGTCTCCAGCCCGGCCAGCATGCGCAGCAGGGTCGACTTGCCGCAGCCGGATGGCCCGACCAGCACGACGAACTCGCCGCTCTTGATGTCGAGGCTGACGTTTTCAAGGATCTTGTGCTGGCCGAAGGATTTCGACAGGTCGCGGAACTCGACGTCGGTCATGATCACGCTCCCAATATGTCGTCGATGAATGGCAGGCAACCGGCCGTCAGGCCAGCGTCCACCGGCATCACCACCCCAGTTACGCCCGATGCGCGATCGGAGGCAAGGAAGGCGACGGCTTCGGCCACTTCCGAAGCGTTGACGATGCGGCCGAGCGGATAGAGGCGCTGCAGCTTGCCGAGGATTTCAGGATCCTTGGCAAGGCGATGGTCCCAGGCGGCAGTGCGGATCGATCCGGGGCAAACCACATTGGCGCGCAGGCCGCTGCGGCCGAGCTCGACGGCTATCGCCTTGGCATAGGCGTTGATCCCGGCCTTGGCCGCCGCATAGGCGGGATTGCCGAAATGCGCGATTGCATTGACCGATGAGATGAAGACGACGCTACCCGAGCCGCGGCTGGCCATCGCCCTGACCAGCGGATCGGCGAAAGTCATTACGCCGGTCAGGTTGAGGTCGAGTTCCTGCTCGATCTTGTCGGAGTTGAGGGCGGCAAGCGTCTCGGCGCGTGTCCAGCCGGCATTGTTGATGAGAATGTCCGGCACGCCATCCCGGTCGAGGATCGCGGCGATCGCCGCGTCTATCGCAGCCCGGTCGAGAAGGTCGAAGACATGGCGGGAGGCAAGGTGCGGGCTGTTCAACGCTTCGCTGGACTGGTCGCAACCGATGACCCTGGCGCCCCGTTGCGCCATCAGCGCCACGATGGCGGTGCCGAGGCCGCCGCCAGCACCGGTCACCACGACAGTCTTGCCTTCGAACTCGGCCCTGCTTTCGAACTTGGCCCTGCCATCGAATTCGGCTTGCGAAACCACCGTGCATCATCCTTAGGGAGCGCTGACAATCGTATCAGGCCTAGTCCACGAAATGTAATTAAGCAACAGAATAATCTGCTTGCAAGCCTTCAAATCATCGATAATGTAGGAAAGTAACATAAATCTTCTGCGCCGGTCGCGAAGAGGCGCGCAGGCGCAAAATCAAAACGGGAGACATCAAATGAGCCTTGCAAAATGGACTGTCGGCCTGATGGCCGGAATGAGCATGCTGGCATTTGCGGCGCAGGCAAATGCGGGCGAGGTGCGCGTCACTGTCGCCGAGTACAGCGCCAAGACTGGACCTTATTTCGACAGCGTCAAGAAGGAATTCGAGGCGGCAAACCCCGGCACTACCGTCAAGTTCGAAGTGGTACCGTGGGATGTGCTGCTGCAGAAGCTGACCACCGACATCACCGCCGGCACCAATGCCGATCTGTCGATCATCGGCACGCGCTGGCTGATCGACTTTGTCCAGCAGGATGTCGCCGAGCCGCTCGACAGCTATATCAAGCCCGACTTCAAGGGCCGCTTCATCGACACCTTCCTGTCACCCTCGATCATGGACGGCAAGACCTACGGCCTGCCGATCGCGGCCTCGGCGCGCGCGCTGTACTACAACAAGGAGCTGTTCGAGAAAGCCGGCATCGCCAATCCGCCGGCAACCTGGACCGAGCTGCAGGAGGACGCACGCAAGATCAAGGCGCTCGGCTCCGGCACCTTCGGTTTCGGCCTGCAGGGCAAGGAGATCGAGACCGACGTCTATTACTACTATGCAATGTGGTCCCAAGGCACCGAAATCCTCAACAAGGATGGCACTTCCGGCCTTGGCACGCCGGGCGCGCTTGAGGCCGCCAAGCTCTATAAGTCGATGATCGACGAGGGCCTGACCGAGCCGGGCGTCACCTCCAACAACCGCGAGGATGTGCAAAACCTGTTCAAGCAGGGCAAGGTCGGCATGATGATCACGGCACCCTTCCTGTCCAACCAGATCAAGGACGAGGCGCCAAAGCTGAAATACGGCGTGGCGGCCATTCCGGCCGGACCGACCGGTGCGCGCGGCACCTATGGCGTGACCGATTCCATCATCATGTTCAAGAACTCCAAGAACAAGGACGAGGCCTGGAAGCTGCTCGATTTCCTGTTCACCACCGAGCAGCGCGCCAAGTTCACGCAAGGCGAAGGCTTCCTGCCGGTGAACAAGGAAGAGGCCAAAATGGACTATTATGTGAACAATGCCGATCTGGCGGCGTTCACCGCCCTGCTGCCCGACGCCCGCTTCGCACCGATCATCCCAGGTTGGGAAGAAGTCGCCCAGATCACGTCGGACGCCATGCAGAAAATCTATCTCGGCAGCGCCGAACCCGAGGCAGCGCTGAAGGACGCCGCTGCCAAGGCCAATGCAGTGCTGAAGAAATAGTGCTGAGGAAATAGGGCGTCTCTCCCGCGCCCGTGGCGCGCCCAGACGATCGGGCGCGCCACACTTTTCCGAGGCGAATTTCGAATTCGCCACGGAGCGGGTCATCGTTCAACAGAAAACGCCTGACAGCTCTATCTCTCCGTTTTCAACGCAATCCAGGACGGAAAACCGCTCCACATTTTTCCTGGAATTGCTCTAGGTCAGCCGATGCAAAATCGCTTCTTGCCCTATCTCCTGACCTTGCCCAGCCTGTTCCTGGCGGCTGTCGTCATCTTCTGGCCGGTGTGGGACCTGGTCCAGATCTCGACGCATGAGGTCAGTCGCTTCGGTCAGCTTCGCGAATTCAACGACTTCGCCAATTTCGCGGCGCTCGCTGCCGATCCCGATTTCATGGCCGCGCTCTGGCGCACCGGACAGTGGACGGTGCTGGTCGTCGGTGGCGCGCTGTTGCTGTCGATCCCGGTGGCGATGATCCTCAACACCGATTTCTATGGCCGCGGCGTCGCCCGCGTCATCATCATGCTGCCCTGGGCGGTGTCGCTGACCATGACCGCCGTGGTCTGGCGCTGGGCGCTGAGCGGCGAAAGCGGCATGCTGAACTCGGCGCTGATTGGCCTCGGCCTCATCGAGCACAACATCCAGTGGCTGGCGAGCGCCGAGACCGCCTTTCCGATGCAGGTGTTGATCGGCATCCTGGTGACGGTGCCGTTCACGACGACGATCTTCCTCGGCGGTCTGTCGTCGATCCCGGACGACCTTTACGAGGCGGCAGCACTCGAAGGCGCGACACCGCTGCAGCAGTTCCGCGAGATCACCTTTCCGCTTCTGAAGCCGTTCATCAACATCGCCATTGTGCTCAACACCATCTACGTCTTCAATTCATTCCCGATCATCTGGGTGATGACGCAGGGCGGGCCGGCCAATTCGACCGACATCCTGGTCACCCATCTCTACAAGCTGGCCTTCCGCATCGGCAAACTGGGTGAGGCTTCCGCGGTCTCGCTGGTGATGTTCGCCATATTGTTGGTCTTCACCATGATCTATGTGCGGCTGGCGATGCGGGAGCAACGCGGATGACGAGCAAGCTGAAGCGTTCGATCATTGCCTGGCTGCTGCTGGCGCCGCTGATCGTGGTGACGATCTTTCCCTTTGCGGTGATGTTCCTGACTGCCGTCAAGCCGAGGCAGGAAGTGCTGTCGCCGACCTGGTGGCCGAGCGAATTCCGCTGGTCGAATTTCTCCGACATGTGGGTGGCGACCGGCTTCGGCCAGGCGCTGCTCAATTCGCTCTACGTGTCTGTTATCGCCACCGTCGGCGCCATCCTGATTTCGGTTCCGGCGGCCTATGCGATGTCGCGCTTCCGCTTTGCCGGCTACGGCGCCTTGCGCCAGTTCCTGCTGATCTCGCAGATGATCTCGCCGATCGTGCTGGTGCTCGGCCTGTTCCGGCTGATGGCGGCCTGGGGCCTGGTCGAAAGCACCACGGCGCTGGGCTTCATCTACATGGCCTTCAACGTCGCCTTCACGGTGTGGATGCTGCAGAGCTATTTCGACACCATCCCGCGCGATCTCGAGGAAGCGGCCTGGATGGAAGGTGCCGGCCGCTGGCTGACCCTGCGCAAGGTGTTCCTGCCGCTCTGCCTGCCGGCGATCGCGGTGACCGCCATCTTTACCTTCATCAATGCCTGGAACGAATTCGTCGTGGCGCTCACCATGCTGCGCAGCCAGGAAAGCTACACGCTGCCGATCCAGGTGTTTTCGCTGGTCGCCGGCCGCTACACCATCGAATGGCACCATGTCATGGCGGCCACGCTGCTGGCGACCTTGCCGGTGGCGATCCTGTTCATCTGGCTGCAGCGCTACCTCGTCAGGGGGCTGGCGCTCGGGGCGGTCAAATAGCCGCTAGAGCGGTTCATCGTTCGCGGAAACGCGGAGCCGCTTTATCTCTTTGTCTTGACACAATTCCGGATGGAAAAGTGTTCACACTTTTCCTGGAATTGCTCCAGCATCCACGGAGTTCTCATGCGCATCTTCACCGCCTCGCTGGCGACGGAAACCAACACCTTCTCGCCGGTGCCAACCGACAGGGCCTCGTTCGAGATGGCGTTCTATGCCGGACCCGGCAAGCATCCGGAGACGCCGACGCTGTGTTCCTCGCCGATGGTCTCCCTGCGCCGGCGCGCGGCGGCCGAAGGCCTGACCATCATCGAGGGCACCGCCACCTGGGCGGAGCCCGGCGGCCTGGTGCAGCGGCAGACCTATGAGGCGCTGCGCGACGAGATCCTCGGCCAGCTCGAGGCGGCACTGCCGGTCGATGCCGTCATTCTTGGCCTGCATGGCGCCATGGTGGCTCAAGGCTATGACGATTGCGAAGGCGATCTGCTTGAACGAATCCGCGAGGTGGTGGGTCCGAAGGTGGTGATCGCCTCTGAGTTCGATCCGCACAGCCATCTGACACCCAAGCGTGTCGCCGCGTCAGACATCATGGCCTACTTCCTCGAGTTCCCGCACACCGATTTCTACGAGCGTGGCGAACATGTCGTCGAGCTTGGCCTCGCCGCGGCGCGTGGTGAGATCAGGCCTGTCATCTCGACCTTCGACTGCCGCATGATCCAGGTGCTGCCGACCAGCCGCGAGCCGATGCGCTCCTTCGTCGACCGCATCAAGGCGCTGCATGGCAGAGATCGCGTGCTGTCGATTTCGATCGTCCACGGCTTCATGGCGGCCGACGTGGCCGAAATGGGCACGCGCATCCTGGTCGTTACCGACAACGACAAGGCCAAGGGCGATGCGCTGGCGGAACGGCTGGGGCGGGAGCTCTACGCGCTGCGCGAACAGACGGCGATGACCATGTTGAGCGCCGCTGACGGCATCGATCGGGCTCTGGCTGTGTGCGCCGAAAACCCGGGCAAGCCGGTGGTCATCGCCGACATCTGGGACAATCCGGGCGGCGGTGTGCCCGGCGACGGCACCATCGTGCTGCGCCAGATGCTGGGGCGCGGCCTGAGCAATGTCGGCGTGGCGACGATCTGGGATCCGATCGCGGTGACCTTCTGCCTGGCGGCAGGCGAGGGAGCCGTCATCGACCTGCGTTTCGGCGGCAAAGCCGGGCCGCAGGCCGGCGAGCCGATCGACGCGCGGGTGCGGGTGCTGAAGGCCGTTCCGGAGGGCTGGCAGAGTTTCGGGCCGAGCCGGGTGACGCTCGGGCCGACGGCGCTGGTGCGCATCGAAGGCACCGAGGTCGACATCATCCTCAACACCAATCGCACGCAGACCTTCGAGCCGGATATTTTTTCCAACATCGGTGTCGATCCGATGGCCAAGGACATCCTGCTGATCAAGTCGACCAATCATTTCTATGCCGGCTTCGAGCCGATCGCCGTCGAGATCATCTATGTCTCTGCGCCGAGTTCGTATCCGAGCAATCCGGCGGTGACCAACTACACCAAGCTGATGCGGCCGGTTTGGCCGAGGGTCCCGGATCCGTGGGCGAAATAAAGCTGGGATCAGGGATTGCCAGCTTTGCGACCTTTCGCGGCCTGTCCTTCTCCCCCAGGGGAGAAGGAAGAAACAGGCGCTACACCAGCCCGCGCTTGACCATCATCGCATGGGGCGACGGCATCTTGCCGCGAAACGCCGTGTAGAGCTCTTCGGGGTCCTTCGAACCGCCGGCGGCGTAGATGTTCTTCCTCAGCTTCTCGGCGAGACCCGGGTTGAAGGGGTCGCCGGTCTCCTCGAAGGCGGCGAAGGCATCGGCGTCGAGCACTTCCGACCACATGTAGGAGTAATAGCCGGCCGAATAGCCGTCGCCGGAAAACACATGGCCGAAATGTGGAGTGCGATGACGCATCGCGATGGTGTCCGGCATGTCGAGCTTTTCAAGCGTTTCGGCTTCGAAACGAAGCGGCAATTCTGGCGCATCCGGCCGCGCGTGATAGGCCATGTCGATCAGCGCCGAAGAGGTGAATTCGACCGTGGCGAAGCCGGCGCCAAAGGTGCGCGCCCCCAGCATCTTGTCGAGCAGCGCCTTCGGCATCGGCTTGCCTGTCTTCACATGCAGCGCGTGCTTTTCCAGAACCGCCGGCACCGTCAGCCAGTGTTCGTAGAGCTGCGAGGGCAATTCGACGAAATCGCGGCTGACCGAGGTGCCGGAAACCGACGGCCAGGTGACATCGGTCAGCATGCCGTGAAGTGCGTGGCCAAATTCATGGAACAACGTTCTCGCCTCGTCGACCGACAGCAAGGCCGGCTCGCCGGCCGGCGGCTTGGCGAAGTTCATGATGTTGTAGATCACCGGTTTCGACCCGTGGCCAAGCTTGTACCCGGACTTGAGCGCGCTCATCCAGGCGCCGGAGCGCTTTGATGGCCGCGCGAAATAGTCGGCGAGGAACAGGCCGCGTTCGCTGCCATCGGCGTTTTTCACCACGAAGACGCGCGCATCCGGATGCCATACGGCAATGCCTTGCTTTTCCTCGAAGGTGATGCCGAACAGCCTTGTCGCCACGTCGAAGCAGGCGTCGATGACGCGGTCTAGCTGCAGATAGGGTTTTAGTTCGGCCTCATCGAAGGCGAACTTTTCGGCGCGCAGCTTCTCCTGGTAGAACCGCCAGTCCCAGGCGGCGAATGTCTCGTTGCTGCCGGCCCCCGTCGCCAGCCGCTGCAGTTCGCTCTGGTCGGCGGCGGCCCTTTCCACTGCCTTCTCCCAGACCGGATCGAGCAGCGCATGCACTGCCTTCGGCGTCTTGGCCATGGTGTCGTCGAGCTTCAGCGCGGCAAACGAGCCGTAGCCGAGCAGCTTTGCCTTTTCGGCGCGCAGCTTCAGCATGTCGCGCACGACGATTGTGTTGTCGGTGGCGCCGCCATTCTGGCCGCGCATGGTGAAGGCGCGGAAGGCGATCTCGCGCAGGTCGCGGCGTTCCGAGAAGGTCGTGAACGGCTCGTAGATCGAACGAGACAGGGTGACCGCATAGCGGCCCTTCTGGCCGCGCATCTCGGCGGCTTCGGCCATCGAGCTTTTCAGGAAGTCCGGCAGGCCGGCAAGGTCGACCGCGTCGAGGAACAGCGCCCAGTCGCGCTCGTCGGCAAGCACGTTCTGGCCGAAATTCGTGCCAAGCGAGGACAATTCCTCGTTGATCTTTGCCAGCCGCTTCTTGCCGTCGGCGCTGAGCTTCGCGCCGGAGCGTACAAACCCCTTCCAGGTCTTCTCCAGCACCCGCAGCGTCTCGGCATCGAGCTTCAGGCTTTTCCGGCGCTGGTAAAGGTCGTCGATGCGGGCAAACAGCCGCTCGTTCATCGAGATTGCCGAGAAATGTCTGGACATTTTTGGCGAGATGTCGCGCTCCAGTGCCTGGAACGTGTCATTGGTGTGTGCGCCGGCGCGGCACCAGAAGATCGACGAGACACGGTCGAGTGCCTCGCCACCGAGTTCCAGCGCCTGCAGCGTGTTGTCGATGGTCGGCGCGTCCTTGTTGCCGGCGATCGCCTCGATCTCCGCCTCATGCTCCTTCAGCGCCGCGTCGAAGGCCGGGGCAAAGTCGTCGTCGCCAATGCGGGTGAAATCAGGCAGGCCGAGCGGCCCTTGCCAAGCGGTCAGCGGATGGATGGCGAGGTCGACGGCTTTCGTGGAATGCATGGACAATCTTTCCTTGGTGAAGGCAGGCCGGGCGCCAGTGAAGGCGGTGGGCAGGGTGAGTTGGTACCGATGTAGGGCGCAGGTTTACCGCGCGCAACAGTGCCACCGGTCAGGTTTTCGTCAGTAACCGTCGCAATTCTCGGCGATCGCCGCTTGCGAGCTCGCGGTGATGCGATTGTCGGTCACCGCGAAGGTTTCCTGCATCAGCATGTCGTTGTTGGGAAAATCATAGCAGGCGATCACGGTGGTGACGCCGCCTTCGCTTTTTTCGATCCGGTGCCGGATCTCCGCACCCGCGACGGCGCCTTGCCATTCATCGATCGAGGCGATGAATTCCTGCTTGCTCTGCACGATGCCGAGGTCGTCCAGCTTGATGCGGACGTCGTCGGCGAGCAGGTCGGACAGTTCAGTGCGGTCGGCGACCAGGAGGGCCGAATACCATCGGCTGATGATGGCGCCATCGTCGGCATGGACTGGAATGATCGAAAACAGCAACGCTGCCGCGACGAAAGTGATCGAACGGCGATCTCCCATCATGTGCTGCCTCCGTCTTCCTATCGGCTATCAGCTACCCGAAGAGCCGGTTGTCACCTTTCGCTGGCGCGTTCCTTCGGTTCTGGATCATGTGTCTATGCCAACTCCGGTCGTTCGAAATCGCCGGTCTCCTTGTTCATCACCCAGAGTTCGCCGGTCGAAATGTCGAACCAGGCGCCGTGCAGCGACAGCCGCCCCTTGCCTTCGAGGATCGAGACGCAAGGAAAGGTCCTGAGATTGGCGATGGAATAGCGGATCGAAATACGCTCCAGCGCGGTCTGGCGCTCCGACGCCGTCATGAAGGTGCTGGAGGACACGGTCTCGGCCGCTGGGGCGATGAGGCTCATCCATTTGCCGATGAAGTCGCCGGGAGACAGCGGTGCGGACGTGGTGTCGAGCGCGGCGCGGATGCCGCCGCAGCGACCATGGCCCATGACGACGATGTTCTTGACCTTGAGGCTCTGCACGGCGAATTCAAGTGCGGCAGAGGTCGAATGGAACTCTCCGTCCGGCGCGTAGGGCGGCACCAGATTGCCGACATTGCGCAGCACGAAGAGTTCACCCGGGCCGGCGTCGAAGATCGCTTCGGGGGCCGCGCGGGAGTCGCAGCAGGCGACGATCATCGTTTCCGGTGCCTGGCCTTCGCGGGCAAGCTCGCGATAGCGTCCGCTCTCGGTGAGATAGCGGCCGCTCATGAAACTGCGGTAGCCGGCGAGAAGGTGGTCGGGGAGATGGGGCATGGGTGGCGTCTGGAGCCTTTCCGGGTTGGATGCGGCAGCTCGTTGCGGTCTAGAGCGGGTCACCGTTTCACGGAAACGTCGAACCGCTCTTTCTGTTTTGCTTTGGCGCAATTCCGAACGGAAAACCGCTTCACACTTTTCCTAGAATTGCTCCAGAGAGCCTCTAACGGCAAAAGCCTCTTGCGGGCAATGCCGAATTGCAGATGGCTGCCCGCCAATCGCCATCCAAGACGCATGGCTTGAGCTATTGGGTTCACGCCCAGATGGCGACGGGGATGCCAAAACCGTCGCGGCCCGGCGGGTCGGGAAATGGCCGTGCCTCACCGCCGGCAATGCGACCGGCAATCAGCATCATCGCCGCCGCATCGAGAAAATCATCGGCGGCTGCACCGCGCGGCGGCGGCTGATCGAGAAAGCCCATCTCATAGCCGTGCCGGCTCAGCAGCGCCTTGCGTTCCGCCATGCCGGCCGGATTGATGCTGCCCTTGATCTTCTTCGGCAGCTGCATGGCCTGGTCGCCGTTCAGCCGGCAGAAAGCGACTTCCGGATGCGATTCAAAGATGCGGCCACGCAATTCGGGCCGGGCGATGAGCAAGGCGTCGATCTCGCGGATCTTGGCAAAAATACCGAACGCCTGGATCGAAACGCCGCGCGGCGGGTCTGATGTGGTCATGGCCACCTCGCTTGCCCGGCGATGCGCGGCATACCATGCTTCGATGGTGGTGAAGTCGCCCGCATCGGCATAGAGCGCGGCGCGGGACGGGATCGAAAAGACGCTGGATTGCCGTTGCCCGAGCAATGGCCGCACCAGCGCTTCCGGTCCGCGCCCGCCTTTGCTCGAAAACTCGGGCAGACCGATCGGCATGTCGACGGCGAGAACCGCGTCGGCAGGCAGTGATGCAAGCAGGGCTGTGAAGCTTGCAAAGACATCGACAGAGGGTGTGGAACCCGGGCAACGAGGTATCGAGCCGGGATCGCGCCGTACTGCGATCCAGCCGGCCTTGCAGCCGTCGACGCCGACGGTCACGGCGGTCGTGGCCAGGGTCACGCCCGCCGGTCCCTCCCCGGATGCGTGAGGTGGCGAAGCTGCACCATCGCCATAGGGTTCGCTAGGCTCTGCGCATCGGTTTCGAGCTGCAGTTCGTCGCCGCCGCGCTTGGCGGTGCGCGCCAGGATCTCGTAGACCGCCGCCGTGGTCGACTGCAGCGCCTTGATCGCCGGCTGGCCGGACAGGATGCGCGCCAGATAGACGGCCGCCGTCAGGTCGCCGAGACCGTTCGGCGGCTTGTCGATTAGGCGGTGCTCGGCCAGCAGCACCTGGTTGCCGTCGAGCAGCAGGTTGCCCGTGCCACCGGTCATCAGCGACGGCGCCGAGGTGACCAGCATGGTCGATGGCCCGGCGTGAAGGGCGGCTGCGATTACCGATTTCAGGTCGGGCAAGGGTGCGCCGGCCATCCATTCCAGTTCGTACCGGTTGGGGGTGGCGATGTCGGCGATCGGCATCAGCCGATCACGCATGGCGGCAGCAGTCAGTTCCGGCACGTAGAGGCCACCCGAATCGCCCATCACCGGGTCGCAGATATAGACGGCGTCAGGCGTCTTTGCCTTGACCGCGGCGACCAGCGAGGCGACGGCCTCGGCCTGGCCGGCCTCGCCGAGATAGCCGGACAGAACGGCGCCGACTTCGCCCAGCCATGGCGCACGCTCGAGATCGGCCATCAGCGCCTTGAACTGGTCGAGCGGTGGCACGATCCGCGTCGCCCGCCCATGGCCGGGATGCCAGGGCAGGATGATCGTCGGCACCGCCCACACCGGAAAGCCCAGTGTTTCCAGCGCAAAGACAGCCGCGCGGTTGCCGACCGAGCCGCGCGCGACATGGCTGGAAATGACGATGACCGCACGCGGCGCGTCGGTTTTTTCGGCGCTCATTGTTCTTTGATTCCTAACTGCCCCGGATGACGTAAAGCACGAGCCAGACCATCAGGCCCAGCGTCAACAGCAGGCCGAGTGTGCGGCCAATGCGTGTGCCCCAGAGTTCGATCGGGTCGGCACGGTCGGCATCGGCCGCGGTGACGTGGTCGCGCATGCCTTTCGTGCTGCGCGCCACAAACGAATTGCCGGCCGGATCCGTCTCGCGCGCGATGCGCTCGAGGATACGGCGCGATTCCCTCTCGCTGTCCTGGCGGTCCGCCATGATGATGTCCCGTTTCGTCAAGATCTTATCGCGTTCGCGCGGCCAATCACAGGGCCTTGCAACGGCACCGGGCGTGCCAGGCAAGCGGCAGCCGGTCGGGCGGTTTTCTTGCCCGCTGATTGTGGTAATGCTTCGCATGCAACTTCTCCCGAGGGACCCCATCATGTTTGCCCAGCGCCTTGCTCCACCATCCATGTTCCGCACGCTGCCCGCCTTCCTGATGATGGCGATCGTGCTGCCGCTGCTGGCCGGCTGCGGTTACAACACCATCCCGACGGCGGAGGAAAACGCCAAGGCGGCATGGAGCGAGGTGCTGAACCAGTATCAGCGCCGCGCCGACCTCATCCCCAACCTGGTCGAGACGGTCAAGGGCTATGCCTCGCACGAAAAGGACACGCTCGATGCGGTGGTCGAGGCCCGCGCCAAGGCAACGCAGATAACGGTGACGCCGGAAACGCTGAAGGATCCCGAAGCCCTCAAGAAGTTCCAGGATGCCCAGGCGGGGCTGACCAGCGCGCTGTCGCGGCTGATCGCGGTATCGGAGGCCTATCCCGACCTCAAGGCCAACCAGAATTTCCTGGCGCTGCAGGCACAGCTCGAAGGCACCGAAAACCGCATTGCGGTGGCACGGCGCGACTACATCCAGGCGGTCAAGGACTACAATCTGACGCTGAAGACCTTCCCCTCGGTGCTGTGGGCGACCTTCTGGTTCCGCAGCAACCAGCCCTTCGCCAACTTCACCATCGACGATGACAAGCTGCAGACGCCGAAGGTCGATTTCGGCACCAAGCAGGGCGGGTAACGAGCGCTTGGTGAGTCTGGTCTCTGTCGACCTTGAGCTCCGTCCCACCCCCCTCTGGCCTGCCGGCCATCTCCCCCGCAAGGGGGGAGATCGGCAGCTTTGGCGCTTTCGCCAATCGTTTGCGTTGCGGAGAGTACGCTGCCTGTGATGACAGCCAATCTCCCCCCTTGCGGGGGAGATGGCCGGCAGGCCAGAGGGGGGTGGGAAGAAACGCCAACCTGGCATTCCTTGCGCTATTTCTCAGCCTCCTTTTCCTCCCGTTCTCAGCCTTTGCCGCCGAGCTGCCGGCGCTGACGGGCCGTGTCGTCGACAATGCCGGCATTATCGACGCCGCCACCAAGGCGGCGCTGACGCAAAAGCTTGCCGATTTCGAGACAAAAGGCTCCGACCAGATCGTCGTCGCCACCATCAACAGTCTCGACGGCGAGGAGATCGAACCTTACGCCAACCGGCTGTTCCGCTTCTGGAAACTCGGCCAGGCGAAGGAAAACAACGGCGTCCTGCTGCTGGTGGCCAAGGACGACCACAAGATGCGCATCGAGGTCGGTTATGGCCTGGAAGGCACGCTGACCGACCTGCACACCAAGCTGATCATCGAAAACGACATGGTGCCGGCGTTCCGCGCCGGCGACTTCTCTGGCGGCATCAGCAAGGCCGTCGACGACATGGTTATGGTGCTGGAAGGCAATCCGGAGGAGCTGGTGGCGCGTGGCGAGCGCAACCAGCAGGCGCCATTCAATTCCGACGATCTGTTCTTCGCCGTCTTCATCAGCATCTGGGCGATCATCTTCTTCGGCAGCATCGCGGTCTCCGTCCTGCCGCCGATCTTTGGCCAGAAGCTTGGTCCCGGCCGCTACCGCTGGCTCGGCATGACGTTCGAGCCACACCGGCGGTCGTCTGGTGGCGGCTGGTCGTCGGGAAGCTCCGGCGGCGGCTGGTCTTCGGGCGGTGGCGGTGGCGGCTTTTCCGGCGGCGGCGGTTCGTCCGGCGGTGGCGGTTCCTCGGGAAGCTGGTGATCGCATGACAACACGCACCGTCAGCCTGTCGAGACCCTGCCGGTTCGCCGCGGCAGTCCTGGTGGCCGTGGCGGCGCTGTTCGTCGGGTTCACGGCCTTCGCCGCCGAGCTGCCGGCGCTGACCGGCCGTGTCGTCGACAATGCCGGCATCATCGACACCGCGACCAAGGCGGCGCTGACGCAGAAACTCGCCGATTTCGAGACAAAGGGCTCCGACCAGATCGTCGTCGCCACCATCAACAGTCTCGACGGCGAGGAGATCGAACCCTACGCCAACCGGCTGTTCCGCTTCTGGAAGCTCGGTCAGGCCGGCGAGAACAATGGCGTGCTTTTGCTGGTGGCCAAGGACGACCACAAGATGCGCATCGAGGTCGGCTATGGGCTGGAAGGCACGCTGACCGACCTGCACACCAAGCTGATCATTGAAAACGACATGGTGCCGGCCTTCCGGGCCGGCGACTTCTCCGGCGGCATCAGCAAGGCCGTCGACGACATGGTTATGGTGCTGGAAGGCAATCCGGAGGAGCTGGAGGCGCGCGGTCAGCGCAATCCCGCCCATAACAGCATGCCCATCGACCCCATCGTCGCGGTGTTCCTGATCCTGTGGGGCACGATGTTCTTTGGCGGGTTGGCGATGGCGTTCCTGCCGCCGACGTTCGGCACAAAGCTGTCGCCGGGCGTATACAAATGGCTGGGCATGACGTTTCGTTACGGCCGCGGACCGAGCGGATCCTCGGGCAGCAGCTGGACAACGGGTTCGTCGTCGGGCAGCGGCTGGTCGTCGGGAAGTTCCGGTGGCGGGTGGTCGTCCGGCTCAAGCGGCGGCGGGTTTTCGGGTGGCGGTGGCTCATCCGGTGGTGGCGGTTCTTCAGGAAGCTGGTGAGACATGATCATGGCGACACGACCGATCAGCCCGGAAGATCATGAGCGCATCGCCACTGCGATCCGCGCCGCCGAAACCAGGACCGATGGCGAGATCTACTGCGTCATGGCGCATGCCAGCGACGGCTATTTCTTCCCGGCCGCCTTCATGGCGACGGCAGGCATGCTGATCGTCAGCCTTGCCGTTGGTTATGGGCTGGAGGCCTGGTGGCTGTCGATCCGGCTGCCGCATTTCGTTATCGCCCAGCTGCTGGCGCTGGCCTGCGTGCTGGCCTTGTTGTGGGTGCTGCCCGGCCTGCGCATCCATCTGGTACCAAGGCGGATGCGTTATCAGGCGGCGCACGCCAATGCGATCAAGCAGTTCCTCGCCCGCAACGTCCACCGCACCGCGGCGCGCACCGGCGTGCTGGTGTTCGTCTCGATCGCCGAACGTTACGCCGAGGTGGTCGCCGATTCGGGCATCGATGCCAAAGTCGGCCAGCATGTCTGGGATGGCGTGGTGCGCGACTTGACCGCGCACGCCGGCGACGACCGGCTTGCCGATGGCTTCGTCAAAGCGATCGAAACGGTGGGCGCGGTGCTGGCCGAGCATTTCCCGGTCACGTCGGGCGACACCAACGAACTCGACGACCATCTCGTCGAGATCTGAGAGCCTGCCTGCAAACGCTACTCAGCCGGACGCCTGGCGCGGTTTTCTGGGCTTCAGATGCTCACGGACCTGAAAGTCCGCGGCGCTTCGGTTCTCGAAAACCACCCCATCCATCTCGGCTGAGCGCGTTTTCAGACAGGCTCTCGCCGATGTCACCGACGCGATGATCGTCTGTGAGAAAGCGGTCGGCGGGCCGCGCTGACTCTTGCAATCGGGCAATGCGGGTTTATGGTTAAGAAATCATGAATACGCTGACGATCGACATAAGGAAGGCCGAACCGAGCGACGCAGGCGCCATCGCCGAGGTGCACCTGCAGGCCTGGCGCGGCGCCTATTCCGGCATCATTCCACACCGCACGCTGACATCGATGATCAACCGCCGTGGCGCCGATTGGTGGGCGAATGCCATCCGCCGCGCCGCCACCGTGCTGGTTGTCGAAATCGGCGGAAAGATCGCCGGCTATGCCACGATCGGCAAGAACAGGGCCCGGGAACTCAGGCAGCAAGGCGAAATCTACGAATTGTACCTGCGCCCGGAATACCAGGGTATCGGGCTCGGCAGCCGTTTGTTCGCGGCAGCCAAGGCGCGTCTGGCCGATCACGGGCTGAAGGGCATGGTAGTGTGGGCGCTGGAAGACAACCAGAACGCGCTCGCCTTCTACGCCGGCGCCGGCGGCCGTGACGTTGCCGAGGGTGTCGAAATCTTCGAGCAGAAGGCGCTGAAGAAGGTCGCTTTCGTCTGGGAGTGACGGCCAGGCCTTTCGGCCACTGTGTCCACCTGGACCCTACCCAGCACCATTCGCCGCATTGCGCCGCCGCGCCTCGCCCGCTATCGATCTTTCATCGATAAGAGGGACAAAGCCATGCGCATTGAAGCCATAGCCAGCGGAAAGAATCCGCCTGAGGACGTCAACGTCATCATCGAGGTGCCGATCGGTGGCGAGCCGATCAAATACGAGATGGACAAGGAGGCCGGCACGCTGTTCGTCGACCGCTTCCTGCACACCTCGATGCGCTACCCCGGCAATTACGGCTTCGTGCCACACACGCTGTCGGGCGACGGCGATCCGATCGACGTGCTGGTCTGCAACACCCGTGCGCTGGTGCCGGGCTGCGTCATTAATGTCAGGCCAATCGGCGTGCTGATCATGGAAGACAATGCCGGCCAGGACGAAAAGATCATCGCCGTGCCGTCACCCAAGCTGACGCTGCGCTACGAAAACGTCACCGAGTACACGCAGCTGCCCGACATCACGCGCCAGCAGGTCCAGCACTTCTTCGAGCACTACAAGGATCTCGAGCCCGGCAAATGGGTCAAGATCGAAGGCTGGCACGATTCCAAATACGCCAAGAAGATGATCCTCGAGGCGATCGCTCGGGCCAAGGCGAGCAAGTAGCTCAGCTTCGTCATCCCACGCGCAGACCCTGGGATCCATGCCGTGATGCCTGTCGCGGACGCGGCGGAACAGAATTCTGCACCGCTACGGCGTTGTGATTTCGCGGCATGGATCCTCGGGTCTGCGCTGCGTCGCTACGCTCGTTGCTCCGCCCGTGGATGACGAAGTTGCGGACGCTGCGGCCAATCCGACGAGCTTAGTTATCGACCCGACCGAAAGCCGGCACGTTGCCGATGACGGTGTGCCGGTCCTTGCCGCAGGCGAACGTCCGCGCTTTCTCGTCGGCCAGTTTGCGCGCCTGATCGTTGGCGGCGGGATTGCCGGTGGCCAGCACCAGGCCGACCGTGCAGCCATCGCGGGCGTCCATCTGGCCGACCTTGGCGATGAGCAGCACCTCGGTCGGCTTCTTTTCGTCGTCCGGGTTGCTGATCGAGCGGCGGTGGATCGCGGCAAAGGGCACAGCCTTGTCGCCCGTGGTTTCGATGCGCCACTCGATCCTGGCGCCGGACGAATTGAAGCCGGAGAAACTCTCCCAGACCGATGTCATGTCGCTGCCGGGCGGAAAGCCATAAAACAGCGATTCGCGCGCGTCGTCATAGGCGATCAGAACGGGGTAGCCGCGATAGCCTGAACAGGCGAGATCGGCCCAGTCGCCGTCGCCTTCTTCGGCCTGCGCGTAGGTTACGCAGTCCTTCTTCCAGTCGAGATCGGTATAGGCGCTAGATATATCGCTCGCCTGCGCAGCCTGGCAGAAACCGGCCAAGACGAACGGGATCAGAAGAGCGCGCATGGCCGACAATCTCCGTTGCAAGCCATCGCAGCGTAGCGTCAAACGCTATTTCTTCAAGCTCGCTTCAATCAGCAGATCGGCGTTGCGAGCGACCGACTGCGCCGGGCCGCCGAGCCCGAACAGCTGGCCGCTGATATAGGCGCCTTCGATAAGCAGCAGCAGGCCGTCGCCCAGCGTATCGGGATCCTGCGCACCCATTGCAACCGCCATGGCGCGCAGGCGGCGGCGCAATTCCTGCTTGTTGGCCTCGCTGACCACGCGGGCCGGATGGCTGTGTTCGGGGTACTCGACCGCCGCATTGGTCATGCCGCAGCCGCGATAGTCCGCCACCTGCGTTCGCTTGCCGATGCGGGTCAGGAATGCCTTGATCTGCGCACGCGGGTCGCCGGGATGGGCGGCGACCGCCTCATCGAAACGCTCCCAGTATTCCTGGTCGTACTGCCTGAGATAGGAGGCCGCCAGCTCATCCTTGGAGGGAAAGCTGCGATAGAGGCTGGGCTTGGTGACGCCGGCGCGCTTGACGATCTCGTCGACGCCGATCGCCCTGATACCGCGTCGGTAGAACAGCTCGTAGGCCACGTCGAGGATCTTCTTGGCGGCCTTCGGTGGCGCCGATGCATGACCGTCGCTGATGGTCAGTTCAATATTTTTGTCCGTTGGCATCATGGAACTCGATTGACAATGTTACCGATCGGTACGTATACCTTCTCCCATCTGCAACGTACCGGTCAGTAACATGATAGCTCAATCCCGTCCGTTTGGCCAGCGCTACGCTTTCGTCGTGGTTGGCGTCATCTTCCTCTGCCTGCTGGTCGCGGCCGGCCTGCGCTCGGCGCCCGCCGTCATGATGCTGCCGTTGGAGAACAGTTTCGGCTGGCGCCGCGACGTCGTTTCGCTGGCCGCCGGTGTCGGCATCCTGCTCTACGGCCTGACCGGGCCGTTCGCCGCCGCCCTGATGGAGCGGATCGGGCTGCGCCGCACGCTGCTTGCCTCGCTGGTGGTGATGTCAGGCTCGACCGCGCTTAGCCTCTTGATGACCAAGCCTTGGCATCTGTTCATCACCTGGGGCGTGTTCTCGGGCATTGGTTCCGGCGCTGTCGCCAGCGTGCTCGGCGCTACCATCGTCAACCGCTGGTTCAAGACCAATCGCGGCCTTGTCATGGGGCTGATGTCGGCCTCCAGTGCCTCCGGCATGCTGGTGTTCCTGCCGCTGATCGCCTCGCTGGCACAGTCGGGCGGCTGGCAGCCGGTTGTCATCGCCGTTTCGATCGCCACCGCTGCTCTGGTGCCGCTGGTCTGGCTGCTGGTGCCGGAGCGGCCGGCTTCGATCGGCATGGTGCGCTATGGTGCCGCGGCCGACGATGTGCCGCCGGTGTCACCGGCATCGCAGGGCAATTTCCTAGCCCACACGTTCTCGACGCTGCGCCGCGCCGCCGGCACGCGCGTGTTCTGGTATCTGTTCGCCACCTTCTTCGTCTGCGGTTTCACCACCAACGGACTGGTCGGCACGCATCTGATCGCCTTCTGCGGCGACATGGGCATCGGCGAGGTGCAGGCCGCCGGCCTGCTGTCGATGATGGGCATTTTCGACCTGATCGGCACGACGCTGTCGGGCTGGCTCACCGACCGTTTCGACCCGCGCAAGCTGCTCGGCGTCTATTATGGGATCCGTGGCCTGTCGCTGATCTACCTGCCCTATTCCGGCTTCTCGGCAACCAGCCTGATCATCTTCGCGGTGCTTTACGGCCTCGACTGGATCGCCACCGTGCCGCCGACGCTGAGGCTCGCCAACGAGGCATTCGGCGATCGCAGCGGTCCGATCGTGTTCGGCTGGATCGTCGCTGGACATCAGATCGGCGCAGCTGCTGCCGCAGCCTTCGGCGGCACGATGCGCGAGCTTCAGGGCAATTACGAGCTGGCCTTCATGATCGCCGGCATGACGGCAATCGCCGCCGCCTGTATCTCGCTGTTGATCAACACCAGCCGACCGGCCTTCGATCCGGAACCGCAAGCGGCTTAAGGCGACTGGGTGCGTTCTCCCCTTCTCCCCCTGGGAGAAGGGGAGAACGTGCCCAGCCTGTTGGTTGTTATCAAACCGTCATGGTTTCGAGATGCGCCTGAAACATTGAGGCTGGACCTTGGTGGCACCGTTCAAGCCATCCAGGAGACAGCCATGAACAAGCTCTCGATGACCCGCCGTGCTTTCGTCACCTCGGCCAGCGCCGTTGGCCTGGTCGGCGTCTCCGGCCTGGCGCTGCCATACTATTCACGCGCCAGCCAGCGCCCGGCCTTCACCCATGGCGTCCAGTCGGGCGATGTCGACGCCACCAGCGGCATGGTGTGGACGCGCACGGATCGGCCGTCGCGCGTCATGTTCGAAGTGTCGTCGACCGAAAGTTTCACTGATGCCGTCCGCCTTGCGCCGCTCGATACCTCGCCGGCCAGCGACTATACGGTCAAGCGTCTGCTCACCGACCTCGCTTCCGACCAGGACATCTTCTATCGCATGACGGCGGCCGATCTCGCCGACGTCAATGCGGTTTCCGAGCCAATCACCGGCCGCTTCCGCACCGCGCCCGCTTCCAGGCGCGACATCAAGTTCGCCTGGTCGGGCGACACCGCCGGCCAAGGCTGGGGTATCGACGAGACCGGCATGAAGACTTACGCCACGATCGGCAAGCACACGCCCGACTTCTTCCTGCATTCGGGCGACACCATCTATGCCGACGGCGCGATGAAGGACGAGGTCGACCTGCCCGGGGGCGGCAAGTGGAAGAACGTCGTGCTGATCGACGGCAAGCGCAAGGTCGCCGAGACGCTGGACGAATACCGGGACCAGTGGAAATACAACATGATGGACAAGAACGTGCTGGGCCTCAGCGCTATTTGCCCGACGTTCTACCAGTGGGACGACCACGAAGTGCTGAACAACTGGTCGGATTCGAAGGATCTCAGTGCCGACAACCGGTACACCGAGAAATCCATCCATGTGCTGGCGGCACGCGCGGCGCGCGCTTTCCATGAAATGACGACGATCCGCTACGAACCGTCCGAGCCGGGCCGCGTCTATCGCAAGATTGCCTATGGGCCGCTGCTCGACGTGTTCTTCCTCGATATGCGTTCCTATCGCGGCCCCAACGGTCCGGACATGCAAGATGAGATGACGCCGCAATCGCGCATGCTCGGCGAACAGCAGACGAAATGGCTGAAGCGCGAACTGGCAAATTCGAAGGCAACCTGGAAAATCATCGCCGCCGACATGCCACTCGGCCTCGTCGTTTGGGACGATGCCGCCAAGAAAGCGGGCGCCGAAGCGGTGAGCAACGGCGACAACGGTCCGGCCAAGGGACGCGAGCTCGAGATTGCCGACCTTTTGCGGTTCATCAAGAACGCCGGCATCAGCAACACCGTCTGGCTGACCGCCGACGTGCATTACACCGCCGCGCACTACTACAATCCCCACAAGGCGCAGTTCCAGGATTTCAATCCGTTCTGGGAATTCGTCTCGGGCCCGATCCATGCAGGCACGTTCGGCCCGAACGATTTCGACATGACCTTCGGTCCGGAGCTGAAATTCATCAAGGCGCCAACTGCCGAGCAAGGCCAGAACCTGCCGCCGTCAGCTGGCCTGCAATTCTTCGGGCTGGTCGATATCAATGGCGCCAGCGAGCAGATGACTGTGCGGCTGATGGATCGCGACGACAACGAACTCTACAAGGTCACGCTCGACCCGGTGCGGTCGGCGTAAGCCGACCTTCGTCATCTGTGGGATGACGACCGCTGCCGGCGGTCGTCAGTCGGGATAGCAGACCATCGGGACGTTCGGCCAGACGGCAGTGTCGCAGTTGGCGGCGTCCTGCCTCTGCTTGAAGGCGGCGCTGACCGGGCCGGTCACCATCGGGTCGACCCCGTCGGGTGCGTCGGCAAAGACCTGCTCGGCGGATGGCGCAACGGTTGGCAAGGCAGGCCGCGCTTCCTTCTGCGTCGCAGCCGACTGCGCGGCGTTGGCCGCCAGCAGGATAGCAAAGGCAGCGGACGCGATGAGCGGCCAAAATCGGTTGAGTTTATCGGTCATGACGTTCGAACTGTCCGGGCCTCGAAAGGTTCCCGCCTTGGTTAACAAAATCATTTCACACGCAGATGCTTAAGATTTGATGAGTATTTGGTGTCGCGCGTCCTCTTTCGCAACTGCGAAAAACCCTGTATGAGCCGCGCAACCGAAAGAGGCAGCGCCTTTGGCCTGCTGCCTGCAACGCTTCCGAGACCAGAACATGAAAATTCGTAATATCGCGATCATCGCGCACGTCGACCATGGAAAAACCACCCTCGTCGACCAGTTGCTCCGGCAATCCGGCTCCTTCCGCGACAATCAGCGCGTCGCCGAGCGCGCCATGGATTCCAACGACCTCGAAAAGGAACGCGGTATCACCATCCTGGCCAAGGCGACCTCGGTCGACTGGAAGGACACCCGCATCAACATCGTCGACACCCCTGGCCACGCCGACTTTGGCGGAGAGGTCGAGCGCATCCTGTCGATGGTGGATTCGGCCATCGTGCTGGTCGACGCCGCCGAAGGGCCGATGCCGCAGACCAAATTCGTCGTCGGCAAGGCGCTCAAGGTCGGCCTGAAGCCGATCGTCGTCATCAACAAGATCGACCGTCCGGACGCCCGCCATGTCGAGGTGGTCAACGAGGTGTTCGACCTGTTCGCGGCGCTCGACGCCACCGACGAGCAGCTCGATTTCCCGATCCTCTACGGTTCAGGCCGCGATGGCTGGGTTTCGGAAAATCCGGAAGGCCCCAAGGACCAGGGCCTGGCGCCGCTGTTCGATCTCGTCATCAAGCATGTGCCGACGCCGACCGTTCATCCCGGCCCATTCCGCATGATCGGCACCATCCTGGAAGCCAATCCTTTCCTTGGCCGCATCATCACCGGCCGCATCGAGAGCGGCACGCTGAAGTCCAACCAGCCGGTCAAGGTGCTGCACCATGACGGCACGCTGGTCGAGACCGGCCGTATTTCCAAGATCCTCGCCTTCCGCGGCCTCGAGCGCCAGCCGATCGAAGAGGCCCAGGCGGGTGATATCGTCGCCATCGCCGGCCTGTCGAAGGGCACCGTCGCCGATACGTTCTGCGACCCGTCCGTGACCGAACCCCTGCATGCGCAGCCGATCGATCCGCCGACCGTGACCATGTCCTTCCTCGTCAACGACAGCCCGCTTGCCGGCACCGAAGGCGACAAGGTGACCAGCCGCGTCATCCGTGACCGCCTGCTGCGCGAGGCCGAAGGCAATGTCGCGCTGAAGATCGAGGAATCGCCGGACAAGGATTCGTTCTTCGTCTCCGGCCGTGGCGAATTGCAGCTGGCCGTGCTGATCGAGACGATGCGCCGCGAAGGCTTCGAGATCGCCGTATCGCGTCCGCGCGTCGTCATGCAGAAGGGCGAAAGCGGCGAATTGCTGGAGCCGGTCGAGGAAGTCGTCATCGACGTCGACGAGGAGCATGCCGGCATCGTCGTGCAGAAGATGTCGGAGCGCAAGGCCGAGATGGTCGAGCTGCGCCCGTCCGGCGGCAACCGCCAGCGCATCGTCTTCCACGCGCCGACGCGTGGCCTGATCGGCTATCAGTCGGAACTGCTGACCGACACGCGCGGCACCGCCGTGATGAACCGGCTGTTCCACGCCTACGAGCCCTATAAGGGCGAATTGCCGGGCCGCACCAATGGCGTGCTGATCTCCAACGAGCAGGGCGAGGCGGTGGCCTATGCCATGTGGAACCTGGAAGATCGCGGCCCGATGGTCATCGATCCCGGCGTCAAGGTCTATCAGGGCATGATCATCGGCATCCATAGCCGCGACAACGACCTCGAAGTGAACGTGCTGAAGGGCAAGAAGCTGACCAACATCCGCGCCGCCGGCAAGGACGAGGCGGTCAAGCTCACCCCGCCGATCCGCATGACGCTGGAACGCGCGCTGGCCTGGATCCAGGACGACGAGCTGGTCGAGGTGACGCCGAAGACTATCCGCCTGCGCAAGCTCTATCTCGATCCGAACGAGCGCAAGCGCTTCGAGAAGTCAGCCAAGGCAGTCGGCGCCGCATAACCTTATTTTCTTTTTCTCACAGCTGAGAGGGGCGGAGTGCACAAGTGCTTCGCCCCTCTGTTCATTCACCCGCCGGCGGCCGAGATGATGGCCTGACGATCGGGTTGGCCGGCGAGGTCGATGCGGATCGTGGTCCCCGCGCGGGCCGGCTTGCGCAGGGCTTTGGCGCCGTCAGGGTCCACGACCAGCAATCGCCTTTCTTCCAACGCCTGAAGCCGCGATCGCGGGAGGCCGAGTTCGCTCGCGAGCAGCCGGTCAAGCCGCAGCGATGTCGGCATTTCGAGCCCGAGCAGGAGTTCCAACATGGTTGCGGCCTCTTGAGGGGAGCCGAGCACTTGTTTGCGGACGACGACGTCGGCAAATTCTTCAACGCGTCCCACACGGCTCCGCAGCGCGACGACATCGAAAGCATGGCGCCGGGCGAGTGACGGATCATTGCTTTCGAGCGCCGCGAGCCGCGCCGGTTCGATATCGCGGCGGCTGCAGCGCTCCAATATGCCGAAATTCCAGGAATTGTCGCAGTCGATGCAACGGTAGATCAGCCAGACGTCGATGCGCTTGCCGTTGGCGTTGACGCGGAATTTTTCGCTGCAGCGATAGGCCTTGACGGTGCCGCAGCGATTGCAGTTGATGAGTGGTCGAGGTGCGGTCTTGGGCGCGATCGCCCAGCGGATACGCAGGAGTGCAGACATGCCGATAAGCCCTTCCCGTCGGGAAGTTCATCAGGTCGGCAATGTCGAGATGCCCATGCGGGCGCGGCGTGGCGGCAGGCTGTGGCGATCGGAAATCAGGTGTCACGGGCGGAAAGCGCGCGACAGCGGTTCAGCAGTGCCAAACCGGTCTCGAACCGCCGCCCAGAGGAACACATGAATTGAAAACAGGCACCGCGAATGCGGCGCCATGCAGTGTGTCGGGGGAGTTGACGAGACCGGCGGTTACTGAGGCAAAGTGACGCTCGAAATTGTTTCGCGGCGGCCCTTCTAGCTGCGAGATGCCAGAGGTGCAAGGCACCTGATTATCTCACGTTGGTGCTACCCTTCATTGCCGGCACCTTCTCCCCGTAAGGGATGGAGGAGAAGGGAGAAGCTCCAGCGATTATCTTGCCTTTGCCAGCGTTACAGCTGTCGGGTTAGTGTGGCGGATCGAACCTCAAGCAGAGATCCTGACCATGCACCTCACTTCGCTGCTGATCTTCGCCGCCGCCTTGTTCGTTGCCGCCGGTTCGCCGGGCCCGTCGATCGCGGCGCTCGTCGCGCGGGTCATCTCGAAAGGGTATCGTGACGTGTTCCCGTTCCTGCTCGCCATGTGGATTGGCGAGGGCATCTGGCTGTCGCTGGCGGTGTTCGGACTGGCTGTCGTGGCGCAGAGTTTTCACTTCGCCTTCGTCGTCGTGAAATGGATCGGCGTCGCCTATCTCGCTTATCTCGCCTTCAAGATGTGGACCGCGCCGGTTGACGCCAAAGAGGGCGAGATGCCGCGCGAGGATTCGCCCGCAAAACTGTTCTTCGCCGGCATGGCGGTGACGCTCGGCAATCCGAAGATCATGATGTTCTACCTGGCGCTGCTGCCGACGATCATCGACCTCGCGTCGGTGAGCATCCTCGGCTGGGTCGAATTGACGGCGACCATGGCGGTGGTCCTCATCGTCATCAATCTCGCCTGGGTGCTCGCCGCCTCGCAGGCGCGCAAGCTGTTGAAAAGCAAGCGCGCCATGAAGATCGCCAACCGCGTCAGCGCCACGACGATGGCCGGTGCCGCCGCGGCGATCGCGGCGCGGTGATAGGGCATGCATCCGAACCGAAGGACGGCGTCAGCGAAAAGCGGGAACGTTTTCTGCTTCGCAGACCCTCGGTTAGGAGGATCACGCTTAAAACGCCGCGTCACATCACTTCAATGATCGGCGCGATCTCGACGCTGAAAGCCGGGTCCATAAGGATAGGACAATCCTTGGCCTTGCCGACGGCATCGTCGATGTCTTTTGCTTCAACGATCGTATAGCCGGCGGTTGGATTGCTGCCGCCATTGTTCTCGACCTTGCCGCCGGGCAGCACCATCTTCGACATGCCGACCGGATTGCCGCCGTCGACCACGGCCGAGCCGAGCTTGCCGTACCAGTGCGTCCAGGCGTCCATTGCCGCCTGCCGTTCGGCCTCCTCGGTCGGCATCTTGCCCGAGCCGTGATAGACGTAGAGAAACTTCGCCATGTTCTCCTCCCTTGATCAGCGGCATCGAACCGGCATGCGGTCACGCCGCCTGGCAATCATCGGACCAAAGCGGCGAACATGCAACGAGAATGCGAAAGGGCTAATGTAGGGCGCGGCTGGCTCCAGCAGCTCACCTCGCCATCGCGTGGTATTCGTCGTTCGGCCGCATGTCGATTGCCGCCGCCACGCGGTTCGACATGTTGAAGAACGAAGCGGTCGAGGCGATGTCCCAGATGTCGCGATCGGTGAAGCCGGCCTTGCGCAGTCCGGCTCGATCAGCCTCGACGATCTTAGCCGGCTCTTCGGTCAGCTTGACGGCGAATTCGAGCATTGCGGTCTGCCTCGGCGATAGCTCGGCGGCGCGGAAGTTCATCACCATCATCTCGCCGAGCGTCGGGTCGCCGGAGAGCTGGCGCACCGCCGCGCCATGCGCGGTCAGGCAATAATAGCAATGGTTGATCGAGGAGACGGCGACCGCGATCATCTCGCGTTCCAGTTTCGACAGGCCGGACTCGCCCAGCATCAGGTCGTTGTACATGTCGGTGAAGGCACGCAGCTTCTTGTCGTCGAAGGCGTAGGCGCGCAGCACGTTGGGAACGAGGCCGAGCTTCTCCTCGCATTTGGCGAAATAGGTTTTTGTCGCATCGCTCAACTCTCCCGAAGCAAGGTCAAGCGCGGTGATTTTGCCGGTCATGGGGTGGCTTCTCCTCGTTGGGCGATGTCCTGTCGCCGAATTCCGATAAATCTTGGCAAGCCGTCAAACCTTTGTCGCCAAACAGCGCTCATCTGCTACCATAGTCACAAAAGCATGCGACGGGAGGAATGGCATCATGGCCAGCGTGAAATCCGCAGCGAAGTCGAAGAAAAAGGCCACCGCAGCAGCAAGGACGGAGGAAAGACCAGCCAGGCTTGCCGACTACCTGCTCGCCCGCGCGCCGGCCGAAGACATCGCCGCCTATGAGGCGGCCGACCTCGAACGCGCCGCCGATCTTGCCGGCCAGGCGGTCGCCGGCCACAAGAAGAGTGAGTGCGTCGTCGCCGTCGATGCCGATTCAGGCGTCGTCAGCCAGGGCCGCCCAGTGACGGTGATCACGGTCGTCAACGACAACATGCCGTTCCTGTTCGATTCCATCCTCGGCGAGATCACCGAAAGCGCCGGTGAACCGACCTTGGTCACCCACCCGGTCATCACCGTTCGCCGCGGCAAAGGCGGTGTGGAAGAAATCCTCGGCGACGGCAATTTCGCCAAGGACGACGGCAGCCACGACCGGCTGAGCGTCATCCATGTCCATATCCCGCGGCTGACCGCCGAGCAGGCGGCCGGATTGACCGAGCGGCTGCGCAAGATGCTCGGCCAGGTGCACGCTGCTGTCCACGACTGGCGGCCGATGCTGGCCCGCCTCGACCAGGCGATCTCGGAGTTCCGCTATTCGGCGGTGCCGCTCGACAAGAAGAGCGTTGCCGAGGCGATCGCCTTCCTGGAGTGGCTGCGCGACGACAATTTCACCTTCCTCGGCATGCGCGAGTTCAAATACACCGGCGGCGAGGAAAGCGGCACGCTGGAGCGCGCCGACAAGCCCGGTCTCGGTATCCTGTCCGATCCGGATGTGCTGGTGCTGAGGCGCGGCACGGAAGCTGTGACGACAACGCCGGAAATCCGCGCCTTCCTGCATGGGCCGGAGCCGCTGATCGTCACCAAGGCCAATGCCAAGTCTTCGGTGCACCGCCGCATCTATCTCGATTACATCGGCGTCAAGACCTACACGTCCAAGGGCACGCTGGCGGGCGAATTGCGCATCGTCGGCCTGTTCACCTCGACCGCCTACACGCGCTCCGTGATGAAGATCCCGTATCTGCGGTCGAAGGCCGAAACGATCATCGCCAAGTCCGGTTTCGATCGGCACGATCACTCCGGCAAGGCGCTGATCAATGTGCTGGAGAGCTATCCGCGCGACGAGTTGTTCCAGGTGCCGGTGCCGATCCTGAGGAAGCACGCCGCAGCCATTCTCGGCTTGGTCGAGCGGCCGCGGGTCCGGGCGCTGGTGCGTGTCGACCAGTTCGATCGCTTCGTCTCGATCCTCGTCTTCGTGCCGCGCGACCGCTACGACAGCGTCGTGCGCGAGAAGATCGGCAGCTATCTCAAGACCGTCTTCGAAGGCCGGCTGTCGGCCCATTACCCGGCCTTCCCCGAAGGCGGGCTGGCGCGCGTCCATTTCATCATCGGCCGCTCCGGCGGCAAGACGCCGAAGGTCGAGCAAGCGGCGATCGAGGCGGCGATCCGTGACATCGTGCGCACCTGGGAGGATGCCCTTTCCGATGCGGCCGACGCGAATGGCGGCAACCAGGCTTTGAAGAGCATCGCCGCACGGCTGCCGGAAAGCTACCGCGATACGTTCAGCGCAGCGGTGGCGCTGGCCGATGCGGGGCGCATCGCCAAGATCAGCGCCAGCAATCCGATCGCCATCGACTATTATCGCAATGCCGAGCAGAAGCCGCATCAGGCGTCGCTGAAGATCTATCACCACGGCAGCCCGGTGGCGTTGTCACGGCGCGTGCCGGTGCTGGAAAACATCGGCTTCCGGGTCATCAGCGAGCGCACCTTCGAGGTCGGCGACGACCAGTCCGGCATGGTCTTCATCCACGACATGGAGCTGGAGAACAGCTACGGCAAGCCGATCGACCTTGCCGATGGCGGCGCGCTGTTCGAAGACGCATTCCTGTCCGTCTGGCGCGGCGACGTCGACAATGACGGCTATAACGGCCTTGCCCAGACCGCAGGCCTGTGGTCGGGCGAGATCACCATCCTGCGCGCCTATGGCCGCTATCTGCAGCAGGTCGGCATTCCGCAAAGCCAGGACTTCATCGCCGCCGCGCTCAACCGCTATCCCGATATCGCGCGCGGCCTGCACGCCCTGTTCATCGCCCGGCTTGGCCCGACGGCCGAGACAGAAGGCGTGGTGGCGGCAAAGCACCTCAAGGCCAAGATCAAGGATGCGCTGGAAGATGTGCCGAACATCGACGACGACACCATCATCCGCCGCTACCTCAATCTGATCGAAGCCTCGCTGCGCACCAATCATTTCGTTGCCGATACGAAAGAGAAAGGCCAGTCGCTGGCGATCAAACTCGATTCGCATGCGGTCGACGGCTTGCCGGCGCCGCGGCCGTGGCGAGAGATCTTCGTCTACGGTTCCGAGGTCGAGGGGCTGCATCTGCGCTTCGGCCCGGTGGCGCGTGGCGGCCTGCGCTGGTCAGACCGCGCCCAGGACTACCGCACCGAGGTTCTCGGCCTGGTCAAGGCGCAGCAGGTCAAGAACGCTGTCATCGTGCCGGTTGGCGCCAAGGGCGGCTTTTTCCCCAAGCGCCTGCCGGCGGGCGGCAGCCGCGATGCGATCTTCGAGGCCGGCACATCGGCCTACAAGAACTTCGTCTCCAGCCTGCTGTCGATCACCGACAATATCGGCCTCGACGGCGTCATCCCGCCGGCCGGCGTCGTGCGCCGCGACCCGGACGATCCATATTTCGTCGTTGCCGCCGACAAGGGCACGGCGACCTTCTCCGACACGGCGAACGCCATCAGCGAGAAGCATGGCTTCTGGCTCGACGACGCGTTCGCCAGCGGCGGTTCGGCCGGCTACGACCACAAGAAGATGGGCATCACCGCCAAAGGCGCCTGGGAGGCGGTCAAGCGGCATTTCCGCGAGATGAACCGCGACATCCAGACCTCGCCCTTCACCGTCGTCGGTGTCGGCGACATGTCGGGTGACGTGTTCGGCAACGGCATGCTTTTGTCGCCGAAGACCAGGCTGATCGCCGCCTTCGACCATCGCGACATCTTCATCGATCCCGATCCCGACATGGCGGCTTCGATGGCCGAGCGCGAGCGCATGTTCGCCCTGCCGCGTTCGAGCTGGCAGGACTACGACAAGACCAAACTGTCGGAAGGCGGCATCATCGTGTCGCGCAACCAGAAGTCGATCACCTTGCCGGCGGCGGCGGCGGCGGCGATCGGTCTGGCCAAGACGACCGCCACGCCGGTCGAGATCATGGGCGCCATCCTAAAGGCGCCGGTCGATCTGCTCTGGTTCGGCGGCATCGGCACGTATTTGAGGGCATCCGGCGAAACCAACGCCGAGGTCGGCGACCGCGCCAATGATGCCGTCCGCATCACCGCGCTCGACGTGCGCGCCAAGGTGATCGGCGAGGGCGCCAATCTAGGCGTGACGCAGCGGGCCCGCATCGAGTTCGGCATGAATGGCGGCCGCTGCAACTCGGACGCCATCGACAATTCGGGCGGCGTCAACTGCTCCGACGTCGAGGTCAACATCAAGATTGCGCTGGCTTCGGCCATGCGCAAGGGATCGTTGACGCGCCCTGCGCGCAACAAGCTGCTGGCCGAAATGACCGGGGAGGTTGGCGGACTGGTACTGTCCAACAATTACGAGCAGACACTGGCGCTTTCGATCGCCCGCAAGCGCGGCCTCGCTGACATCGCGCATCAAAGCCGCTTCATGACGGCGCTGGAGGGACGCGGCCTGCTCGACCGCGCCGTCGAGACGCTGCCGTCGCCGGCGGCGCTCACCGAGCGCGAAGCACGCGGCGAGCCGCTGACCAGGGCCGAGCTCGGCGTGTTGCTGGCCTATGCCAAGATCGTGCTGTTTTCCGATATCGTCGCCAGCGACGTGCCGGACGACGTGCATTTCGATCGCGACCTGATGGGCTATTTCCCGGACCGGATGGCGAAGAAATACGCAGCCGAGATCAACGACCACAGGCTGCGCCGCGAGATCATTGCCCGGGTCGTCGCCAACGACCTGGTCAATCGCGGCGGCCCGTCCTTCGTCAACCGGCTGCAGGAAGCGACCGGCCGCACCGCGGCCGACGTGGTACGCACCTTTGCTGTGGTGCGCGACGGTTTTGCCTTGCCGGCGCTCTATCGCGAGATCGACGCGCTTGACAATCTCGTCGACGGCCAGGTGCAGCTCGATCTCTACCAGGCGGTCAGCCGGCTGATCTACGTGACCAGCGGCTGGTATCTCAAGAACGACGCCGGCACCGCACCACTTGGTCAGCGCATTGGCGAACTCATGGAAGCGCGCAAGGCACTGGAACCCAAGCTCGTTTCGCTGCTGCCGGCCTTCTCGCGCGAGCGTATCGAGGAGAAGCGGCACGGGCTGTTCAAGAGCGGTGCGCCGGAAAAGCTGGCCGGGCAATTGGCGCTGAACGAGGTGGCGGAGCTCATCCCCGACATCGCGCTGACGGCGCGCACGGCCGGCGCCGACATCGTTGCCGCGGCCAAGGCGTTCTTCGCGGTCAGCGATGCCTTCCGTATCCCGCGCGTCGAGGACGCGGCGCGTTCGATCACACCCCCCGACTACTACGATCAGCTGGCGCTGTCGCGCGCCACCGACACGATCGGGGCGGCGCGGCGCGGCATTGCGGTGGCGGCACTCACCGGTCATGCCAAGGCCGCGGATCCGGTGGCGGCCTGGCTGGAAGCCGGCGGCGAGCGGGTGGCGCGCATCCGCGAGCGGCTTCAGGCGCTCACCGAAGGCGGCGACATCACCGTGTCGCGGCTGTCGGTCGCGTCGGGGCTGATGAGCGATCTGACGGGGATGTGAACCCATTCGCTTTACAAGGCTGGTGCTGCCCCTCATCCGGCTGCCGCCACCTTCTCCCCGTATTGTGACGGGGAGAAGGGAGCCTGTCGCGATCGTCGGCGCCTTACTACAACGCTGACCGTTGGCGAAACGTCGATGACCGCGTCTTTCTCCCGTCACTATACGGGGAGAAATGCCCGGCAGGGCAATGAGGGGCGGCGCCATGCTTGTTCGTTTGCACCATCACGAAAAAACATGCAGACATGGCGCGCGACGCGTGGAGCAGACGCTGAGGAGGGGACATGACCGAGGTAACCGTGCAGCGTGCGTCCGGGCGCGGCATCTGGGGATGGATGTTCTTCGACTGGGCGGCGCAGCCGTTCTTCACCGTCGTCACCACCTTCATCTTCGGCCCCTATTTCGTTTCGCGCATGGCGAGCGATCCCAATACCGGCCAGGCGGTCTGGGGCTATGGCATTGCCGCGGCCGGGCTGGTCATCGCCGTGCTGTCGCCAATCCTCGGCTCGATCGCCGACCAGACCGGACCGCGAAAGCCATGGATCGCGTTCTTCGCCGCGATCAAGATCACCAGTCTTTGCCTGCTGTGGTTCGCGGCCCCCGGATCCAATCTGTTCCTCATCGTGGCGCTGTTCTCGCTGGCCTCGGTGGCGGCGGAATTCTCGACCGTGTTCAACGATTCGATGATGCCGCGGCTGGTGCCGAAAAGCGAAATCGGCCGCATCTCCAACATCGCCTGGGGCCTCGGCTATCTCGGCGGCATGATCGCGCTGATCTTCGTCGTCACCTGCATGGCCGGCTCGCCCGAGACCGGCAAGACGATCATCGGCCTCGACCCGCTGTTCGGCCTCGACCCGAAACTCGGCGAGGACGCGCGCGCCACCGGGCCGCTGTCGGCCGGCTGGTACTTCCTGTTCATCCTGCCGATGTTCTTCTTCACGCCGGACGCCATCAAGGGCATCCCGATCGGGCCGGCGGTGCGCGAAGGCCTGTCGGAGTTGAAATCAACGCTGGCCGAGGTGCGCCAGCGTGGCAGTATCTTCCGCTTCCTCGTCGCCCGCATGATCTACCAGGACGGCGTCAACGCGCTGCTGGCGCTGGGCGGCACCTTCGCGGCGGCGATGTTCCACTGGTCGATCACCGAGATCGGCATGTTCGGCATCATCCTCAATGTCGTCGCCATCCTGGGCTGCTGGGTCGCGGCGCGCCTCGACACCGCGCTCGGCTCCAAGGTAGTGGTGATGATTGCGCTGGTCATGCTGTCCATCGCCACCGTCGGCGTCGTCTCGACCGGTCCGGGTTTCACGCTGCTCGGCCTGATACAGCTCTCGACAGCCGATTCGGGCGGCCTGTTCGGCACTGCGGCCGAAAAGGCCTACATCCTGTACGGCCTGTTGATCGGCCTAGCCTTCGGGCCGGTGCAGGCATCGTCGCGCTCCTACATGGCGCGTAGCGTCACGGCGGCGGAATCCGGCCGCTATTTCGGGATCTATGCGCTGGCCGGGCGGGCAACCAGCTTCTTGGCGCCGTTCCTGGTGGCAACCATCACCGCCGTCAGCGGCTCGGCGCGGCTCGGCATGGCGGTGATCATCCTGTTCCTGGGCATCGGCATGGCGATCCTGATCAGGACGCCCTATCCGGCGGACCAGCCGGTGGAATGAGAGACGTTCGATAATTCTACTCCGCCGGCCGGCTGGCGCGGTTTTCTGCGCTTCCGGTGCTCACGGACTTGAATGTCCGCTCCGCTCCGGTTCTCGAAAACCACGCCATCCGACTCAGCGGAGCGAATTCTCAAGCATCTCTCTGCCGGCAGCTAGTGCCGGAAGTGTCTCACGCCGGTAAACACCATGGCGATGCCGTGCGCGTCGGCGGCGGCGATGACGTCGTCGTCGCGCATCGAGCCGCCGGGCTGGATGACGGCGGTGGCGCCGGCTTCGATCGCCGACAGCAATCCGTCGGCGAAGGGGAAGAACGCGTCGGAGGCGACAACCGAGCCCTTGGTCAGCGGTTCGGCAAGGCCCGCCGCCTCGGCCGCGTCGAGCGCCTTGCGCGCGGCAATGCGCGAGGAATCGACCCGGCTCATCTGGCCGGCGCCGATGCCGACGGTGGCGCCGTCCCTGGCGTAGACGATGGCGTTGGACTTGACGTGCTTGGCGATGCGGAAGGCGAATTTCAGGTCGGCCATTTCGGCCGCTGTCGGTGCGCGCTTGGTCACCACTTTCAGCTCGAGGTCGTCGACCACGGCATTGTCCCTGCCCTGGACGAGGATGCCACCGGCGACGGATTTGACCGTCGTGCCTGGGGTGCGCGGGTCCGGCAGGCCGCCGGTGACCAGCAGGCGCAGGTTCTTTTTCGCGGCGACGATTGCGGCTGCCTCGTGGGTCGCGTCGGGCGCGATGATCACCTCGGTGAAGGTTTTCACGATCTCCTCGGCGGCTTCGGCGTCGAGGGTGCGATTCATGGCGACGATGCCGCCGAAGGCCGAGACCGGATCGCAGGCGAGCGCCTTGGCATAGGCTGCCTTCAGCGACGCGCCCTCGGCGACGCCGCACGGGTTGGCGTGCTTGATGATGGCGACGGCGGCGGAGCGGTTCGGATCGAATTCGCCGGCCAGTTCGAAGGCGGCGTCGGTGTCGTTGATGTTGTTGTAGGAGAGTTGCTTGCCTTGCAGCTGGCGCGCCGTGGCGACGCCCGGCCGCTTGTCGCCATTGAGGTAGAAGCCGGCGCTCTGGTGCGGATTCTCGCCGTAGCGCATCACCTCGACCAGCCTGCCGCCGAAGGCGCGCCACATCGGATGCTCGATCTCGAGCGCCTCGGCGAACCAGCCGGAGATCGCCGCGTCATAGGTGGCGGTGCGGGCAAAGGCCTTGGCCGCCAGCTTCTTGCGGAAATCCAGCGACAGCGAGCCAATGTTCATCTCCAGTGCGTTCAGCACCGAGGCGTAGTCGCCAGGATCGGTGACGATAGCGACATAGGCATGGTTCTTGGCCGAGGCGCGGATCATCGCTGGGCCGCCAATGTCGATGTTCTCGACAATCGCGGCATAGTCGGCGCCGGAGCGGCGGACTTCCTCGAAGGGATAGAGATTGGAGACGACGAGATCGATCGGCTCGATGCCGTATTTGCGCATCGCAGCCGAGTGCTCGGGGTCGTCGCGCACACCAAGCAGCGCGCCATGCACGCTGGGATGCAAGGTCTTGACGCGGCCATCCATGATCTCGGGAAAGCCGGTGAGCTCGGAGACGTCACGCACCGCCAGGCCAGCCTCGGCGATCGCCTTTGCCGTGCCGCCGGTCGAGACCAGTTCGACGCCGGCAGCCGCCAGCGCCCTGGCGAAATCGATCAGCCCGGTCTTGTCGAAGACGGAGAGCAGGGCGCGACGCACCGGAACGAGGTCAGGTGCTGGAATGTTCTTGGCGGCGACGGCCATGGGCGGCGGCCTTTCACGGCTGGTGTGGTGGGTGCCCGCGCCGTAGCACATGACATCGGGAAATCAAACTGGAAGCGCTGCCGGATAGTGTCTCAGTTTGAACTTCGGCTTAGGAGTTCATGAAAGGAATTGCTACGATCAAGGCGACAAACAAAACCGCGAGAAACATGGCGAAGGCCGCGATGCCGGCAAGTATGGTGATCACTATATTTGCTGCTGCTCTCTTGCGTATATTGCTAGTCATTCCGCGCCCCTGAACGGCTCGCTTCTTGTATAGGCCACGCCGATTCGGCTTCGAGCCAACAGCATCCATCTTCTCGCAAGATTTTCCATTGGTTCAAATTGAAAAACTACCCACTGCCTTCGTAGATACGATCAGTTGTTTTCCGGGTAACCGGCGATGCTGGTGCGTGTCAGCTGCCAGTGGACTTCGGCGACGTCCGAGGCCTTGAAGGCAAGCACGATCTGGCGGCTGCGGCGCGGGCCGCCAAGGCCGGCGAAATAGATCGATTCCTCGACCTCCGGCACCACTTCGCTGGAGGTGAACACCCAGGTGTCGGCCTGATCGCCGGCCAGGACCAGCCGATCGTGCTCGTCCTGCAGCAGGTTGACGTCGGGATGGACGTGGAAGCGGATGGTGACGAAGTCGCGGCCATTGTTTCGGATCGCCGCATTGCCGGGCCGCAGAAAGCGGTCCCTGCCGGCCAGCACGTTGCCGTTCTGCGACAGTTTCAGCTCGCGCTCATGCAGGAAGCCGAAGCGCGGGACATAGCCGTCATGGCGGGCGATAAAGCCTTGAATTCCTTTCTGGTCGGTGCGCTTGCACTGCACCTGCTGCGGCCCGCCGATCAATGGTGAGCCGAGCAGGTCGTTGACACGCAACGAATGGCTGAAGCGTGCCGACGAGGTATCGTTGATGGTGGCGGTCGAGTGCGCGGCGGTGGCCCGCGCCAGCGGCCTGAACTCGGCGACGCCATAGGTGTCGATGCCGGCGTTGACGATGTAGTGCTGGCGACCGGACGACAGTTCGAAGGCGAGGCAGCCGGCGTGCGCGGCATTGGACACGTCGACCGGCGGCGGCAGCCCGGTGTCGGCGATGACGGTGACGCCGCCCATCGACAGGCGCTCATAGCCGGAATGCGGGGCATGCAGCAGCGGCGAGCCAGCGGTGTCGTCGTGACGCAGGATGGTGGCGATGCGATCATGGATGGTGGCGCCCATGCCGTTGAAGCGGGCGAGGCTGCCGTCCTGATGGCGGAAGAAGCGCAGCGCCGGCAGCATGCGGTCGATGGCGCCGATGAGGGCCTGCGGCGGCGTTTCGGCCTGGTTGGCATAGGTCTGGCGCAGCGGCAAAAGGTCGGCGAGGATTTCCAGGACGACCATCGGATTGCGTGAAATGTGACCGCCATCGGCAAGGATCTGGCGGTCGAGCTCCGCGGCGAGGTTGCGGGTGGCGCCGCGCAGCGCCGATGCCGGCGCTGGCAAGGACAGGGCGGCGAAGGCCAGCGCGATGCGGGCGCGCAGCCTGTCCTTGCCATCCGGCATTTCGCGCGCCATCGACCTGAGGTAGCGGATCTGGACGGCAAGCGTCTTCAGGAAGGCGCGGTAGAAGGGGAATTCGGCGCCCTGCAGCACGACAGAGGAATGCTGCAGCCAGGCGATGATGCGCTTGGCCGTCGTGCCGGGCTCCCAGGCGATGCCGGAAATATGGCTGCCATGGATGGTGATCCAGTCGGAGACCAGCGCGCGGGCGTTGGCGGCGGCCAGTTCGGTGCCGGCGGCGCGCATGTGGCGCAGCCAGCGAAAACCGTGCAGCGTCTTTTGCCAGCCATGGTTGGGCACGTTGATCTGGAAGGGCGATTTGCCGCCGGTCTCGACCAGATGCCCCGACAGGGGATAACGGCCGTAGTAGATCTCGAGCGCGATCTGCGGGTCGGCCAGACGCAGGTCCGGCGGTGCGATCAGCACACGTTCGGGCGTGCGGCCGGAATAGCGCCAACGATAGATCGGCCCGGCACGCAAGCGCCGGCGCGTCTTGCGCCAGAACTCCTTCGCGACAAGCGTCCACAGACGCGTCGTGTTGCTGGCAGCAAGTGCCAAAACCCCTCCTGATCGTCTTCTACCCCGGCGCAAGTTTACATGATTGCACGACTCGTGCGAAGGCGAATTCCATCGGACGGCTCCGGCTCACCCGGTCCCGCCCGCGACTCTCCCTAAAAAAGTCAGTAAATCCCGGCGGTTAAATATTTAGCCGGCTCTGCGCATGCGGGCAGCGAAGAAGCCGTCGAGGCCCGAGCGTTCCGGCGCGCCGAGGTCCAGATCGGCGGGCGTGGTGCGCAATGTGCCTTGCGGCGTCAGGAATGGATCGATGCCGGCGATCTCGCCTTGCTGCAGCGGATCGTCGGCTATTTCAGCCGTGCCGGCCAGAAAGGCGCGATAGAGGTCCTCGCCCTCGAGCGGGTCGAGCGAACAGTTGGAAAAGACGATCCTGCCGCCGGGTTTTACCAGCGTCACGGCGCGGGCGAGCAGCCTGCGTTGCAGGTCGGCGAGCTTTTCGACATCGGCCGCCGTCTTGGTCCATGGCACGTCGGGATGTCGCCGCACCGTGCCGGTCGACGAGCAGGGCGCGTCGAGGAGCACGGCGTCGAACAATTCCTTCGGCTCGTATTTGGTGAGGTCGGCCTGGACGATGTCGGCGGACAGGCCGAGGCGGTCGAGATTTTGCGTCAGCCGCACCAACCGGTTCTTCGACGTGTCGACGGCGGTGACCTTGGCGCCGGCGAGAATGAGCTGCGCGGTCTTGCCGCCGGGAGCGGCGCAGAGATCGGCAACGCGAAGTCCCCTGACATCGTCGAACAGCCTCGCCGGCAGGCTGGCGGCGGCGTCCTGGACCCACCAGGCGCCGTCGGCAAAGCCGGGCAATTCGGTGACGGGCCCGGCAAGCTTTTCCACCCGAATTGTGCCGGTCGGCAGGACGATGCCGCCGAGCCGCTCGGCCCACAGTTCGGGATCGGCCTTGACTGAGAAATCGACCGGCGCTTCGTGCCGATGCGCTGCGAGAATCTGTCTGGCCTTTTCATTGCCGTAGGAAGCCTTCAGCCGGTCGGAGAACCATTTGGGCGCTTCGTCGGTGGCGGCAAGGGCGGCAGGTAACTCCGTTTCCTTGGCGCGGGCGAGCGTGCGCAGCACGCCGTTGACCAGGCCGGAAAAGCGCACCGTGCGCGGATCGGACTTGGCGTGGGTCACCGCCAGGTCGACGGCGGCGCTGTCGGGAATGTCGAGGAACAGGATCTGTGCCGCCGCCACATGCAATATGTGCGACAGCGCGGTGGCGTTGGGCGGCAGTGGCTTTTCCAGCCGGCGCGCCAGCAACCCGGTGATGGTCATGCGATAGCGCAGTGCGGTGATCAGGATGGCACGCACCAGGCCGCGATCGCGCAGGTCGAGCGCTCTGTACTGCGGATGGCCGTTCTCGTGGTCGGTGAGCCCGTCGAGCGGCGTCCTGGCGTCGATAACCGCGGCAAGCAGGCGTGCCGCCGCCTTGCGGGCGGCGAGACCGGCAACGAAGTCGCCGCCATCCTTGTGTTCCTGATCGCCTGAAACTGTGCGTCGAGGTCCTCTGTCCGCCACGCTCACGACCACCGGCCTTTGGGCCCGGTCGGGTTGCGCCCCCATGGATTGGGCTTCGGTTCGGCCGATTCCGCCGGCTGTTCAGGTCGCGCTGCCTGGCCCCATGGACCTGACGGCGGCTGTTCGTCCAGCTGCCGGGGGGCCGGGGCCTGGCGTGGTGCGACTCGAGTGTCGCTGCCTTCCATCTGGCGCGCCATCGCCTGCAAGGCGGCGATGCGGTTTTCGGTGCTCGGGTGTGTGGAAAACAGACTGTCCATGCGCTCGCCGGAAAGAGGATTGATGATGAAGAGGTGCGCCATTGCCGGATTGCGCTCGGCATCGGGGTTTGGAATGCGTTCGGCGCCGCGAGCGATCTTGTCAAGGGCGGACGCCAGCCAGAGCGGGTGTCCACAGATTTCGGCACCGCGCCGATCGGCCTCGTATTCGCGGGTGCGGCTGACCGCCATCTGCACGATCATCGCCGCAAAGGGCGCCACGATCATCGCCGCCAGCACGCCGACAAAGCCGAACGGATTGTTGTCGCGGTTGCCGCCAAGGAAGAAGGCGAAATTGCCAAGCATCGAGATGGCGCCGGCAAAGGTGGCGACGATGGTCATGGTCAGCGTGTCGCGGTGCTGCACATGGGCGAGTTCATGCGCCATCACCGCGGCGACTTCTTCATGGCTCAGCCTCTGCAGCAGGCCGGTGGAGGCGGCGACGGCCGCATTCTGCGGGTTGCGACCGGTGGCGAAGGCGTTCGGCTGCGGATTCTCGATCAGGTAGGTCTTCGGCATCGGCAGGCCTGCCTGTTGGGCCAGTGACCGAACGATGGCGTAATATTCGGGCGCGTTCTTTTCGTCGACTTCAACGGCGCGGTTCATCGACAGCACCATCTTGTCGGCGTTCCAGTAGCTGAACAGATTGGTGCCGGCGGCAATGACCAGCGCGATCATCATGCCGCCCGATCCGCCGATCAGAAAGCCAACGCCCATGAACAGCGCCGTCATCGCGGCAAGCAGCATGGCGGTGCGAAGTGTGTTCATCGTCTGCTCCTGTTCCTGTGGCGGTGAAAAGGGGTCGATCGTTGCGAGGTCATCGCTATATGATGGGAAACGCCAGTTCCTGTTTCAATCCGCCGGAAATATCGCATGAACGACGAGACCAGTAAAACCGATGCCGACCTTGGTCATGACCTCCAGCCGAAGGCGCTGACGCCGGAGGCCAGCCGTGCGCTCGCGGAAGCCGAAGCAAGGCGCGTGAAATATCTGGAGAAGGAAGCCGCGACGCCGAAGGAAATCGGCGGCCGTGGCGGCAAGGAACCCGGCCGCTACGGCGACTGGGAGGTCAAGGGCCTGACCAGCGATTTCTAATGCATGTCGCGCAAAAGTGGCCTCGGTTTTGCGATATCGACATGCACAACAAGAAGGCCTAAAGCGCGTCGCTTGAATCGGTCTCAACGCGACGCGCTTTAGGAAGCCGCCGCGCTTCGTATCTGCTCCAGACCAAGCCGGCCCTGGGCGTCGGTGACCGCCGTCAGGTTGCTGTAGTCAAAAATGGTTTCGTGCGGCGTCTCCATCTTGTGCTGATGCGTCGCGGTTATCACCACCACCGTGGCGCCGGCTGCCTCGCCCGCCTGGATGCCCGGCGTTGCGTCCTCGAAAACCACGCAGTCGTGGGCGTCGAAGCCAAGCCGTTCGGCCGCCAACAGGAAGCAGTCGGGAGCAGGCTTGCCGTGAACCACGTCTTCCGCCGTGACCATTGTCGCCGGACGCGGGATGCCCGCCGCTTCGATCCGCACCAGCGCAAGCGCGAGCGGCGAAGATGTTACGATGGCCCAGCGATCCGGCGGCAGCGCACCCAGGAATGCCGCGGCGCCGGCGATGGCATTGACCCCTTCGACATCGGCGATTTCGGCCCGTGTAATCTCGTTCGCCTCGTGCTGTGGGTCGATACCGGGAAGTGCCAGCCGGCGGACGGTCTCGATGGCGCGCCTGCCATGCATCGTTGGCAGGAAAGTCGCCACGTCGAGGCCGTGCCCCATCGCCCAATTGCTCCAGACGCGTTCCGCGGCCGCGGTCGAATTGAGCAGCGTGCCATCCATATCGAAGAGGAAGGCCGCGAATTTCTTGCCTGCGAACATGGTTTTCCTTGAATTGGGGGAGCACTTATGGCGGTCGCCGAACCTAACGTCGCGGCGTCGGTATGGGAAGGCACGAGGCCACCTTTTCGATAGTCCCAGGGAACCACAGTCCGTCCTCTCGCGTTTGAGCAAAACTGTTTTCCACGACGATCGAAGGGGGACTGCGATGCTGATCCGGCTCGGCTACGAAATCGCCATTGAGTGCACCGCGGCCACCCCGGTGATTTCGCTGCTCGAGATCCACAAGGACAGGCAGGCCGACATAAAGCGGCAGACGCGGGTGTTGACGTCGCCTGCGGTGTCGACCAGGCTCTACCACGATCTCTACGGCAATGGCTGCCGCCGCTTCACCGCGCCCGCCGGCGGTTTTCGCATCCTCTATGACGCGGTCGTCGAGGACAGCGGCGAGACCGACGAAGTCAACACGCTGGCCAGGGAAGTGCCGGTGGCGGAACTGCCCGACGAGGTGCTCGGCTATCTCCTCGGCAGCCGCTATTGCGAGACCGATCACCTCAGCGGCCTGGCGTGGCAGCTTTTCGGCCATGTCCCCTCGGGTTGGGCGCGGGTGCAAGCGATCGTCGACTATGTCCACAACCGGCTATCATTCGGCTACGGCTACGCGCGTTCGACCCGCACCGCGGCCCAGGCGCATGACGAGCGCGTCGGCGTCTGCCGCGACTTCGCTCATCTGGCTATAACGCTCTGCCGCTGCATGAACATTCCGGCGCGCTATGTGAACGGCTATCTCGGCGACATCGGCGTGCCGGCCGATCCGGCGCCGATGGATTTCTCGGCGTGGATGGAAGCGTTCCTCGACGGCAAATGGTACGCATTCGATCCTCGTCACAACACGCCGAGGGTCGGCCGCGTCGTCATCGCGCGCGGCCGCGACGCTACCGACGTGCCGCTGCTGCACAGCTTCGGCCCGCATCGGCTCAGCCTGTTCAAGGTGTGGACCTACGAACAGGAAGGCAATTTGTTCAATCCGCCCTATCATGCCATCGACAGGACGGTCAGCGCGCAGATGCTGGCCTGATCTCCCGGTAGCCGGGCATGTGATCCGGCAAGTTTGACGCCCTGCGATTTCTAACAGCTGGTCCGCTTCGGCACAGGAGCCCTGTGCCGCAACAGGACGTCATCGGGCATTGCGTGATCCCTTGGCTCGATCATGGTAAGCGGCTGGTAAACGAAGCCGGAAGAGTATTTTTCTATTTACCGGTCATTCACCTTTGCGCAGCTCTCAACCTAACAAAAACAATAGGTTGTTGGCGAACGGCTGGCCTTCTGTCCCGTAGCGGCGTCACCCGGCCGGAATCCTGCATTGTCCTTCCCGCGGCGACGAGGCCGAGGCGAGTGGAGGCTGCAGGATGCGGAATTTCGGGGGTCTTGTTCACGCGGCTGGCGTCTTCGCCAGACATCGCGGTGGAAATTTCGCAGTCCTGTCCGGCCTTACCGCTTCTGTCTTGGCGCTGGCTGTTGGTTTTTCCGTCAACGTAACGCAGCTCTACAATGCCAGATCGAGCCTGCAGGGCGTGGTCGACGCCGCAGTCACGTCGACGGCGCGCGACCTGACGACCGGCGTCATCAGGGAAGCCGATGCCAACAGATCGGTGCAGGCCTTTCTCGATACCAACAGCCAGGCAGGTATCCTGCAGGCCGATCAGATCGTGCTCGACAGGCTGGTTGTCAACAGGACCGCCAAGACCGTCCAGGCGGACGCCCATGTCGATGTCGCCCTGTATTTCCCGATGTTCAACATGGGTGGCACAAAGCGCGTTGCCGCTTCCACAACGGCGCTCTACTCGGACAAGACCATCGAAGTGGCGATGATGCTCGATGTGACCGGGTCGATGGGGCCGAACATCTGGGCCAAGACCAACAAGATCGGCGACCTGCAGATTGCCGCCTCCGGGGCTGTCAAGGATCTGCTGGACAACAACATCGATCCGAGAAATCCGCGTGTGCGTGTCGCGATTGTTCCCTATGCCGAAGCTGTGAACACGGGCGGTCTTGCTGGCAGTGTCTTCGTCGAGGACAAGGGTGGGCCGGACCTGCCGCCACCCTTGGATGCTCCGGTTTCGGTGTCGGTGACACCAGCGCCCGACAAATGTGCCACCGAACGCAAGGACAAGGATGGCTATGCCGACACTTCGTCCGACGGACCTTCCACGTCGCGGTGGGACAGCAACGGCAAGGAGTACCTGGCCAAAATCAATCGGGACGATCACATGAGAACCTGCCCGACGCCGGAACTCATCCCGCTGTCGGCCGACGAGGACAAGCTGCTCGACACGATCGATGATTTCAGCGCGGCTGGCGTGACCGCCGGCGGCATCGCCGCGCAGTGGGGCTATTACATGCTTTCACCCTCGTGGCGCTCGACCATCGTCAATGCTGGGCTGGGTGCGGGTCCCGCCAATTTCGATAGGAGGAAAGTCGCCAAGGTCGCCATCCTGATGACGGACGGCCAGTTCAACACAGCCTTCGCCGGCGAGCACGGTGCGCCAAACTCACAGAATGCCGGCCAGATGTCGCGCGACAATGCCGAAGGCATTTGCGACGACATGAAGCGCGTCGGCATCGAGATCTTCACGATCGGCTTCGATCTGAACGATCCAACCATGACGGCGACCGAACGGGACCAGGCAAAAAGCGTGCTCCGGGACTGCTCCACAGCGGACACGTCGTCGCTGAAGCACTACTACGAGGCAGCGACAGGGGCGGAATTGAAGCAGGCGTTCGACGACATCGTCCAGAACATCGAGAAGATCACCGTCACCAAATGAGCCTTTGCGGACAGTTCCGCGGGTTATTGGTCCAAAAGGAAAAGGCCGCCGCTTCTTTCGAAGCCGGCGGCCTTCCGTGTTTCCGTCCGTGGCGCGGCCAATGGCGGTGACCCGTGAGGTCACCTACCGCGCATCTCGCGCCTTAACGGGAAGTCTGCTTCCCGAAAGTGCAATCCGCTGAGGCCACGTTCTGGAAAACGAAATCACTCGACATCGGATCACCTCCTTTCGATTTGTTGAACACACAGAGATGATGGGGTCTGATTTGGCAAATGGCAAGGCGTCACCCTCAAAAAGCCGGGTGTGTGTCTTTCCGGACATGCTTGCCAGACGGGCTGGCCAGATGGGCTGACCAAACGGGGTGGCTTGCGGTCCGGGGGCAAACGGACAACATTGGCGCTCTGGCTTCGGGGAGGAAGCATGGACGCCACCGACAAGGCCGCGCGGATCGTTCGAACGGTTGTTGAAACGCTGAAGCCGGGCTTTGCCGTCAGATTGTGGACCGGCGAGCGGATCGGTCCCGCCGACGGTCCGGTGCTGGCCATCAACGACCAGGACATCGTCTGGCAACTGGCGCGCCGGCCAAATTTTTCGACGCTGCTCGAGATGTGGATTTCAAAGACGATCGACGTGGAGGACGGGTCGCTGTTCGATCTCTACGCCTTGCCCTCACACGGCAAGCTGAGGTTGAAGGCGTTGCCGAAGCTGGCGATCCTGCGCGATCTGCCTGCCGTCCTGTTCTCGCGAAAGCAGATGACGCGCCGGGCCGATCTTGCCGGCCGCAACCCCTTCGTCAGCGGTTCGAACAAGCAGGCGATCGAGCATCATTACGACATTTCGAACGCGTTCTACGGGCTCTTCCTCGATGAACGCATGGTTTACACCTGCGCCTATTTCACCGATTTCGCCAACGGCATCGACCAGGCGCAGCAAGACAAGCTCGACCATATCTGCCGTAAACTCAGGCTGAAGCCCGGCGACCGGCTGCTCGACATCGGCTGCGGCTGGGGTGCGATGCTGATCCATGCCGCCAAGCACTATGGCGCCATCGGCCATGGGGTCTCGTTGTCGGAGGAGCAGACCCGACTGGCGCGCGAGCGCATCCGCGCCGAGGGTCTCGATGATCGGATCACCATCGACATAAAATCCTATACGGAACTGAGCGGCAGCTACGACAAGATCTCGTCGATCGGCATGTTCGAGGCCGTCGGCCTCGCCAACCACGGCACCTATTTCTCGACCATCCATCGCTTGCTCAAGCCAGGCGGCATCTACCTGCACCATGCCATCACCCGACGCGGCAAGGGTAGCGCGAAAAAGACGCTGCGCAAGGGCGCGGAATACAAGGCGTTGATCAAATACATATTTCCCGGCGGCGAGGTCGACACCATAGGCATGACGCTCGGCAATCTCGAGGCGCATGGTTTTCTCGTCCACGACGTCGAAAACCTGCGTGAACACTATGCCCGCACCTGCAGGCTTTGGGCGGAACGTCTGCACGACCGGTTCGATGAGGCGATCGCCGAGGTCGGCGAAGCCAAGGCACGCCTATGGCTGCTTTACCTGACGGGCTGTTCGATCACCTTCGAACGCGCCTCGGCGCAGATTTTCCAGACCGTCGTCACCAAGCGTGCGCGGGGATCGAGCGGCTTGCCGCCGACGCGGGCGGATCTTTACCGGTGATCAGACGAATCGCATCGCCGCGCCGATTTCGACGCGGGCCGGTCGATCGATCGTGCAGTAGACGCCGAGATTGTGCGCGTTGTGGCGGACCAGATTGCGCAGGATGGCCGGGTCGTGGTCGAAATCATCCTGGGCAATGATGGTGAAGCCGCAGCGGCGGCACGGCTCGGAGATGGTCAAGTGCAGATCGCCGATCGCCAGCTTGCGGCCGATCCATTCCGTCTCCGGGAACGATCCTTCGACCGGCGCCATGTCGACGACAATGTTGGGGCGGAAGCGTCGCGGATCGGGCACGCCTTCGGGGTGCAATGCCTTCAGCCGTGCCAGCGAAGCCGTGGTCAAAAGGTGGATCGGGGCCTTGCGGTAACGCTCGGCGGTCAGCGGTCCGGAATAGCCAGGCGCCGCGTGTTCCCTCCGAAACGGCCGGATCGAGGCCGCGAAGCCGAGATAGGCGGAAACGGCGCGATCGCTTTCGGCTCCTGGCGCCGCCAGCCAGTCGCCGTCGGGAATGGCAACCTCCAGTTCACGGGTTGGCGACAACCGGGTCCTGATGCGCGGTACCTTGTGCCATTTCGCATCGCGGTCGGGTCGCGCGATTTCGTTGTCGGTGGCATCGACGAGACCGAACATGCGGTCGCCGTCGATGCTTTCCTGATCCACCGAAATCGCGTCCAGGCGCTCGCCGGCGAGCGAACTCGCCGGGTAGCGCCAAAGCTCGATGACCGAACCCACCGCGACTGTCGATTGCATCAGCTTTTCTTGTTCTGCCGGTTGGCGATCAGGTCCTCGACGACGGCCGGATCGGCGAGTGTCGAGGTGTCGCCGAGGGCCGAAAAATCGTCCTCGGCGATCTTGCGCAGGATGCGGCGCATGATCTTGCCCGAGCGTGTCTTGGGCAGGCCGGGCGCGAACTGGACCTTGTCGGGCGAAGCGATGGCGCCGATCTCCTTGCGGACATGGGCAATCAACTCCTTGCGCAATTCCTCGCCAGGCTGTTCGCCGGCCATCAGCGTGACATAGCAGTAGATGCCCTGGCCCTTGATGTCGTGGGGGTAGCCGACGACGGCCGCTTCCGAAACCTTGTCGTGACTGACCAGTGCGGATTCGACTTCCGCCGTGCCCATGCGGTGGCCGGAGACGTTGAGGACGTCGTCGACGCGGCCGGTGATCCAGTAGTAGCCGTCGGCGTCGCGGCGGCAGCCGTCGCCGGTGAAGTACTTGCCCTTGTAGGTCGAGAAATAGGTCTGCACGAAGCGGTCGTGGTCGCCATAGACGGTGCGCATCTGGCCCGGCCAGGAATCGGTGATGCACAGATTGCCGTCAGCCGCGCCCTCCAGCACCTTGCCCTCGCCGTCGACCAGCTGCGGCTTGATGCCGAAGAAGGGCCGCGTGGCCGAACCTGCCTTGAGGTCGGTGGCGCCGGGCAGCGGGGTGATCAGGATGCCGCCGGTCTCGGTCTGCCACCAGGTGTCGACGATCGGCACCTTGCCGTTGCCGACGACGTTGAAATACCACTCCCAGGCTTCCGGATTGATCGGCTCGCCGACCGAACCCAGCACGCGCAGCGACTTGCGAGATGTCCTGGTGACATGCGCATCGCCGGCGCCCATCAGCGCGCGCAATGCCGTCGGCGCGGTGTAGAAGATGTTGACCTTGTGCTTGTCGATGACTTCCCAGAAGCGCGACTGTGACGGATAGTTCGGCACGCCCTCGAACATCAGCGTGGTGGCGCCATTGGCCAAGGGTCCATAGACGATGTAGCTGTGGCCGGTGACCCAGCCGACATCGGCGGTGCACCAGTAGATGTCGCCGTCATGGTAATCGAAGACATATTGGTGCGTCATCGAAGCATAGACAAGATAGCCGGCGGTGGTGTGCAGCACGCCTTTCGGCTTGCCGGTCGAGCCCGAGGTGTAGAGGATGAACAGGGGATCCTCGGCCTTCATCTCCTCCGGCTTGCATTCGGCTTTCACCGAAGCGACTTCGTCGTGGTACCAGACGTCGCGGCCCGGCGCCCAGCCGACCTTGCCGCCGGTGCGGCGCACGACGACAACCTTGTTGACCATGACGAAATTCCTGGCGGCGATATCGATCGCCTTGTCGGTGTTCTCCTTCAGCGGGATGGCCTTGCCGCCGCGCAGGCCTTCGTCGGCGGTGATGACGAAAGTCGATTCGCAGTCGACGATGCGGCCGGCCAGCGCGTCGGGCGAAAAGCCGCCGAAGACGATCGAGTGGATGGCGCCGATGCGCGTGCAGGCCAGCATCGCATAGGCCGCTTCCGGGATCATCGGCATGTAGATGGTGACCCGGTCGCCCTTCTTGACGCCGTGCTTCTTCATCACGTTGGCGAGCCGGCAGACATGCTCGTAAAGCTCGTTGTAGGTGATCTTCTTGTCGTCGTAGGGATTGTCGCCTTCCCAGATGATGGCGGTCTGGTCGCCGCGCTTCTTCAGGTGGCGGTCGATGCAGTTGTACGAGACGTTGGTTAGGCCATCCTCGAACCACTTGATCGAGACCTTGCCATCGAACGAGGTGTTCTTGACCTTGCTGAAGGGCTTGAACCAGTCGATGCGCTTGCCATGCTTGCCCCAGAACTTGTCCGGGTTCTTAACGCTGTCGTCATACCATTTCAGGTAGGTGTCATTGTCGATCAGTGCGTTTTTCTTCCACGCCGGCTGGACGCGATGGACATGAACCTCGGACATTCTTCAGTTTCCTCCCGAACCAATCCACCGGCTTGAAACGCCGGCGGGATCGCGGCGACGCGGCCGCGAATTCGGCGGCATTATTACCAGTTCCTCCGTTACGGCAATATTAGACATTGGGTTTGCGCGGCGGGATGCCGCAGACAGACTTGCGCCGCCTGTCAGCACTCAGGCAATGTCGCTGCTAACTGCATGTTTTCGCGCGGAAAACCCGTTCTTGATCAGGAAAAATCAATAGACAGTTAAGCAACGGCGCGCACAATCCAGCGTTGGGAGGAACGGAGACTCAACCAAGGGACCGTCCAAGGGGGACTGCAATGCACGACCATTCCGAAATGGACCTGATGCTAAGGGGATATGGCCTGACCACGGCCAAGATTCTTTACCATTTTCCCGATCATCCGCATCTGCTGCAGAGCTACATCTGGCAGGACTACGACATCGCTCCGAAGTTTCCGGTGCTGATCCGGTTCATCGAATTCTGGAAGACCAGGCTCGACGGCCCCCTGCATTCGGTTGTCTACACGCATCAGAAGCTGATCGCGCCGAACGAATGGCGCAAAGTCGATGGCGAGTTCGTGCTGCATTAGGGTGTGCCGATATTCAGGTGAGGCCGGCCTGCGAATGGCGGTTTCCTGCGCTTCCGGTGCTCACGTACTTTAAGTACGCTCCGCTCCGGTTCTCGGAAGCCACCATTCTCGACTCGGCCTGACCTGAATCTCGACACACCCCGATCCCGAACGGTTGATGTGTTAAACCGCCGGCGGGTTCAGCCGGGCGAAACCTTCCTGGCGGTGATAGGGGAAATATGGGTAGGGTGCGGTGACTTCGCTGGCCGCGTCGAGTTTCCCGATCTGCTCCGGCGTCAAGGTCCAGCCGATGGCGCCGAGATTTTGGCGCAGCTGTTCTTCGTTGCGGGCGCCGATGATGACCGAGGATACGGTCGGGCGCTGCAGCAGCCAGTTGATGGCGATCTGCGGTACTGTCCTGCCGGTTTCTTCGGCCACTGCGTCGAGGGCATCCATGACCCGGTAGAGATGCTCGTCCTCGACCGGTGGGCCGAAGCTTGCGGTGTCGTGCAGCCGGCTCTTGTCCGGCAGTTTTGCTCCCCGGCGGATCTTGCCGGTCAGGCGGCCCCAGCCGAGCGGGCTCCACACCAGCGCGCCGACGCCCTGGTCGAGGCCAAGCGGCATCAGCTCCCACTCGTAGTCGCGGCCAACCAGCGAATAGTAGACTTGGTGCGCGACATAGCGCGGGTAGCCGTGCCTGTCGGCTTGCGCCAGCGACTTCATCACTTGCCAGCCGGAGAAGTTGGAGACGCCGACATAGCGAAGCTTGCCGGAACGCACCAGCTCGTCCAGCGTCGACAGAACCTCCTCGATCGGCGTGCCGGCATCGAAAGCATGCAGCTGCAGCAGGTCGATGTAATCGGTGCCGAGCCGCCGCAGCGCGTCGTCCACGGATTTGATCAGTCGCGAACGCGACGAGCCGTAATCGGCCGGGCCGTCACCCATCGGCAGCGCGGTCTTGGTGGAGATGAGCACGGCATCGCGGCGGCCTTTTATGGCTTCGCCAAGCACTTCTTCCGACGCGCCGTTCGAATAGACGTCGGCGGTGTCGAACAGATTGACGCCGGCTTCGAGGCAGATGTCGACCAGCCGCCGCGCTTCGCTGGCGTCGCTGTTGCCCCAGGCGCCGAACAGCGGGCCGGAGCCGCCAAAGGTTCCCGCGCCAAATGAGAGTGCGGGCACTTTCAGGCCCGATGCACCGAGACGTCGATAGTCCATTTTCGTGGCTCCTGGTGGTTTGGAAAGGGATGTCGAAGGCGATCCGGTTTTGCCGGCGTTATGAGCGGACCGAGAGAGGCTCGCCGATCGTAGGGCTGCGATCGAGGCGCAGTGCCAGTCCCGCCACGGCGAGTGCGGTGAGCGGCAGCAGGGCGGCGATCCAGGTGAGCGAACCCAAGCCGAGGCCCTGGGCGATCACCGCGCCGCCAAGCCAGGCGCCAGCGGCGTTGCCAAGATTGAAGGCGGCGATGTTGAAGGAAGAGGCAAGGCTTTGGCCCGCACCTTGCGCCTTTTCCAGCACCCACATCTGCAGCGGCGCCACGGTGGCGAAAGCGGCGGCACCCAGCAGGCCGACATAGATCACGGCCATTACCTGGCTGTGGATGGCGAAGGTCATGGTTGCGAGCACCAGGGCCAGCACCACGAGGCTGCCCAGCACGGCCGGCACCAGCCAGCGATCGGCGACCTTGCCGCCGGCGAGATTGCCGGCGATGAGACCGCCGCCGAAGACGAGCAGGATTGGCGACACGGCGGCTTCGCCAAAACCGCTGATCTGCGTCAGTAACGGAGCAATGTAGGTGAAGACGGCGAAGACGCCGGCATAGCCGAGCACGGTGGTGGCGAGGCCGAGCAGCACGGGCGTGCGGCGCAGCACGGCGAGGTCGGCGCGCAGGTCGCTCTTTTCGGGCGCCGTCCGGCTGCGTGGCACCAGAGCCAAGATGACGGCGAAGGCCGCCAGGCCAACCACGGTTACCGCCCAGAAGGTCGCCCGCCAGCCAAAGGCCTGGCCGAGCCAGGTGCCGAAGGGCACGCCCAGGATGTTGGCGATGGTCAGGCCGGTGAACATCAGTGCGATCGCCGAGGCCTTCTTGTTGGGCGCGACCAGCCCGGTGGCGACCACCGAACCGACACCGAAGAAGGTGCCATGGGCAAAGGCGGTGATGACGCGGGCGCCCATCAGCGTCCAATAGTCGGGCGCTAGCGCACAGGCGAGATTGCCAAGCGTGAAGATCGCCATCAGCGCCAGAAGCACGGTCTTGCGCGGCCAGTTGCCGGTAGCGATGGTCAGCAAGGGCGCGCCGATGACGACGCCGAGCGCATAGCCCGAAATGAGCTGGCCGGCGGCCGAGATCGAGACGCCGAGATCCTTGCTGACGTCGAGCAGCAAACCCATGATGACGAATTCGGTGACGCCAATGCCGAAGGCGCCGGCGGCGAGGGCGTAAAGAGCAAGAGGCATGGCGATTTCCACTTCGATGAGGATGAGCGCCGTCCCGCGCCCCGACCCGAAAGATCGTGTCGCCATGCATTGTGAACCAGACTTGCGCCGGGCACATTTTCTGTGAAATAGATTCACAAATGGCCAGGCCTGATATCAATCGCTCCGGCGAGATCGAAGTGTTCGTGCGCGTCGTCGAGGAAGGTAGTTTCTCTTCCGCGGCACGCGCGTTGCGCATGACGCCGTCGGCGGTCAGCAAGCTGATCGCGCGGCTGGAAGCTCGGCTTGGCGCGCGGCTGGTCAGCCGTTCGACGCGAAAACTGCAACTGACACCGGAAGGCACCGCGTTCTACGACAGCGGCCTGCGCATCCTGGCCGACATGGCGGCGGCCGAGCAGGAAGCCGCGGCAGGGGCGGCGCCACGCGGACGGCTGCGCGTCAACTCCTACGTTCCCTTCGGGGTGCATCGGCTGATCCCGCTCCTGCCGCGCTTCCTCGAACGTTACCCGGAGATTTCGGTCGATCTGGTGCTGACCGACAGCGTCATCGACCTGATGGCGGAACGCGCCGATGTCGCCATCCGCGCCGGGCCGCTCGGCGAATCGCGGCTGGTGGCGCGCAAGCTCGGGCAAGGCCCGGTGGCGGTCGTTGCAGCACCTTCCTACCTCCAGATGCATGGCACGCCGCTAACACCGGCCGATCTCGACAGGCACAACCGCATGGGCTTCGGTTTCGTGCGGCATCTCGACGGCTGGCCATTCCGTGACGCGGCTGGCAACGCCATCATGGTTCCGATCATCGGCAACACGCTGGTCAGCGATGGCGAGGCGATGCGGCTGATGGCACTGGCGGGCGCGGGCATTGCCCGGCTAGCGCGCTGGCACGTGGCAGCCGATATCGCGGCCGGCCGGCTGGTGCGGTTGCTCGAGGATTTCAATCCGGGCGACGAGGAGGCCACCCACGCCGTCTATGTCGGCCAGGGCCGGCACCTGCCGGCGCGGGTGCGGGCCTTTCTCGATTTCCTTGGCGAGAGCGTGCGGCTGACCTAAGGCGAGGCGGCTCTCGGGAGCCCATGGGCTCCCGAGATGTCTGCGCTGGTGGCGGCTAGGCTTTCGGCGTGAACGGCGCCGGGCGGCGGCCGGCGGCCTGGCGCTCCACCATCCAGCCGGGATATTCGGGCGGCAGGGCGCTGACCTCGTCGAGGCGGACGAGATCGTCGCTGTCAAGCTTCAGCTGGGTGGCGGCAAGGTTCTGTTCGAGCTGCTCCATGCGGCTGGCGCCGATGATGACGCTCATCACGAAGGGCCTGGTCAGAACATAGCCGAGCGCCACCGTGGCAACGCTCACATTGTGCTTTTTGGCGATCTCGCGCATGACGGCGACGGCCGCCCAGGCGCGCTCCTCGTTGACCGGCGGGAAGTTGAGGGAGGCACGGCGGCCCTCGCCATTGCCTGGCGCGCCGGGGCCGTATTTGCCGGACAGCAGGCCTCCGGCCATCGGCGACCATACCATCAGGCCAAGCTTTTCCTCATTGATGAGCGGCACGATTTCGCGCTCGAGATCGCGGCCGGCGATCGAGTAATAGGACTGGATGGTCTCGAAACGGGCAGAGCCCTTGCGGTCGGCGATGCCGAGCGCCTTGGCGATGCGCCAGGCCTGCCAGTTGGAAACGCCGACATAGCGGACCTTGCCGCTGGCAACCAGATCGTCGAGCGCCCGCATCGTCTCGTCGATCGGCGTGACCATGTCGGTGCCGTGCAACTGATAGAGGTCGATATGGTCGAGCTGCAGCCGCTCGAGGCTGGCATCGACCGAGTCCATGATGTGGCCGCGTGACGAGCCACGCTGGTTGGGACCGTCGCCCATGGCGCCATGCACCTTGGTGGCGATGACCACTTTCTGCCTGTCGACGCCGAGATCCCTCAGCGACTGGCCGAGCAGCCGCTCGGACTCGCCAAACGAGTAGACGTCGGCCGTATCGAAGAAATTGACCCCGGCGGCGAGCGAGCGCGCAACGATCTCGTTGACGCCCTTCTGGTCGAGGCTGGCGATCAGGCCCCATTGGGCGTTCTCGCCGGCGGCGCCGAAGGTCATGGTGCCGAGGCAAAGTTCGGAGACGAACATCCCCGTATTTCCAAGCTGGTTGTAACGCATAGTGGAGGCTCCAGGAGAATGGTGATGACACCAAGCAAATAGGAACGATACGTTTCGTTTCCAGTCTTGGCACAACGAGGCTGCCAGATTGGCCCAAAGTCCGCGGTGTCAGCGGCTGCCGAAGATCGCCGATCCGACCCGGACGCTGGTGGCGCCGAAGGCGACCGCCGTCTCGTAGTCGCCGGACATGCCCATCGACAGTTTGGCGACGCCGGCCTCATGCGCAAGCTTCTCCAGCAAGGCGAAGTGAGGACCTGGGTTCTCGTCGGCCGGCGGGATGCACATCAGGCCTTCGATGGCGAGGCCGTGGACACCACGGCAGCGGGTGACGAAGGCTACCGCGTCGCGCGGTTCGATGCCGGCCTTCTGCGGCTCGGACCCGGTGTTGACCTGGACATAGAGCTTCGGCGCGCGGCCCTGCCTGGCGATCTCCCTGGCGAGTTCGACGGCGATCTTGTCGCGATCGACCGTCTCGATGACATCGAACAGCGCCACCGCCTCCTTTGCCTTGTTCGACTGCAGTGGACCGATCAGATGCAGCTCGATGTCGGCAAAAGTCTCCTTCAGTGCCGGCCATTTGCCTTGCGCCTCCTGCACGCGGTTTTCGCCGAAGACGCGCTGGCCGGCCTCGATGACCGGGCTTATGTCGGCGGCGTCAAAGGTCTTGGAAACCGCGACCAGCGTTACCGCGCCAGGATCGCGGCCGGCTTCGCGCTCGGCGGCGGCGATCTTGGCCTTGACCGCGAAAAACTGCTGAACGGCGTCACCCATATGCAAATCCCGCTGTTTTGATCCGCGTTTTTGACCGACGCGAGACCCATATGGTTGACGGGTTTGCCAAACCATGGTGAACACCCGGACCATATCCAATGAACTGCCGAGCTGTCGCCCGCAGTCCGCATGCTTTTAAGTGAAAAACGTCCCATGGCAACCGAACGATACAATCCGCGCGCGTCAGAGCCCAAATGGCAGAAGGCCTGGGACGCCAGGAAGCTTTTCGAAGCGCACAATGACGATCCGCGCCCGAAATACTACGTGCTGGAAATGTTCCCCTATCCGTCGGGGCGCATCCATATCGGCCACACCCGCAACTACACGATGGGTGACGTGGTGGCGCGCTACAAGCGGGCCAAGGGCTTCAACGTGCTGCACCCGATGGGCTGGGACGCCTTCGGCATGCCGGCGGAGAACGCGGCGATGCAGAACAAGGTCCATCCCAAGGAATGGACCTACCAGAATATCGCCACTATGCGCGAGCAGCTCAAGGTCATGGGCCTGTCGCTGGACTGGGCGCGCGAATTCGCCACCTGCGACGTCGACTACTACCACCGCCAGCAGATGCTGTTCCTCGATTTCGTCGAGAAGGGCCTGGTGACGCGCAAATCCTCCAAGGTCAACTGGGATCCGGAGGACATGACCGTGCTCGCCAACGAGCAGGTCATCGACGGACGCGGCTGGCGTTCGGGGGCGCTGGTCGAACAGCGCGAACTGACGCAGTGGTTCTTCAGGATCACCGATTTCGCCCAGGACCTGCTGGATTCGCTCGACGGCCTCACCGAATGGCCGGAAAAAGTGAAGCTGATGCAGCAGAACTGGATCGGCCGCTCCGAGGGCCTGCTGATTCGCTGGCCGCTGGCCGACGCCATCGGCGGCGAGCATGAGCTGGAAGTCTATACGACAAGGCCCGACACCATTTTCGGCGCCTCTTTCATGGCTGTCGCCGCCGATCACCCGCTGGCCAGGAAGGCTGCCGAGACAAATCCGGCGCTGGCCAAGTTCATCGACGAGGTCCGCCATATGGGCACTTCGGTGGCGGCGCTGGAAACGGCTGAGAAGAAGGGCTTCGACACCGGCATCCGCGTCGTTCATCCGTTTGACGACAGCTGGACGCTGCCGGTCTATGTCGCCAATTTCGTGCTGATGGAATACGGCACCGGCGCCATCTTCGGCTGTCCGTCCGGCGACCAGCGCGACCTCGACTTCGCCAACAAATACGGCCTGCCGGTGATCCCGGTGGTGATGCCGGAAGGCGAGAATCCAGGCAGCTTCCAGATCATCGATGAAGCCTATGTCGGCGACGGCGTGATGATCAATTCGCGCTTCCTCGACGGCATGAAGCCGGATCAGGCGTTCGACGAGGTCGCGAAACTGCTGGAGCAGAAGACCATCGGCAACCGGCCAATGGCCGAGCGCAAGGTGAATTTCCGCCTGCGCGACTGGGGCATTTCGCGCCAGCGCTACTGGGGCTGCCCGATCCCGATGATCCATTGCGAGGATTGCGGCGTGGTGCCGGTGCCGAAGGCCGACCTGCCGGTCAGGCTGCCCGACGATGTCGATTTCGACCGGCCCGGCAATCCGCTCGACCGCCATCCGACCTGGCGCCATGTCAAATGCCCGCAATGCGGCAAGGATGCGCGTCGTGAAACCGACACGATGGATACGTTCGTCGATTCGTCGTGGTATTTCGCGCGCTTCACGGCGCCCAGAGCGTATGAGCCGACCGATCCCAAGGCAGCCAATGAGTGGCTGGCGGTCGACCAGTATATTGGCGGCATCGAGCACGCGATCCTGCATCTGCTCTATTCGCGCTTCTTCACCCGCGCCATGCGCGAGACCGGCCATGTCGATTTGGCCGAGCCGTTCAAGGGCCTGTTCACGCAAGGCATGGTGGTGCACGAAACTTATCGCGTCGGCTCGGCGTCGAATGGCCGCTGGCTGGCGCCTACGGAAGTGCGGCTGGAGGACGACGACGGCAAGCGCCGCGCCATCGACATCGCCACCGGCGAGGCGGTGACGATCGGCCCGCTTGAAAAGATGTCGAAGTCGAAGAAGAACACGGTGAGCCCGGAAGACATCACCGACGGCTACGGCGCCGACACGGCGCGCTGGTTCATGCTGTCGGACTCACCGCCCGAGCGCGATGTCGAATGGACCGACGATGGCGCCGCCGGCGCGCATCGCTTCATTCAGCGCATCTGGCGCCTGGTGTCGACGGCGGCCGAGACGCTGGCCGGCGTCGGGCCCGTGGCGGCCAATGCCGGCGAGGCGGCAGTAGTTTCGAAAGCTGCGCACAAGATCCTGAAGGCGGTCGGCGAGGATATCGAGAAGCTTGCCTTCAACCGCGCCATCGCCCGCATCTACGAACTGGCCAATGCGCTGACCACGCCGCTCAACGATGTGGCCGAAGGCAAGGCCGATGCGGCGCTGAAAGGCGCTTGCCGGCAGGCCGTGGAGATACTCGTGCATCTGATCGCGCCGGTCATGCCGCATCTGGCCGAGGAGTGCTGGGAAACGCTCGGCGGCACCGATCTGGTCGCCGAACGGCCGTGGCCGGTCTTCGATCCGGTACTGGTCGTCGACAACGAAGTTACCTATCCGGTACAGGTCAACGGCAAGAAGCGGGGGGATTTGACAATTGCCCGCGACGCGGACCAAGGTGCGGTCGAAAAAGCGGTACTGTCTCTCGACTTCGTGCAGAAAGCACTCGAAGGTAAGGCTCCGCGCAAGGTGATCATCGTGCCGCAGAGGATCGTCAATGTCGTTGCCTGATCGAAAGACAGAGCTGGGCCGTTTGCTGCGCCGCGTGGCGCTTGCCGGCCTGCTCGGCTCGCTTGCGCTGGCCTCGGCCTGCACGGTGCGGCCGCTCTATTCAAGCGCGCCGCTGTCGACCAGCTCGACCGGCAGCGCCAATTCCGAACTGGCGTCGATCGGCATCAAGCCGGTCAACACGCGTTTCGGGCAGCAGGTGCGCAACAATTTGATCTTCGGGTTTGGACGAGGCGCCGGCGAACCGGCCTCGCCGGCCTATTCGCTCTTCCTCGGCGTGGGCGAAGCCGTCGAATCCGCGGCACTCGTGCAGGTCGGAACCGACGAAGACGAGCCGACCGCCGGCTCCGTGACGCTGACCGCCAACTACACGCTGAGCGATGCCAAGACCGGTGCAAAGATCGCGTCCGGGAGGCGCTCGATCACCTCGTCCTTCGACAGGCCGCGTCAGGAATTCGCCGCATACCGGGCGCAGATCGACGCCGAGAACCGTGCCGCGCGCGAGCTGGCCGAAGCGCTGCAGCTGTCCATCGCCCAGGACCTGGTCAAGTACGGCAAGACGGCCGGCTAGCGCATCATCGTTTCGAACGCTCTCCGCCTCAAAATGCGGGTATGGCGGGCAATGGTGACATTGATCACGCGCGCGCAAAGTCAGTCCGCCCGAGATTCCGTGGAGGTGGCCTACGTCACGCCTTGTGGTTCCCGCAACCAGACTGCGCCGGCGTGAGTGCTGCCTGACAACGGGTCGCTCGTTGCGACCGGTACGATGACTTGCTGTCCCAAGATCGTCGACGATCGCGCCGCCGGGGAAGCAACTGTTAACCACTCGCTCCCTATTGCTCGGCAGGTGTTTCAGAGCGAGTCGTGAGAATGGAATCCAAGCGTTTTTCCCGGGTCAATTCATTGAAGGCAACTTCGCCCGATGACCCCGGGGTAGAGCGTTTCGAGGGCGTGAGTGGCAGGGCCGGTCGGCAAGCTCCTTCAGCCGCGACAGGCGGCCATGATCGCCCAACTCACCAGGGACAGGACGGCCGGCAGTCCGGCATACACCAGACCGGCTATTCCGCGCGGGTTGTTGATCTTGGCGGCAGCAGGCGGCCCTATATGGAGCCGCGCGTTGACCAGGGGACGAGCCATGTGTCCCCGAAAATCGGCGACATCGAAAGTCCTGCCTGGCAGGAATATTTCTTCCTCGCGCCCAACGTGCGTTTTACGCGCACGCCTGACTACAAGACCAAGAAGCATCGCCAGCAGAGCGACCCTGTCGTCGAACAGGGCGCTCCAGACGCGCTCCCAACGCAGCAGGCCGTCACACAGCCCATCGTTGACAAGGCACCAGTTGCTCCCTCGCTGCTGGCATTGCCGGTTTCGGTGAAAAGCCGCAATTTGGAAACAGCCCGGTTGCAGGGCAGTAGCGAACCGGCCGCATCAAGGACGTCGCCGCTGGCTGCAGCGTCTGCTGCGCCGGGGCGTGCCAACGACAAGGCACGACGTGTGCCGTCGGTACCTCCGATGACCGCCGCAACGGGACGAGCATCCGTGCGCATGGCCGCCGTCTCTGCAGGCAGCGCCGCGGCCAAGACAGCCAACCCCGAGACACTGCGCTGGCCTCATCTCTCCGATCATGCCTTCTTCGAGGTCATGGCACCCTACCTAGTCGACGTTTCGTCCCAGGCCCGGCCAGCCAGGCCGGCCAATCCGGCGCCGGCCGCCGCTCCGCGCTTTGGTATCATCCCATCGATGGTGGCCGACACCACCTCGCTGTTTCGCGTCATCGAATGGCTTCCAGGCCAGCCCTCGAAACCTTCACCCGATGTCTGGCCGTCCAACTCGAACGAAGCTGTCGCCCAGCCGCACGTGCCGGCGAGCAATGCGCCTCTGCAGGCAGAGACCGCCGCAATCCCCGCTGCGGCAAGGGATGCCGTTGCCGTGCCAATCGTTCGGAGTCGAGACGTCGCCGTGCGGGCCGCGGCCGCGTCCCCACGCTTGCCTCTGGCCGGCAAAATCGTGCCTTCAATGGCGGGGGATTCCTATCAGCTCCCCTCCGAAGAGTTGTTGCAGCAGCCACCGGAGGGGCAGGGGTTCTACATGTCGCAGGAGCGGCTTGAGCAGAACGCCGATCTTTTGGAAAGCGTGCTCGAAGATTTCGGCGTGCGCGGCGAGATCATTCATGTTCGCCCGGGCCCGGTGGTCACGCTCTATGAGTTCGAGCCGGCGCCGGGTGTCAAATCCTCTCGCGTCATCGGGCTCGCCGATGACATCGCCCGCTCCATGTCGGCGGTTTCGGCGCGCGTCGCCGTCGTGCCTGGCCGCAACGTCATCGGTATCGAGCTTCCGAACGAGATGCGCGAGACGGTCTATTTCCGCGAGCTGATCGAATCGGAAGGCTTCCGCAAGACCAGTTGCAAGCTGGCGCTCTGTCTCGGCAAGACCATCGGCGGCGAGCCTGTCATCGCCGAGTTGGCGAAGATGCCGCACTTGCTCGTGGCGGGCACCACCGGCTCCGGCAAGTCGGTTGCCATCAACACCATGATCCTGTCGTTGCTCTACCGGCTGAAGCCGGAAGAGTGCCGCCTGATCATGGTCGACCCCAAGATGCTGGAGCTCTCCGTCTATGACGGCATCCCGCATCTTTTGACCCCCGTCGTCACCGACCCCAAGAAGGCGGTCACCGCGCTCAAATGGGCGGTGCGCGAGATGGAGGACCGCTATCGCAAGATGGCGCGGCTCGGTGTGCGCAACATCGACGGCTACAATGAGCGCGCGGCTGCCGCCCGCGACAAGGGCGAGACGGTGGTGATGACCGTGCAGGCCGGCTTCGAAAAGGGCACCGGCGAGCCGCTTTTCGAACAGCAGGAAATCGACCTTGCCCCGATGCCCTATATCGTCGTCATCGTCGACGAGATGGCCGACCTGATGATGGTCGCCGGCAAGGAGATCGAAGGCGCAATCCAGCGTCTTGCGCAGATGGCGCGTGCTGCCGGCATCCACCTGATCATGGCAACGCAGCGCCCTTCGGTCGATGTCATCACCGGCACGATCAAGGCCAACTTCCCGACCCGGATTTCCTTCCAGGTGACATCCAAGATCGACAGCCGCACCATCCTGGGCGAACAGGGCGCCGAACAGCTGCTTGGCCAGGGCGACATGCTGCACATGATGGGTGGCGGGCGCATTTCGCGCGTGCATGGCCCGTTTGTTTCCGACGCGGAAGTCGAGCATGTCGTGGCGCATCTGAAGGCCCAGGGTCGCCCCGAATATCTGGAGACGGTGACAGCCGACGAGGATGAGGAAGAAGCCGAAGCCGATCAGGGTGCGGTCTTCGACAAGGGCTCCGTTGCAGCCGAAGACAATGATTCCATCTATGACGAGGCGGTCAAGGTGGTGGTGCGTGACAAGAAGTGCTCGACGTCTTACATCCAGCGCCGCCTCGGTGTCGGTTACAACCGCGCCGCATCGCTGGTGGAACGCATGGAAAAGGAAGGGCTGGTCGGTGCACCCAACCATGTCGGCAAACGCGAGATCATCATGGGCCGGCGCCAGCCGGTGAGCCCATCCGACGATGATGGCACCGATTGATCGGCAGGCGCGCCCTTGGCGATTTGAAGTCTTCGGGAGCGCAATAAAAAAGGCCGGTTGCCCGGCCTTTTCTGTTGGAAGCGGTGTGACTTCCGCCGATCGCGGTCTTAGCCGATCGATTGGCCGGTCTTTGCCCAGTCGGCGAGGAACTGTTCCAGGCCCTTGTCGGTCAGCGGATGCTTGACTAGTGCCTTCAGCGTCGCCGCCGGCACGGTGGCGACATCGGCGCCGATCAGTGCTGCCTGCTTGACGTGGTTCACGGTGCGAACCGAAGCTACCAGGATCTCGGTCTGGAAATCGTAATTGTCGTAGATCTGCCGGATCTCCTGGATCAGTTCCATGCCGTCGATGCCCATGTCGTCGATGCGGCCGACGAAGGGCGAGATGAAGGACGCACCGGCCTTGGCCGCGAGCAGCGCCTGGTTGGCCGAGAAGCACAGCGTGACGTTGACCAGGCGGTTCATCTCGGTGCGGATCGTCTTGCAGGCCTTCAGGCCGTCGAGCGTCAGCGGCACCTTGATGCAGACATTGTCGGCGATCTTGGCCAGAACCTTGGCCTGCTGCATCATCTCGAAATATTCGGTGGCGGTGACTTCAGCCGAGACCGGACCCTTGACGATGTCGCAGATCTGCTTGGTAACCTCGGCGATCTTGCCGCCGGATTTCAGGATCAGCGACGGGTTGGTGGTGACGCCGTCAAGTAGGCCCAGATCGTTGAGCTCACGGATATCCTTGACGTCTGCGGTGTCGACAAAAAATTTCATGGCGGTCTCCTGACGATTTCGTCGTGCTGGGAAAGGCACGTTCAGCGTTGCCCTTTGATCTAGACCAAAGTCGGGGCAAGGTCACGCTTCATGATCGAAGATTCGCCCTTTGTCGCAGCCGCACCCGTGCTGGTGCCGATGCCCGCCGAACGCCCCTACACCTATGCAGTGCCGGCCGGCATGCGCGTGGTGCCGGGCTCGATCGTGCGCGTGCCGCTTGGCCCGCGCCAGGTTGCCGGCATCGTGTGGGATGGCGCGGTCGAGACGGTCGACGCGAAAAAGCTGCGCCCGATCGAACAGGTTTTCAATTGCCCGCCGATCGACCGCGCAATGCGCCGCTTCGTCGACTGGGTGGCGCAGTACACGCTGTCGCCGCCCGGCATGGTGGCGCGCATGCTGCTCAGGGCGCCCGAAGCTTTCGACCCCGAACCATGGATCGAGGGGCTGCAGCGCACCCTCTTGACGCCTGACCGGATGACGGGTGCGAGAGAGCGCGTGCTGGAGACGGCCGAAGGCGGACTTGCCTGGACGCGCTCCGGCCTGGCGCACGCGGCAGGTGTGTCGTCGACGGTGATCGACGGCCTGAGGGCGCAAGGCGTGTTCGAGACGGTGATGATCCCGCCGCGCCCGGTGGTGGCCGCGCCCGACACAAGCTACGCCGTGCCGGAATTGATGCCGGACCAGCGCGACGCGGCGCGGATGCTGCGCGCCAATGTCGCGGCCGGTGTGTTCAATGTCGCGCTGCTCGACGGCGTCACCGGGTCGGGCAAGACCGAGGTTTATTTCGAAGCGGTGGCGGCCGCCCTCGACCAGGGCAAGCAGGTGCTGATCCTGCTGCCGGAAATCGCGCTGACGCACGCCTTTCTCGAGCGTTTCCAGCAGCGGTTCGGCGCCAAGCCGGGCGAATGGCATTCGGACCTGCCGCCGCGGATGCGCGAACGCGTCTGGCGGCAAGTGGCGGAAGGCGGCGTGCGCGTCGTCGCCGGTGCTCGCTCGGCGTTGTTCCTGCCGTTCAGGGAGCTTGGCCTGATCGTCGTCGACGAGGAGCATGACCCCGCCTACAAGCAGGAAGACCGCGTCTTCTACAATGCGCGCGACATGGCGGTGGTGCGCGGCCATATCGGCAGCTTCCCGGTGGTGCTGGCGTCGGCGACGCCATCCGTCGAAAGCCGGGTCAATGCCAGCCAGGGCCGCTACAACAGGGCGGTGCTTTCCGCCCGCTTTGCCGAGGCGGCTCTTCCGCATCTCAAGGCGGTCGACATGCGGCGGGCGCCGCCGGCACGTGGCGGCTTCCTGTCGCCGGTGCTGCTCGACCAGATGCGCAAGACGCTGGGAAGGAAGGAGCAATCGCTGCTGTTCCTCAACCGGCGCGGCTATGCGCCGTTGACGCTGTGCCGCGTCTGCGGCCATCGCTTCGGCTGCCCGGTCTGCTCGGCCTGGCTGGTCGAGCACCGGTTTCGCGGCCAGCTGGTCTGCCATCATTGCGGGCACAATGAACGCCGCCCCGAAGCCTGTCCGGAATGCGGCACGCTGGACCATCTGGTCGCTTGCGGACCCGGCGTCGAGCGCATCGCCGAAGAGGTCGTCGCGCATTTCCCGGCCGCGCGCACCATCGTCTTGTCGTCCGACCTGATGGGCGGCGTGCGGCGGTTGCGTCTGGAGCTGGAAGCGATCGCCAATGGCGAGGCCGACATCGTCATCGGAACGCAGCTTGTCGCCAAGGGTCACAATTTCCCCAACATGACTTTGGTCGGTGTCGTCGATGCCGATCTCGGCCTTGCCAATGGCGATCCGCGCGCCGCCGAGCGCACCTTCCAGCTGCTCAGCCAGGTGACCGGCCGCGCCGGCCGCACTGGCAAGAAGAGCCTCGGCCTGCTGCAGACTTTCCAGCCCGACCATCCGGTGATGCGGGCGATCGTCTCCGGCGACGCCGAGGCTTTTTACGAGCGCGAGATCGCCGAGCGCGAGCGGGCGGCACTGCCACCATTCGGCCGGCTCGCCGGCGTTATCGTCAGCGCGGTGACGAGGGCGGAGGCCGAGGGCCATGCGCGAGGCCTGCGCCGCGCCGCACCCGAGGCCACCGATCTTTTCGTGCTGGGACCGGCGGAGGCGCCGCTGTCATTGCTCGGCGGGCGCCACCGTTTTCGCCTGCTGATCCAGGGTGAACGGCGCGCCGATATGCAAGGCTTCATCCGCGCCATGCTGGCCAACGGGCCAAAACAGCGCGGCTCGGTCAGGGTACAGGTCGATATCGACCCGCAGAGTTTTTTGTAAGGGCGCGATTAGGCGATAGGCTGCCGCCAAGCCGGCAAGACAGGAAGATCACATGAAAACCCTCGGCCTTCTGGGCGGCATGAGCTGGGAATCGACCGCCATCTACTACCGTCTGCTCAACGAGATCGTGCGCGAGCGGCTCGGCGGGCTGCATTCAGCCAAACTGCTGCTGTGGTCGTTCGATTTTGCCGAGATCGCCGAGCGGCAACATCATGGTGACTGGGACGGCGCCGGCGTGCTTCTGGCTGACGCGGCACGCAAGCTCGAGGCGGGCGGCGCGGAGGGCCTGCTTCTGTGCACCAACACCATGCACAAATTGGCCGACCAGGTGCAGGCGTCGGTATCGATCCCGTTGATCCACATTGCCGACGCCACCGCAGTCGCCGTCAAGCGTGCCGGCATGCAGCGCCCGGCGCTGCTGGCGACGCGCTTCACCATGGAACAGGATTTCTACAAGGGCCGGCTCGCCGACAAACATGGGTTGCAGCCCATTGTGCCCGATGCCGCCGGCCGCGACATGGTGCATCGCGTCATCTACGAGGAACTGTGCCAGGGCGTCGTCACCGAATCGTCGAAAGCGGCCTACATCGCCGAGACCGAACGCTTAAGGCGAGAAGAAGCTGCCGACAGCGTCATCGTGGGCTGCACCGAGATCACCATGCTGATCGGCCAGCCGGACTTCGACATACCTGTCTTCGACACGACGCGCATCCATGCCGAGGCGGCGGTGGCCTTCATGCTGCCCTGAAGCAATTCGAGGGAAATCGCGCAGCGATTTCCCTTGGGAAGTCAGAGATCAGGGCTGGATGGCGACAGTGCCGCTGCCGACCACTTTCAGCTTCCATCCGTCTGCCTGCGTGCCAGCAAGATTGAGATGCCCGGCCAGGAAATACAGGCGATCGGTGTCGGGGCCCTTGGCGGTGCAGAAGCGATCCTGCAGATAGGACGGAGGCGTCGCCTGGTAGTAGAGGTCCGCCTCGATGCTGGCAGGGCGTGCGCCCTTCGGCAAATCGGCAAGCGGTATCGAGTAGCTAAGCGTGTCGCTCCCGCCCGATACGTAGTCGGGATCGTCCTCGACGGCGGTCCCGCCGACATCGACGGCGAGTTCCTCATCGGCCCCCAATGCTTTGGCGATTTCGAGCCGGCTTTCGACCGGCAGGAAACCCGCCGGTAGTATCCGGTTGTCCTTCACCTCCGTGCAGATCGACAGGAAGCTGGTCGTCAGTTCGCCTTCAGGCTTGGATTGTGCATTGCAGACCGGATTGGGCGTATTGGCGGGCGGCGTGGAGACCAGTTCCTGATAGATCTGAACCTGATCCTGTCGCGTGATCTTCTGGTAATGCGGTTGATGCGGCCGTTCGCCAGGATGGAGGCGGCCGGAACAATCGTCTTTCCACCAGAGCTCACCACCAAGCGGCTGGCCGTCGGCGCCGACGATCACACCGGCAGCATTTGTGCGGCCGGAAACCCAAAGCTGTTCGCCATTCTGGTCGAGCACGCTGAAGGTGAGAAACGCACGCCGGAAACCCACTCCGGAGGGAAACTTGTGACCAGCCAGGTTCTTCACCGTCACCTTGGCATCGAGCGCGTCGGTGGTCACGGCAAGGTCGCTGACGGCCACGGTGGCGGTTGCCTGCGAGGCCTGGTCCAGCATCGCCTGCTCGGTGAGGACGAGAGGATCGAGAGCCTTCTTGCCCATCATCGGATCGCGCGTCCGGATGCCGAAAACTTCGGGAAACTGCTGCGCCATCTTGACCAGGAAGACGTTGAGACCGACGAGCGTGTGGCGGGCAAATCCCTCGCGAACCGAAAGATCCGGCGCGTTGCTGGACTCGGTCTGCGGGAAATTGAGATTTTCCTGGATGCTGGCGATCTTGCTCATCGTCGGCGATCCGTCCTGTTCCGTCGATGGCATGTGACAACCCTGACAGCTGCGCGGCGTGGCGCCGGCGCCCAGTGGAAGCGGGCCGTCCGGCGTGCTGCCGGTTCGATAGGCGCTGAACGCCCATTCCGGATAGGTTGTCTGCTCGTAGATATGCGCCAGGGTGTTGGTGCCCTGCAGAACCGGCAAGTGAACCGTGTGGCACGTTCCGCAGACCTCGGAGCTCATGATCGTGGCGTCGTGGACCGGTTTGATGCCGAGCGCCGTATGCATCGGCCCGACTTCCGGTTTCTCGAACGGGCCAATGAGCGTATCGGGCGAACCGACCATGAAGCTGCCGGTGAAGGTCTTGGCAAAGCCCGTCGCGTGCGGATTGAGCAGCGCCTGCCGCTCGTCGACGCAGGCGTTCTGCGGCTGATCGCCCAGCGGTCCGCTGGCCTTGCTGTTGAGCACCATGCGGTGACAGGATGTGCAGGTGATGCCATCGCGGGCAAGCATGCCGTAATTGGCGTGCGCGGCACTCGGATTGTCGGCCGGCCAGGGCGTCGCATCGACCATGTCGCGCGTGAACAATTCGCATTTGCCCGAGCGCGCCTTCTCGTCGATGTGGAACTGCCGTTCACCGGCGATGCCGTGGCAGCCAAGGCAAACGTCCTGCACCACACCGGACATTTTGGGGTGAAAGCTTTGGGTTTCGCTGGCCAACTGCGCGAAGAATATCGGGTCGCGGCCTCCCAGCCCCATCGGCGAGGTTCGCCAGGTCGCCAGCGGAGACAGATTGATCAAGCCATCGCCATGTGGGTTTGGCCTGGTCATGTCGAACTGCAGCCCGGTGCTGCCGGCATCATGACAACCCAGGCACTGGCTCGAGGTCAGGAACGTATCGGACGCATCGGGACCCTTGGCCCCGACCCAGGTGTTGTCGTAGGTTTCGGAAGGCATCCGCGAGACCGTCTCATAGGTCGGCATCTCGCGGACATAGGCCTGCAGCGCGGCGATCACGTCGGCGTTCGGACTGTAGAGCGGTTGGCCAAGACGCGGGTTGGCATTGACCGGCAAAACGACGGTCTGGTGCAAGGTTTCTGCCGGCGCTCCCTTAAAGAAATCCTGAGCGAGATAGTTGAGCGGCTTGCCTGGTTCGCCCGCGATGTTCTTGGGCGATGCGAAAGTCAGATTGTCGGCCGCCGAGGCGTGGCAGTTCATGCAGTACTGGGCGAAGCCCATATTGGGCAGGCTGTTGTTGTCGGCCGGCAGGGCTGGCCAATCCGGTGTCCAGCCGCTCTGGCTGCCAAAGCCGTACCAGCCCCAGAACCAGCCATCGTAAGAGGCGCTGGCATCGCGGATCATGATCGCGGCGCCGCTGGTTGGAAAAAGTTTCAGAGGATCGACCGTCCGGCAATCCGACGCCGGCTCCGAAAACATCTCCTTGACCATGATGGCACCGTCGGGAACCGGTGGCGGATGATCGACCTCGCCTTCGGCGGAGCGATTCTTGCGAAGCCAGTCCGTCATCTCCGGCGAATACCAGATCATGACAGGCGCATGGGTTCCGAAATCCTTGCCCTGCCAGGCGCCGTTGGCCTGGGTCGCGATGCGAGGCCCGGCCTGGCGCACATATTTGTCGTGCACCCATCCGGCAGCTTCGTTGCGATAACAGTAACTGCCGAGATACTGGTTGAGCTTGTTCTCGTAGTCGCCCAGGGGCAGCGCCGAAGGCTTCTTGATCGTGGCCTCGAGCTGCTGGCAGACCAAGGGATCGGCGGGAGCCATGACCGTCGGCCGTTCGGCGATACAGTCCGCGCGCGCACCCTGCGCGATCCCGGCAAGGGCTGCCGCTGCGATCCAGATGCTGGCCAGATGCAATGTCCGACAAAGATCCGGCATGATCGTCTCCGAATTTCGAGATCCTGCCTGCCGCACTTCCGTCCGCGCAGATTTCACAGGTGATCGCACAACATGTGAAGTTGCTAAAATAAACAAGAAGTCGACGAAAGGAACATTCGAAGCATAATACTTGCGTTACGCAGCGGCAAGACAGCGATCTATACTATCGAAGAAATTGTCCGCGTATCTCTTGTCCAAGGAATTGTTTCCCTGCCAACCGAATCGCCTGCCAAGCCGCGGCTTCCAAGCGTGAAGCTCGTATCAGGCGACGGCATTCCAAGGCGGCCTTGCCGAGCCCCGGCTTTCCGGGGGTGCGCTTGACTTCCTCCACGGGCGACATTCAATGCATCCGGAATTACTGTGAGGGGGGTCGAGACAAGATGGATTTTGCGCTTCCATGGCCGACGAGTCAGGGCGAATGGCTGGCGTGGTCGAGCGCCGTCGTCACCGTTCTGCAAGGGCTTTTGTTTTTTCTGGCGCCCCACCTGGCCTTCCGGATTCTTCGCTTGCAGGTCAGGCCCGAGAAGGTGGCGGCGATCGCCGAGGGGCGCGGCAGGATGTCGGGCTTCTATCTCGGCGTCGGCCTGTGCTGTCTCCTGCTCGGCCCACAGCCCTTTCTCTATATGGCTCTTGGCTTCTCCTGGCTGTTCACTGCCTTCGGCCGGCTGCTGTCGATGATGTCGGATGGCGCCAATACGCCTTTCAATTGGGTGTCCATTGTGGTGGAATTGGCATTGGCGGCGTTGCCGCTCGCCTTTGCCTTCGGCTTTCTGCCTTGAATCCCTGGGTTTCCGGGGCGGAAGGCAGGACTCTTTTGCCGGATGCGACAATAGTGCCTGAAAACCATGCGGAACGACGCATTGCGGTCTTAAAATGCCTGTGGTAGACGGCAATCGACTTTCGGCCGGGGATAGCGGAAGCCGCGTCTCCGTGCTTGGAAAAATGCAGTAAGGTCAAAGATTTAGCCAGAGTTTTTGCTCGCGCCAACAATCTGCGGCCTGTCAGACAAGAGAAAAGACGGTCCGTGGCCCAATCGTCATCGCCAATCTCAGGTGTCGCAGAACGCTACGCGGGTTCGCTGTTCGAACTCGCCCTGCAGGCAAATTCGGTCGCCAAGGTCGAGGCAGACCTCAACAGTTTCGAGGCGATGCTCGCGGGCAGTGCCGACCTTACCCGGCTGATCAGCAGCCCGGTGTTTTCCAGCGAGGATCAGGCCAAGGCCATCGCGGCGATCGCCGACAAGGCAGGGATCACCGGCCTCACCGGCAATTTCCTGCGCGTCGTGGCCCGTAACCGCCGTCTGTTCGCCATCCCCGGCATGATCAGGGCGTTCCGCCAGATTGCCGCCGAACACCGTGGCGAGACCGCTGCTGAAGTGACGTCGGCGCACGAGTTGACCGATGCCCAGCAGAACGAACTCAAGGCGGCGCTGAAGGGCGTTGCCGGCAAGGACGTGGCCATCTCAATCACCGTTGATCCGTCGCTGCTCGGCGGGCTGGTGGTCAAGATGGGCTCGCGCCAGATCGATACGTCGCTCAAAACCAAACTCAACTCGCTCAAGCTTGCACTGAAAGAGGTCGGCTGATGGACATCCGCGCCGCGGAAATTTCCGCAATTCTGAAAGACCAGATCAAGAATTTCGGCAAGGAGGCCGAGGTCTCCGAAGTTGGACAGGTGCTGTCCGTCGGTGACGGTATCGCCCGCGTCTACGGCCTCGACAATGTCCAGGCCGGCGAAATGGTCGAATTCCCCGGCGGCACTCGCGGCATGGCGCTCAACCTCGAAGCCGACAATGTCGGCGTCGTCATCTTCGGCGCCGACCGCGACATCAAGGAAGGCGACATCGTCAAGCGCACCGGCGCCATCGTCGACGTTCCGGTCGGTCCGGGTCTGCTCGGCCGCGTCGTCGACGCGCTCGGCAATCCGATCGACGGCAAGGGCCCGATCAAGGCAGTCGAGCGCAAGCGTGTCGACGTCAAGGCGCCCGGCATCATCCCGCGCAAATCGGTGAACGAGCCGATGTCGACCGGCCTCAAGGCCATCGACGCACTGATCCCGGTCGGCCGCGGCCAGCGCGAACTGGTCATCGGCGACCGCCAGACCGGCAAGACCGCCATCATCCTTGATACGATGCTCAACCAGAAGTCGGTGCACGACAACGGCCCTGAGAAGGAAAAGCTCTACTGCGTCTACGTCGCCGTCGGCCAGAAGCGCTCGACCGTGGCGCAGTTCGTCAAGGTGCTGGAAGAGCGCGGCGCGCTCGAATATTCGATCATCATCGCCGCCACCGCGTCCGACCCGGCGCCGATGCAGTACCTCGCGCCGTTCGCGGGCTGCACCATGGGCGAGTATTTCCGCGACAACGGCATGCATGCGTTGATCAGCTATGACGATCTGTCGAAGCAGGCCGTCGCCTACCGCCAGATGTCGCTGTTGCTGCGCCGCCCGCCGGGCCGCGAAGCCTATCCCGGCGACGTCTTTTACCTGCACTCGCGCCTGCTCGAGCGCGCCGCCAAGCTCAACGACGATCTGGGCGGTGGGTCGCTGACCGCCCTGCCGATCATCGAGACGCAGGCCAACGACGTGTCGGCCTATATCCCGACCAACGTGATCTCGATCACCGACGGCCAGATCTTCCTCGAAACCAACCTGTTCTTCCAGGGCATCCGTCCGGCCGTCAACGTCGGCCTGTCGGTGTCGCGCGTCGGCTCGGCCGCGCAGATCAAGGCGATGAAGCAGGTTGCCGGCTCGATCAAGGGCGAGCTCGCGCAATACCGCGAAATGGCGGCGTTCGCGCAGTTCGGCTCCGATCTCGACGCCGCCACGCAGCGCCTGCTCAACCGCGGATCGCGCCTGACCGAACTCCTGAAGCAGCCGCAGTTCTCGCCGCTGAAGACGGAAGAGCAGGTCGCGGTGATCTTCGCCGGCGTCAACGGCTATCTCGACAAGCTGCCGGTCAACCAGGTCGGCAAGTTCGAGCATGGCCTGCTCAGCCACATGCGTGCGGCGGGCAAGGACGTGCTCGATGCCATCCGCAAGGAAAAGGCGCTGTCGGACGGTCTGCGCGCCAAGCTGAAGGCCGAGATCGACGCTTTCGCCAAGACCTTCGCCTGAGCGAAGCGCCAGTCGGGATGAGACAAGACGGGATCAGGTTTGAAGCATGCCTTCATTAAAAGACCTTCGTAACCGTATCGCCTCGGTCAAGGCGACGCAGAAGATCACCAAGGCGATGCAGATGGTCGCCGCGGCGAAGCTGCGCCGTGCGCAAGAGGCTGCGGAAGCGGCGCGCCCCTATTCGGAGCGCATGGGTTCCGTGCTGGCCAACATCACACAGGCAATCGGCGGCGGCGGCGATGCCCCGGCGCTGATGACCGGCACCGGCAAGGACGACGTGCATCTGCTCGTCGTCTGCAGCGCTGAGCGCGGCCTGTGCGGCGGCTTCAATTCGCAGATCGCCCGCCTTGCCCGCGACCATATCCGCAAGCTTTTGGCCGACGGCAAGCAGGTCAAGATCATCTGCGTCGGCAAGAAGGGTTTCGATATCCTGCGCCGCGACTATGCGTCTATGATTCTCGATCGTGTCGATCTGCGGGAGGTCAAGACGCTCGGCTTCGTCAATGCCGACGCGATCGCCAAGAAAGTCGTCCAGCTCTTCAACGAGGGCGGCTTCGACATCTGCACTTTGTTCTATTCGCAGTTCAAGTCGGTGATCAGCCAGATCCCGACCGCGCAGCAGATCATTCCAGCCGGTATCGCTTCGGCTCCGGCCCGGGCAGTGGATGGCGGCAGCGCCGTCTATGAATACGAACCGGAGCCGGGCGAAATCCTCTCCGATCTCATTCCGCGCAACATCTCGGTGCAGGTTTTCCGGGCGCTGCTCGAAAACGCGGCCGGCGAAATGGGCGCCAAGATGAGCGCCATGGACAATGCGACGCGCAATGCCGGCGAGATGATCAACAAGCTGTCGATCACCTACAACCGCCAGCGGCAGGCGCAGATCACCAAGGAACTGATCGAAATCATTTCGGGCGCCGAGGCGCTCTAGGCGCGGTTTGCGGGTCATCGACCCGCGAGCGGACCGCGTGAGAAACAAAGGACGAAAAAGGGTAAAGACGATGGCGAAAGCAGCGACCCCCCAGAAGGTAACACCCAAGACGGCAGCCCCCAAGGCCGCAGCCCCCGCGAAGGCGGCAAAGGCTCCGGCAGCAGCCGCAAAGGCAGCTCCGGCCAAGACGGCATCAGCACCGGCCAAGGCCGCAGCGACCAAGACATCCGCAGTGGCCACCAAGGCAACCGGCGTTGTCGGCAAGGTCCGCCAGGTCATCGGCGCCGTTGTCGACGTGCAGTTCGGCGATCACCTGCCGGCGATCCTGAACGCGCTCGAGACGACCAATGTCGGCAACCGCCTGGTGCTCGAAGTGGCCCAGCATCTGGGTGAAAACACCGTGCGCTGCATCGCCATGGACTCGACCGAAGGTCTGGTGCGCGGCCAGGAAGTGCGCGACACCGGCGCGCCGATCACCGTCCCGGTCGGCCCGGGCATGCTCGGCCGCATCATCAACGTCATCGGCGAGCCGGTCGATGAAGAAGGCCCGGTCGACGGGATCGAAATGCGCTCCATCCACCAGCCGGCTCCGACCTATGTCGAGCAGTCGACGGAAGCACAGATCCTGATCACCGGCATCAAGGTGCTCGACCTCCTGGCTCCCTACGCCAAGGGCGGCAAGATCGGCCTGTTCGGCGGCGCCGGCGTCGGCAAGACCGTGCTGATCCAGGAGCTGATCAACAACATCGCCAAGGCGCATGGTGGCTACTCGGTGTTCGCTGGCGTCGGCGAGCGCACTCGCGAAGGCAACGATCTCTATCACGAGTTCATCGAGTCTGGCGTCAACAAGAAGGGCGGCGGTGAAGGCTCCAAGGCCGCTCTGGTGTATGGCCAGATGAACGAGCCGCCGGGCGCCCGCGCCCGCGTCGGCCTGACCGGCCTGACGGTTGCGGAATATTTCCGCGACCAGGGCCAGGACGTGCTGTTCTTCGTCGACAACATCTTCCGCTTCACGCAGGCGGGTTCGGAAGTGTCGGCTCTGCTCGGCCGTATCCCGTCGGCCGTGGGCTATCAGCCGACGCTCGCCACCGACATGGGCGCGTTGCAGGAACGCATCACCACCACCACCAAGGGCTCGATCACCTCGGTGCAGGCGATCTACGTGCCCGCCGACGACTTGACCGACCCGGCGCCGGCGACCTCGTTCGCCCACCTCGACGCGACCACGACGCTCAACCGCGCCATCGCCGAAAAGGGCATCTACCCGGCCGTCGATCCGCTGGATTCGACTTCGCGCATGCTCGATCCGCTGGTCGTCGGTGACGAGCACTATGCCGTCGCGCGCCAGGTGCAGTCGATCCTTCAGCGCTACAAGTCGCTGCAGGACATCATCGCCATCCTGGGCATGGACGAGCTGTCGGAAGAGGACAAGCAGACGGTGGCACGCGCCCGCAAGATCGAGCGCTTCCTGTCGCAGCCCTTCTTCGTCGCCGAAGTGTTCACCGGCTCGCCTGGCAAGCTGGTCGACCTGGCCGACACCATCAAGGGCTTCAAGGGCCTCTGCAACGGCGACTATGACCACCTCCCGGAAGCCGCCTTCTACATGGTCGGCGGCATCGAGGAAGCGGTCGAGAAGGCACAGCGCCTGGCGGCCGAAGCGGCATAAGAAGCGAATAGCGAATAGGGAGTAGCGAATAGGGGTTTATGAGACGAGCGAGTTTCTTCACTACTCGCTACTCACTATTCCCCGTTTGCTAGATTGATCATGGCCGAAGCTTTCAAGTTCGAACTGGTCTCGCCGGAGCGCCTGCTTGTTTCCGAGCAGGTCGAATCCGTCGTCATTCCAGGTGCAGAGGGCGAGATGACCGTGATGGCGCATCACGCGCCGGTCATGACCACGATCAAGCCGGGTGTGGTCACTGTTAAGACCGCGTCGGGCGAGGAAGAGCGTTATGTCGTGTTCGGCGGCTTCGCCGATATCGTTCCGGCTGGCTGCACGCTGTTGGCGGAGTCGGCTGTGGCGGTGAATGATGTCGACCGCGCCGATCTCGCCCGCCGCATCCAGGAAGCCAAGGAAGACGCCGCCGACGCCAAGGACGACGAGGCCCGCAGCAAGGCCGAACAGTTCCTTAGCCAGCTTACGACGCTGGAAGGCGCCATCCTGCCGGCCTAAAATTCGCTTCAGATGAGTGAAAAGCGGGGCCTTGCCTCGCTTTTTTGTTTGGCGGACAGTCCGGCTGCCTTGGGTATGGGGGTGGCCGATGATGAAGAAACAGCTGCGCGAGAAACAGCTTCGCGATCCCGCTGGTCGACCGCTTTGGTATCCGCCTTTGGCGGTCCGTTCGGTGGGTTCCTCTGGATCGGCAGCGGCAGACTGGCGGCTGCCAGCCTAGTGGTGGTCAGTGCCATCAGCTTGGTGCTTATCTACATCGGCTTTCCGGTGTTTCCGGGCGTCGATCTGGCTTGGCTGGCCAATCTTTCAGGTATCGCTTTGATGATCGTGTGGGTGGCGCTCGTCCTGCCTTTGCGTCGCGATCTGAGCCGTATCGGGTCCCGCCTCGACTATTCACTTCCTATTCCCAACGCGGCGAAGGCCAGTGTTGGACCATCCCGTCGCAGGTGTACAAGATGGACGGCCACGAGTTCAATCAGCGTCTGGCGCTCGGCGTGGTCGCTGGCGAAGCCGGCGAGTTCGAACACCGCCGTCACGGTCTCATTCGCCGGTAGCTGCTGGCTCAAAAGCTCCGTTAATGCTGCATCGAGTGGGTCGGTGAAATGGCCCTCCGGCAAGGTCTTTCCCCGCGCAGCGCAGGCGGCGATCCAGGCGGCGACCACCAGCGTGAGATGGACCAATTCGGTGCCGGCTTCCAAGCACTCCAATGCCGATGCGACGATGCGTTGCGGCAGCTTCTGGCTGCCGTCATTGGCGATCTGCGCCGTACGGTGGGCAAGAGCGGTGTTCGAAAAACGCTCGGTAAGCTCGGCCGTATAGGCTGATGTATCGAGGCCGGCATCCTCCGGCAGCGTTGAAATGGCTTCGGCCCACAATGCATCGACGAACTGCCGGATTGCCGGGTCGGCGAAGGCGCGGTCGACGGTGGCATGACCGCTGAGCAGGCCGAGATAGGCGATGCCCGAATGCGCGCCGTTCAGCAGCCTGAGCTTCATGTCCTCGAAGGGGCCGACATCGCTGACCATGGTGACGCCGAACCGTTCCCAGGCTGGCCGGCCCTCCGGAAAATTGTCCTCGATCACCCATTGGCAGAACGGCTCGGTCATGACCGGCCAGGCGTCCTCGACGCCGAGTTCGGTAGCAATCCGCGCCCGGTCGGCGTCTGTGGTGGCCGGCACGATGCGATCGACCATGCTGGAGGGAAAAGCGACCTGGTCGGCGATGTGACTGGCGAGGCCGCTATCGGCCTTCGCTGCGTGCCTGGCATCGCCTGATTGGGCGAGCCTGGCATCGCGCAATTCGGCGAACTCGATCAGCAGCCGGTGCAGCGTCGCACCATTGGCCGGCAGGTTGTCGCAGCAGAGCACGGTGAAGGGCGGCGTGCCGGCGGCGCGTCGCCGCGCAAGCGCCTCGGCGAGAAAACCATGCGCTGTCTTCGGCATTTGCGGATTTGCCAGATCATGGACGATATCGGGATGAGCGGTGTCCAGCCCGCCGCCGGCGGCCCTGAGATAGGCCTTTTCGGTGATCGTCAGCGTCACGATGCGGGTGCGCGGATCGGTCAGCGCGGCCAGCACCGCGCCCGGGTCCTCCGGCGCCACCAGCATCGACGCGATGGAGCCGATGACGCGAAGCTTTTCCTCGCCGCTGCTCCTGATCGCCAGCGTGTAGAGCCCGTCCTGCGGCGAGAGCGCATCGCGTGTGTCGGCGCTGCGCAGTGAAACGCCGACGATACCCCAACTCGTGTCTCCTGCCGCCAGGCAGTCGTCGACATAGGCTGCCTGATGGGCGCGATGGAAGGCGCCGACGCCGAGATGCACGATACCGGGGACGACGAGGCTGCGATCATACAAAGGAGTCGCGGCCGACGCCGGCAAAGTATGTGCCGTCATCGCGGAAAGGCGCCTGGTTGGCGTGGCGCGGCTAGTCTGGCTGGACGGCATGAGATCGCCTCTGAGATGGGTCGGCAAGCGACGTAACATCCGATTTCTTGCCACACAATGGTAGGAACAGTCATCATACAACAATCTAATTTTTGTATGTTGACATTATTTCTTGCCGACCCTACCGATAGCGGCCTTGGGAGGATCGTCGTGGCACTGACCAATGCGGATTTGCTGTTTCCCGCCGACGCGCATTCGCGCTCCATCGCCCGCGATCTCTATGCCGGGATAAAGGACCTGCCTATCGTCAGCCCGCATGGTCACACCGATCCGCGCTGGTATGCGCTGAACGAGCCGTTCCCGGATCCGGCGCAATTGCTCATCGTGCCCGACCATTACATCTTCCGCATGCTGTTCAGCCAGGGCGTTCGCCTCGAGGATCTCGGCGTGGCGACCTTGGACGGCGCGCCGGTGGAAACCGATGGCAGGGCGATCTGGCGGCGTTTTGCCGACAACTACTTCCTCTTCCGCGGCACGCCGACCCGGCTGTGGTTCGACCATGTGCTGGCGCATCTGTTCGGCATCGACGAACCGCTGAACGCGGCGACTGCCGACCGTCACTACGACACCATCGCGACGGTGCTGCAATGGGAGAATTTCCGCCCGCGCGCGCTGTTCGAGCGCTTCAACATCGAGGTCATCGCAACGACGGAAGGCGCACTCGACGACCTCAGATGGCACCAGATGATCCGCGACAGCGGCTGGGAAGGCAAGGTCATCACAGCCTACCGGCCGGACGCCGTCGTCGATCCGGACTTCGAAGGGTTTTCGGCCAATCTCGACAAGCTTGGCGAAATCACCGGCTGCGACACCGGCAACTGGACCGGCTATCTCGATGCCCACCGTCAGCGACGTGCTTTCTTCAAAAGCTATGGTGCGACCTCGTCCGATCACGGCCATCCGACGGCCGAGACCGCCAATCTTTCCGATGCGGCGGCCGAGGAACTGTTCAACCGTGTGCGCCATGGTTCGGACGACGAGCGCGAAAAGCGGCTGTTCCGCGCCCAGATGCTGACCGAAATGGCCAAGATGAGCCGGGATGACGGGCTTGTGCTGCAGATCCATCCCGGTTCATGGCGAAACCATTCGCCGTCTATTTTCCAGAAGTTCGGTCGCGACAAGGGTTTCGATATCCCGACCCGGACCGACTATGTCACGGCGCTGAAGCCACTGCTTGATTGCGTCGGCCTGGAACGGGACCTGACAATCATCCTCTTCACGCTCGACGAGACCAGCTATGCGCGCGAACTGGCGCCGCTCGCCGGCACCTATCCGGCGCTGAAGCTCGGGCCGGCCTGGTGGTTCCACGACAGCCCGGAGGGCATGCGTCGCTTCCGCGAGATGACCACCGAAACGGCCGGTTTCTACAACACCGTCGGCTTCAACGACGACACCCGCGCCTTTCCGTCCATACCGGCGCGCCACGATGTGGCGCGGCGGGTCGACTGCGCGTTCCTGGCGCGTCTCGTCGCCGAGCATCGGCTGCGCGAGGACGAGGCGCACGAGCTGGCGCGGGACCTTGCCTACACGCTTGCCAAGAAGGCGTACCGGCTCTGAACCGGGGGAAGCGATGCGCTCGATCCGGCGCGAGTGCCGTGGTTCTCGGGCTTATGACCTATATTCCGGCCATCTCGCTCTGGTTGCCGGCGTGTTCAAATAGGGGGCGACATGGCATCGGATACCGCAACCGACCTCAGGGTCGAGAGAAAACCAAAGCTGTCGGAGACCGTCGTCGCGGCGATCCGCAAGCAGCTGCAGGCGGGCGAGGTCCTGCCAGGCCACAAATTGCCGACCGAAGGCCAGTTGACCGAGACCTTCGGCGTCAGCCGCACCGTCATCCGCGAAGCCCTGGCCAAGCTTGCCGCCGACGGCCTGGTCGAGCCGCGACAGGGTGCCGGCGTCTTCGTCACCGAGCACATCTCGACGATGTTCGGCGCGCTGGCCGCCGACATGGGCAGCAAGGATTCGATCGCGCTCAACGTGCTCGAAGTGCGGCTGGCGATCGAAATCGAATCGGCCGGGCTTGCCGCCATCCGCCGCAACGCCGCGCAGGAGGCGGCGATCCAGGAAGCCTTCTTCGAGTTCGAACGGCTGCTGCTCGCCAGCGAGCCGACCGGGCCGGCCGACCTCGCCTTCCACCGGGCGATCGCCAGCGCCACCAACAATCCCTTCTATGTCGAGATGCTCGACGTGCTCGGCCGGCGCGCCATTCCGTGTGACGTGACCTCGCCCTGGTCGACCGAGCTGGTGCAATCCGACACATATCAGCGCGGGCTGCAGCGCGAGCATCTGGTGATCCTCAATGCGATCACATCAGGCGATGCCGAAGCCGCGCGCGAGGCGATGCGCGCGCACCTCAGCGCCAGCCAACAGCGCTACCGCGAGCGGCTGCATGCAAGGCAGGTTTTCTATGCCAGTTCGGTCAAGGGCGCTGCCGGCGAATGACCCATCTCAAGTCAGGACTGCAATGAGCCAGAGCCATACCGACTACACATCGCGCTTCGCCATCGATCCTATTGCCGCCGCGGCGATGGGAACCGACGAACTGCGGCACAATTTCCACATCGACGACCTGTTCCAGCCCGGCCGTATCAGCCTGACCTACACCCACTACGATCGCATGATCGTCGGCGGCGCCGTGCCGACTGAGGCACCGCTTCAGCTGGAGGCGATCAAGCCGACCGGGACCAAGGATTTTCTCGACCGCCGCGAGCTGATCGCCGTCAACATCGGCGGCGCCGGTGTCGTCACGGCCGGCGGCCAACCTTATGAATTGCAGGCGCGCGACATGCTCTATCTCGGCATGGGCAGCAAGGATGTGTCGTTCGCCTCGGCGGATAAAACCGCGCCGGCTAAATTCTACCTGCTCAGCGCGTCGGCGCATCAGGCCTGGCCGAGCCGGCTGATCCGCATCGGTGACGCCAAGCGTCTCGACCTCGGCAGCAAGGATAGCTGCAACGAGCGCTCGATCTTCCAGTTCATCCATGCCGAGGGTGCAAGAACCTGCCAGCTGGTGGTCGGCATGACCCAGCTGGCGCCGGGCTCGGTGTGGAACACAATGCCCTGCCATGTGCATGACCGGCGCATGGAAGCCTATCTCTATTTTGACCTGGCCGAGACGGCGCGTGTTTTCCACTTCATGGGTGAGCCGGACGAGACCCGTCATATCGTCATGGGCAACGAGGAGGCGGTGCTGTCGCCGGGCTGGTCGATCCACTCTGGCGCCGGCACTTCGAACTACGCCTTCATCTGGGCGATGGCCGGCGACAATGTCGACTATACCGATGTTGACCCGGTGGCATTGGACGACTTGCGATGAGCGACCTTTCCGCCTTCAGCCTGGCCGGCAAACGCATTCTCGTCACCGGCGCCAACACCGGTATCGGTCAAGGCATAGCCGTCTCGATCGCGCGTGCCGGCGGCGCGGTGATCGGCGTCGGCCGCTCCTCTATGGACGATACGGCAAGCAAGGTTGCCTCAGCCGGTGGGCAATTCGAGGCGGTAAGCGCCGACCTTGCCGACACGGCAGCCGCCGGCCCGATGCTGGACCGGATCTGGGACGAAAGCGGCCCGCTCGACGGGCTGGTCAACAATGCCGGTATCATCCGGCGCGCCGATGCCGTCGATTTGAGCGAAACCGACTGGGACGACGTCATGGACGTCAATTTGAAGACGGCCTTCCTGCTCTGCCAATCCTTCGCCAGACTCGCGCTTGCTGGCGAGCGGCAAGGCAAGATCGTCAACATCGCCTCGGTGCTGAGCTTCCAGGGCGGCATCCGCGTCGCGTCCTACACCGCCTCGAAACATGGCGTGCTCGGTATCACCCGGCTGCTCGCTTGCGAATGGGCGGCAAAAGGCATCAACGTCAACGCCATCGCGCCCGGCTATATCGAGACAAACAACACGCAGGCGCTGCGTGCCGATCCCGACCGCAGTGCCGCCATCCTGGCGCGTATCCCTGCCGGGCGCTGGGGCGAAGCGGAAGACATTGGCGACGCCGCCGTCTTCCTGCTGGCGCCGGCGTCGAACTACATGCATGGCGCGGTGGTGCCGGTGGATGGCGGCTGGCTGGCGCGATGAGGAGATGACGATGGCTGACCCGAAGATTTTCGCGCATGCCGGCGAGGGCGTCTGGACGGCGACGCCGGATGGCAACAGGCGGCGCGTCCTGCTGCACACCGATGAACTGATGATGGTCGAATTCGGTTTCGACGAGGGCGGCGTCGGTGCCCTGCATTCGCACCCGCATGTCCAGGCAAGCTATGTCGCGGAGGGTCGCTTCGAGGTGACCATCGGCGGCCGGACCGAAATCATCGCGGCCGGCGGCAGCTTCATCGTGCCGTCCAATCTGGTGCACGGCGTCAAGGCACTGGAGGCGGGGCGGCTGGTCGACAGTTTCACGCCGCATCGCGCCGATTTTCTCGCCTAGTCCACGATTTGCTTAGCCAAGGCTGCGAGATCGAGCGCGGGGAATGACCCGCGCCCCAAAGAGGCGCGGGTTGTTGCCTGGGCGCTTGTGGCGCCGCGGTACTCTAGACATGACCGCAGGATGTGGAGCCTGCCGTATCATCGTGAACATAGGCTTAACGCGCCTACAACCGATGGCTGTTCCAGAGCGGTTTCATCGTTTCACGGAAACGGAGAACCGCTCTATCTCTTTGTTTTGACGCAATTCCCTCAGGGAAAGCGCTACGCGCTTTTCCCGGGAAAATCGTTTGACAACTTTTTTGGAATTGCTCGAGGTCAGGTGATGTGCCGGAGCAGGCTGAAAATCCGCTCGAACGTCTTGCCATAGGGCGGGCGCAGCAAGCCTCCCGCGCTCAGCCTCGACTGCAGGAAAATCGGCTTCTGCTTGCTGAAGGTGCGGAAACCCCATTCGCCGTGATAGGCGCCCATGCCGCTGGCGCCGACGCCGCCGAAGGGCTGGTTCTCCTGCACCAGATGCAGCATGCAGTCGTTGATGGTGACGCCGCCGGCGACCGTCTCGTGCAGGATGCGTTGACGGTTGCGGCTGTCACGCCCGAACCAATAGAGCGCCAGCGGCCGGTCCGCGCGGTTCACATGGTCGATCGCCTCGTCGACGGTGGCGTATTCGACGATCGGCAGCACCGGCCCGAAAATCTCCTCGCGCATCAGCCGCAGATTCGGGCCGGCATTGCGAACCAAGGTCGGCAGCAACTTCCGGCTGGCGGCCCCGAACGCCTCGCCCGCCGGGTTGATTTCGATGACATCGGCGCCGGTATCGCGGGCTTCGGTGATCATGTCGCGCAGGCGCCGGTAATGCCGCTCGCTGATGATGGCGGTATAATCGGGGTTGTCACGCAAGGTCGGGTAGAGCCGCGCTATCGCCGTCGCGAGCTTCGCGGCGACGGTGCCTGCCTGCCCTTGCGGCACCAGCAGATAGTCCGGCGCGATACAGGTCTGCCCGGCATTCAACAGCTTGCCATAGGCGATGCTGGCTGCCGCCGCATCGAGGTCGCAGGACGGATCGAAGATTGCCGGCGATTTGCCGCCGAGTTCGAGCGTGACCGGGGTCAGGTTGGCGGCGGCGGCGATCGCAACCTGGCGGCCGACCGCGGTCGAACCGGTGAACAGCAGATGATCGAAAGGCATCGACACGAAGGCCTTGCCCATCTCCGCATCGCCGGTGGTGACGCTGAGCTCGTCGGGTGCGAAATGCTCGCCGGCCAGTTGCGCCAGCAACTCCGAAAAAGCCGGCGTCAGTTCGGACGGCTTGACGAGCACGCGATTGCCGGCGGCAAGTGCGGCGGTCATCGGCGCGACGGCGAGCTGGAAGGGATAATTCCAGGGCGAGACGATCCCGACGACACCGAGCGGCTGCGCGACGAGGCGATTTCTGCCGGGCAGGAACGGCATGGTGGTGGCAACGCGACGTTCTCGCATCCAGCCCTTCAGGTGAGACAGCGTGTGGCGGATGCCGGCGCGCACGACAAACAGTTCCGCCAGGCGCGTCTCATGCGCGGAGCGGCCGCCAAAGTCGGCGTCGATCGCCGCGCAGATCTCAGCCTCATGCCTCTCGGTCAGCGCCAACAGGCGTTTCAGGCGGTCCTTGCGGACGCCAATGTCCGGGAAAGGCTGCGCCTCGAAGGCGGTACGCTGCAGCTGAAACCGCTCGCCGAGAGCATCTTGTCTGGTCTGCAGCATAGAGCGCCCTCCCTGGCCTTGGTCGGGACAAGCTTACATCGCAGCGGGTGAGGGAATCCAGCGGAGTGCAGGTGTCGCAAGGGAAGGGACAGCCTCTGTCTCCAACATGGGTCCCATCGCCGCCATGGTGCAGCCCGGCGATGTCAACGAACCGAGGTTCCCGCAAAGGGCCGTTGTGGTTGGATGACGGCTGCGCTACTCCAAGGCGTCACGCGGAGAGTCGTTTTGATCGGTTTCCACATCCTCTCCAATCCACCAAAAATCGTTTCCGGCCCGGTGTCCGACTGATGCAGGCACAGGCAGCGAGCGTTCGGGCCGAGGACCCCAAGCGGCGCGTCCTGAAGGACGTGTTCGGCTTCGACGATTTTCGCCCCGGCCAGGCCGATGTCATGGACGCGCTGCTGGCCGGGCGTCATGTGTTGGCCGTCATGCCGACGGGTGCGGGCAAGTCGCTTTGCTACCAGGTGCCGGCGCTGGTTCTGGGCGGGTTGACCATCGTCGTTTCGCCGCTGGTGGCGTTGATGCAGGATCAGGTCGCCGCCTTGCGCCTTGCCGGCGTTGCCGCCGATACGATCAATTCCTCGATCGACCGCGAGGCCAATGTCGCCGCCTGGCGTCGCGTCGCGGCGGGCCAGACTCGGCTGCTCTATCTCGCGCCGGAGCGGCTGATGACCGAGCGGATGCTCGATGCGCTGGCCAGGCTCGACGTCAGCCTGATCGCCGTCGACGAGGCGCATTGCATCTCGCAATGGGGGCCGGCGTTCCGGCGCGAATATGAAGATCTGTCGCGGCTGCGCGGCATCTTCCCCAACGTGCCGATCATCGCTCTGACGGCGACGGCGGACGAGGGCACGCGCACCGACATCGAGGCGCGGCTGTTCGCCGAGCGGGTCGAGACCCTGGTGCTGGGCTTCGACCGGCCGAACATCAAGCTTGGCATCGCGGCCAAGCAGGACAGCAAGCGCCAGTTGCTGAGCTTCGTCGAGCGCCATCCCGGCCGCAGCGGCATCGTCTATTGCCTGTCGCGCAAGAAGACGGAAGAGATGGCGGCCTTCCTCGAGAAGAACGGCGTCACCGCGCTCGCCTACCATGCCGGCATGAGCAAGGACGCGCGCGACGCCAACCAGAACAGCTTCATGACCCTGTCCGGTGTCGTCATGGTGGCGACCATCGCCTTCGGCATGGGCATCGACAAGCCTGATGTCGCCTATGTCTTCCACACCGATCTGCCGGGCAGCCTGGAGGCCTATTATCAGGAAATCGGCCGCGCCGGTCGCGACGGGCGACCAGCCGAGGCGCATATGCTGTTCGGCCTTGGCGATATCCGCATGCGGCGGATGTTCATCGACGACGAGGATGCGCCGCCCGAGCACAAGAGGCGCTCGCATGGCCGGCTCGACACGCTTATCGGCTATTGCGAGACGGCGCACTGCCGCCGCCAGGTGCTGCTCGGCTATTTTGGCGAGGAAGCGCCGCCTTGCGGCAATTGCGACACCTGCCTCGACCAGGCGCCACGCGCCGATGGCGTAGCGGAGGCGCGGATCATCCTGTCAGCTGTCGCGCAGAGCGGAGAACGCTTCGGTGCGGGCCATGTCATCGATATCCTGCTCGGCCATGAAACCGAGAAGGTGCTGGCCAGGAACCACCAGAGGCTCTCAAGCTTCGGCAGCGGACTGGAGCACAAGAAGGATTTCTGGCTGTCGCTGATACGGCAGCTCGTCGCGGGTGGTTTCCTGATACCGGATCCCAGCGGCCATGGCGGCCTCGCCATCGTCGAAAAAGGCCATGCGCTTGGCCGTGGCGAAATGCCGTTCCACTACCGCGTCGAAGTGCGCAGCCCCGCCTTGCGCGGCAAGATGCGGTCCGCCCAGGCCGCGGACATGGAAGGCGTGGATGCTTCGCTGCTGGCCGCGCTGAAGACGCTGCGGCTGCGCCTCGCCAAGGAGCGCCAGGTGCCGGCCTATGTGGTGTTTTCCGATCGCACGCTGATCGACATGGCCGAGCGCCGGCCAACCGATCTCGACGCCTTCGCCGAAGTGAATGGCGTCGGGGCGGCGAAGCTCAAGGAATTCGGCCAGGTTTTTCTTGCCGTAATCGCGGGCCACCAGTCGGGTGGCTGAGGGCTGAGGGCGACACGCGTCGGCAGCAGCGCATCTCATTGTCGCACTCTTCGTGCATCCGACGGGAACAAGCGCACTGCCATTTTTCCGGCGGCGAAACCGATCCGCAAGCCGGCCATTTTCGTGGCCACCTTACAAATCCGTAATGTCGCGGGGCAGCGCCGATAAGCTAAAGATTCCAACAATGAGGCACGGAGAATGCGAAGGGTGAGCATTTGAATGGGGCAATGTCGCCATCGCCGCCGCGGGTTCATCGCAAACGGCAGACCTCCGGCTTTCGACGCGGACTGAACCGATGCGTCCATACGATCAAGTGGGCGGCGCTTCGTTGGATATTCCGCCGCGACATCGCCGCCATCCAGTCCAAACTCGGTGCCGAACCCTTCGCGGCGATCCTCGAGAAGTATCCAGACATTCCCCTGAAGCCCGTCCGATGCTACCTGACGACCTCGCTGAGGCGCGGACATCGCCGGGTCGCCGTCGTCGGTCATTACGTCGCGGCGGCGCAACTCTTCACCGACGCCGCCCTGATCAGGAGCCACACTGGCGGCCAACAGTTGCTGGATCTCTCGACCACGGCGGGCAACGTCACGGTTGAACTGACCGGCCAGGACAAGTTGTACAGGGAGGCTGAATGTCGCCTGCTCCTGCGCCTGGCCGGGCGACCAATCACCGAGATGGGCCTTGCGATTGTGGATAGACCGCTCCTGCGGCTCAGCGGGCAGGGACACGTGCTTTGGATCGGTGCGCTCAAGTCCGCATCGGTTGGAGTGCAAGGTCTTGATGATGCGCGCACGCTGACGAAGGCCATGGAAGGACTGCGACCCAAAACACTGTTGCTGCTGGTGGCCCAGGCGCTCGCACGCTCCCTCGACATTTCGGGTCTTGTTGCCGCGTCGAACGCGGGCCATGTCTTTGCAAACGACTTTGCCCTGCGCCACCGCATTTCCGCAGACTACGACAGCTTCTGGGCCGAATCCGGGGGCAGCCGGGTCCACCTGACGATGTTCGGCTGAATACAAACCGAACAAGCGGGCACAGCTACGCAGGCGCCAGCATCTCGAGCTGGAGATCGCCCGCCGCGTGGGCGAGGCGATCAAGCCATTGCGCCGCACCTGACAACTTTGCAGACCTTGCGAATTCGTACGCCGGCACCTGTCGGAAGCCGTGCCCTGGTCATCAGGCCATTCTAAGCGCGAAGGTCTGTTGTGATGCCTGCCCGATACAAAAGCACCGTCACGGTGGCGTCAACCGGTTACACAGGGCAGGAAATATCTCCGACCTTCTGGGAGGAGCGGCGTTTCAGCGTACCCAGAGGCTGCGTGGGCGTGTCGTCGGTTGGCTGTAGCGCGGCGACTGGAACGCTCCACGCCTCGCAAGCGGAATAGCGAAATCTTGTGAAGGCAAGGTCAAGCTGCGTTCTCCGTTCTGTATCGGCGACGGTCGGAGACTGGGAGAGATGGATACCATGCACGGGAGGCGTCTGGAAGTCGGCAGGGCATGGATGCGGGGCGGCCCGCGTGCAGGCGCCTGGCTGAGCAGTGAAATGACCACGCAGCGCCATCTCGCGGCGATCCTGGCTTGCGACGTGGTCGGCTATTCGCGGCTGACGGAGCGCGACGAGCGCGGCACGCTCGAGCGGCTGAAGATCTACCGTAAGGACCTCCTCGAACCGCTGGTCTCCGAGCACCAGGGTCGGATCGTCAAGCTCACCGGCGACGGCATGCTGTGCGAGTTCGCGAGCGTCGTTAACGCGGTGACCTCGGCGATGGCGATCCAGCAGGCCTTGGCAGAACACGAGGCGGAGGCGCCCGAGGAAGAGCGGATACGCTTGCGCATCGGCATCAATCTCGGCGACGTGGTCTGCGAGGAGGACGGCGACCTCTACGGGGACGGTGTCAACATCGCCGCTCGCCTCGAAAGCGTCGCCGATCCCGGCACCGTGGTCGTCTCGGGCACCGCCTACGACCACCTTGAGGGCAAGCTCGACTGCGGCTTCACGCCGCTCGGCGAGCTGCGCCTCAAGAACATCGAGCGGCCTGTGCGCGCCTACCGCGTCGAGACAGACGCCAGCGTCTCGGTGGCTGCACCGCCTGCCCTGCCCGAGAAACCCTCGATCGCGGTTCTGCCTTTCACCAACATGAGCGGCGACCCCGACCAGGAGTACTTCGCCGACGGGCTGGTGGAGGACATCATCACGGGATTGAGCCGGGTGAACTCCTTCTTCGTGATCGCCCGCAACTCGTCCTTCACCTACAAGGGCCGGGCGGTGGACCTGCGCCAGGTCGGGCGCGAACTGGGCGTCCGCTACGTGCTCGAAGGCAGCATCCGCAGAGCAGGATCGCGGGTGCGCATCAGCGGGCAGTTGGTGGACGCTATCAGCGGACACCATGTCTGGGCCGACCGCTTCGAGGGCGACTTGAGCGACATCTTCGACCTTCAGGACAAGGTGACCGAGAGCGTCGTCGGCGCTGTCGAGCCGAGCATCCGGCTGCAGGAGATCAAGCAGGCGCGCATGAAGCCGACCGACTACATCAGCGCCTACGACCTCTACCTACGCGGGCTGCCGCGCTTCTACAGCATGACGCGCGAAGGCTTTGCCGACGTGCGCCGGCTCATCAACGAGGCGCTCAGCATCGACCCTGGCTTCAACTTGGCAAAGGGACTCGGCGCCTATATCCGCAGCCTGTCCGTGAGCCAGTGCTGGCACGAGCCCGATGATGTCCGAGTCGCCGTGCGCATGGCGCGCGAGGTCCTGGCGGAAGCGCGCGACGACCCCACGAGCCTGCGCTTCGCCGCGCAGGTGATCGCCTACAGCGCGAAGGACTACGAGATGGCGCTGGGCGCGATCGAACGATCCCTGCTGCTCAACCCCAATTCGGCGCAGGGCCATACCGGCAGCGGCTGGGTGAACGCACATGCCAGCCGCCCGCTCGTCGCGATCGAGCACTTTCACAGGGCAATGCGGCTGAGCCCGGTCGACCCCGAGAAGGGCATCGCACTCTCCGGCATCGGAATGAGCTACCTGATGCTCGAGCGCTACGAGGAAGCGCTGGCATGGGGAGAACGCGCGCTGCACGAGATGCCGAACTACGGCTCCTCGCACCGGGTGGTGATCATGGCGCTGGTCAAACTCAACCGGCTGGACGAGGCACAGGCAGCGGCGCGGCGGCTGATGGAGGCGTTTCCGACCTTCACGCTCACCCTGCAGAGACAGATCAACCCGTGGCTGGACAAGGTGTTCGCCGAGCGCTACGTCGAGGCCTTGGGCATCTCCGGTGTGCCGGAGTGATCGTCGCGCCCGCTTGTCCGCGGGATGAGCGCGTAGAGCAGCCCTGAACAGCCGGCGAACTCTCTGTTGGGTTCGCGTCGAACTTCCGTGCGGCACCGCCATTTGGCGGGAGCCTAGGAAGTGAAGGCTTTTCAGATGGTTAGAGGGCCTATTGTAAAACTGGCGGAGAGGGAGGGAGAAGAACCCGAAAATCCTCTCGTAAACGCTTTCAAAGACTTAGGCGAGATCACAGACCTGGAACCTCACGAAAATGTACCAGAAGTCTGTACCAGAGCCAGTGGAATGTGCGCTGATGGAATTATTTGCCATCAGAATTTTCCACCAATTTTCAGCCGATAAGACGGCCTAAGTCGCCGCCGGTTGCGATATTGGCTCGAAATTCTGAAAATCACTCAGCCGACGGACCCTACAAAGTGTGATCAACTTGCGGTAGCGTTAGGGCGTCAGAGTCGTGCACAATTATTGATCGGGGGGGGTGTTTGAGAGAACCTGAATTCAAGGCTTGGATGGAGGCTGAAGGCTATTCGAAAGCCACAGTCACTACACAAATGACCGACGTGCGCCGCCTTGATCAGGCATATGGCAATCTAGATGATCTCCCCGATGGTCAGACGCTTACGAGCATTCGCGAATCCCTTGCCTATTCAAAGGCCGACGAGCGCGCCGGAACGCCCAACCCTTGCAAGTTTGAAATCGATGGCAATTTGTATGCCAATCTTGCGCACTATCGTGCTGCTCTGAACTTCTACCAGCGGTTTCTGAATGCCCAATCGACGCTGCTCGCCGGCCCCATATTTGGCCTCACTCAGCTGGATATTATTGATGCCATCGGTCGCTGCGACTCCGCAGGCTCTGTGGAGGCGTTTATCGCCAGACACGAGGGACTAGGACTTCCATCTAAATACTGGCTACTGCATCGCGGAAAGCGCTATCCGAGCAAAGCGATCGTCCGCGACGCCTTGAGCTACAACAAGAGTGACGCGAAGCCCGGCGGTGGCGAGTGCAAGGCGGCGCTGGATGCGTTGGGATTCGTCGTTATCGATTGGCCGGAGTTCCAGTCCCTGCAGCAGACCTTTCTAACCCGGATGGTCGACTTCGAAGACTTCCGACGACAGGATGGTGACTACTGGAGGCTAGAGCGCGGTTACAAAAACCAGGCGATCGAAAAGGTACGAAGGATCGCGGAATCTTCAGCCGACGATCCCACAGCCGGTGAGCAAATCTATAGGGCACTTAGTGTTGAAACCAATGAGGGGTTGCCGCTGAGCTGGCGCACGCTGGCAGAAGTGCAGAGAGCAGACCCCAGCTTGGGCGAGAGGTTCTACAAGGTGGTTGCCATGCTTGCGCGTAGCAACGACGATCCGCTTACGACGATCGCAAGCGGTGCAAGAGCGCTGGAGCAGTTGAAGGCTGAGGGTATTAGCGTCCTGCGTCGGGGAGAGGTTCTGGCAATCGCGATCAGCGTAGTCGGCACGGTCCGCCCAGAAGCCGCTAGCTGGCTTAAGGTCAGCCGCATTGAAGCTATGGGCATGCGCTTGTTCGGCCGCAAGCTTTTCGCGCATTCGCTGTTCGACCCGACTGATCTCGATGAATTTCTTCAACTCATGCGAGAGCTATTTGCGCTGTTCGCCACAGAAATAGAATGGAATCCTGTCGACTTGTTCGACGTACAAGGTTTCGTCTGGGTCTCCCTCGAAGAAAAACCGGGCAAGGAAAAAGAGCAGAGCACAGAAACGGTTGTTACCATTGACAATGCCCCCCTCGTCTCAACTGGACCCTTCTGGTTTGTCGGCGCGGCCTACGGTGGTGTTGAAGATCAGGTGGGACGTTTTCTCGCCGATGGTATCTGGGACATCAGAAACCCTAGCGATCGTCAACGCGAGCAGGTGGGTCGGATGCAGCCCGGTGAGAGGATCGCGATCAAGGCGACCTATGTCCGAAAGCATGAACTACCTTTCGATAGCCGTGGCCGACCAGTTTCTGTCATGCAGATCAAGGCCATCGGTACGATCACAGCCAACCCGGGCGATGGAGAGCGGGTGAAGGTGGCTTGGGAGCCCGATTACACTCCACGGGAATGGTACCACTACACTTACCAGCCCACGATTTGGGAGGTCTATTCGAATAAGGAGATGGCAAGACGCCTGATCCGTTTTACCTTCGAAGATGAGCCCCAAGATCACGAATGGTTCCACCAAAATCTGTCGAGGTGGGGCGGTTCCTCTGAAGAGGCGGCACCGGCACCGGATCCGGTCAAACGATCTCCAATTAACCTGATCCTTTACGGCCCACCAGGCACTGGCAAAACCTATCGTACGATGGCTGACGCTGTGCGTTTATGTCGTGGGCTAGCAGACAACGATCCGCTGCTCACCGCTACGGAGCGGCGACAGGAACTGCGGCAAGCCTATGACGAACTGCGCGGGCAAGGGCAGATCGGCTTCGTTACCTTTCACCAGAACTACGCGTATGAGGACTTCGTTGAAGGGCTACGCCCCAAGCCGCTAGCCGATGGTGTTGGCTTCACACTAGTGGCCGAACCCGGGATCCTGCGTCGCATTGCGGAAGCTGCCGAGGCTAGCGCGGAGGAACATGTGCTGGTCATTGACGAAATCAATCGAGCCAATATTTCGAAAGTCTTCGGCGAGCTCATCACTTTGATTGAGCCGGACAAGCGACTCGGCATGGAGGAGGGGTTGCGGCTAACGCTTCCCTATAGCGGCGCCCGCTTTGGCATTCCCGCCAACCTTCACATCGTTGGAACCATGAATACGGCCGATCGATCTATTGCGCTGCTCGATACCGCGCTCCGTCGCCGGTTCGAATTCCGCGAGTTGATGCCGGACGCTTCCTTGCTCGGCATGGTCGATGGGATAGACCTCTTCTCGTTGCTGTCGCAAATCAACGAGCGGATCGAATACCTCTTCGACCGCGAGCATCAGATCGGCCATGCATACTTCATTCGCTGCCGAAGCCGTGCTGACATCGACAATGTCATGCGCCACAAGGTGATCCCGCTGCTTGGGGAATATTTCTACGACGACTGGGGGAAGATCGCCGCGGTACTCGGGGACGGGGATGACAGCGAAGGCGATAGAGAAGGAGGCTTCGTGGACCGCCGGCAGCTCAAGCGACCAGCAGGCATGGGCGGCGAGGACGACACAGCTCCTCGCTACCGTTGGAGGGTTCGCGACAGCTTCAAGTATGATCGGCTCGTGGGGGGATGATCCGGCGCACAATCCTCGAGTGGGAGAGACTGCCTTATGGCGACGGGCCAGGCGCCATCCCGGTCAGTGCTGCCGACCGGATCGCCGGAATAGCTGCCGTGTCTCCGCTCGCTGGACACGGCGGCGGCGGTGTCATTGAGCATGGGCGCAACGCCCTGCGTGCACGGGGCGTTGTCGGCGTAATAGCAGCTAACGGCTGCGCGCTCGAAATCCTGCCAAAGATTGATTTCGCTGGCCAACAGGGAGATCAAGCGAAAGGTAGTATCCGCCGCCGCCTCGTTCACATGCTGGCCGTCGCGCTCGATATAAAGATCGACGCAGGCCAGGTCACCGCGCTCGGCTGGCAGCGCGAGACTCTACTCGAAATCCTGATCCGCCTGTTCTCCGAAAAGCTGGTGGACGCAGTCCGCCAGGGAATGCCTCGGCTTTACGTCGAACAAGCGAACGATCTGTTTGTACTACGCGGTCGTCTCGATGTGATGCGGCAGTTTACAACGCTGGCAGCCGATCCATCACGGCTGGCGTGCCGCTACGATGCGTTGACGCCGGACATCGCACTCAATCGCATTATGAAAGCTGCCATTGGTCGGTTAGCGCGGGTCGCACAAACCGGCGACAACCAGCGTCGACTGCGCGAACTGAACCTCGCCTATGCGGATATTGCCGAAGTGCCAGTTGCGGAACTGCGATGGGGCCAGGTCCAACTCGACCGGACCAATGCGCGCTGGCGCGAACTCCTGAACCTCGCACGCCTGTTGCTGGGTGAGCGCTTCCAGACCACTTCAGCCGGTGGACAGGATGGCTTCTCGCTGCTGTTCGAGATGAACACGCTGTTCGAGGAGTATATCGCACGGATGCTGAAGCGCACTCTGGCCTACGATGATCTTCGTGTCGTGAGTCAGGGAGGGAGGCTCTACTGCCTCGAATCCGAGGATCGCCGCCGTCTCTTCCAGACGCGCCCAGATATCTTGTTGAAACGCGGCGACACTGTCGTTCAGGTTATCGACACTAAATGGAAGCGAATAGCCGCCCGAATCGACGACCCCAAGCAGGGCGTCTCGCAGGCCGACGTCTATCAGATGATGGCGTACGGGCGACTATATCAATGTGCCCACCTAACGTTGCTCTATCCGCATCATCTCGACTTACCTCCAGACGACGGGGTTCTGGCCACCAATGTGATCACCCGGAGTGATCATCGCCTCGAAACAGCTACCATCGATATTGGCCGTGCCCACGAAATTGGCCCGCGACTGAAGCGACTTGTCCACAAATCAGAGCCCGTCTTTGGGGAGTGATGACTCCTCTCTCTGGCCCGCACTCGCGCCTAGCCTCGCGGCTATGAAGGACCCATTGGCGTCGGCGATATGCTCTGTCCCGCCCCGCAGCGAGAGCGGTACGAAAGGTTTTGGAATGAAAGTTAGCGAATTCATCGACACCTACTCGGATGATCTGATCAACCTGCACGAGGCACGGCACGCGCTCCTCACGCATCCGCTGAGCGGGCACTATGCTTTCTTGGAGTACTACGACACCTCCTTCTGCCGCATTACGGCCGTCTTCATGGTGGGCGCCATCGAAGCCATGCTAGAGGATTGGCGAGAGCGGCGACGCGGTGACGCGAGCATTCTCGACAAGTATTTTGAGCAAAGGGTGAAAAACGTTGACCGCGTCCGAAACCTATATCAGGCGTTCAGGGACGCTGGCATCGAGGTGGACGAAGAAGTCTTCAGCGATTACCTGGCAATAAAATATCTACGCAATACGATTATTCACGCTAGGTGGAATGATCATGAGAAGGAGTGGATAGACCAGCGCGGCTTTCCTACGGACGCGCGCAAATTGACGACCGTTCATTTATATAAGATGGAATATGTGCTGCAGAATATGATGTTTTATATCTTTCTCACTGGGCATGTGAGCATCGTCGACAAAGATCTCTCTGAATCGATACCTATCACACCTCTTGTGTCAACAATGCCGCAGAAGCTCGTTAGGCTTAGCGACGCCGTCACCAGGCCTGTCGATGACCCTGGTATTCTCAAAATTCGTGACCTGGAGCGGATCATTTGGAGCAATCTCGAAAGGATGGGTTCGTTGCTATCCCGAACGATCGAGGCAACAGTAACGCACGCGCCATATAACTGGACAGCAGGGAGAACGCTTCAGGAAATCGAAGGTCTTGAGCACACCGAACGTAAACGGCTCTTCTATCTTGCCGCGCGACGGGCCGGAGAAGACGGCTACGAGCAGCTGACGAGGCACCGCGAACTGGCACCTGAGGCCTTAGCCTTCTGGCGTGAGTATTGGACGAGAGCAGTCGAAGGCAGCGGACTTGATCAGGCGAAAATCGAGCGGGCCTTGGCCGAACTTGCACAAACGTCGGACGCAGGTGCGTTGGCAGAAGCACTGCAAGCGGGCCAACTGGTGCACGACGTTGTCCCGAACATAATGCCCGTTACGCTTCTGACCCTTTATCTCCCAATCGTCGATCCGGAGAATACGGAGCAATATCTTCTTGAGTCCGACCGGGCGCGGAAAGCGTTTCGACTCAACTGTGCTTGGTACGCGCGCTTGGAGCACGATCGCGCACCCGATGACCCCCTCGATTTCTATGACCGCATGCGGGAGGAGTTTGCGCAGGCAGCGCGTAGTACAAGAGCAAGCTGATGCAAAAAGCATAAGGACCTACGGCGCGCCGGGATTTGCTTCCGATTAATGGAGCCAACGTCCCAAACGGCGACTACACCGAGTTGATTTCGATCTGGGCGGCCTTGGTCAAGGTAGGCTGATGGATTGGATGCTGGGGAAGATCGGCGGCTGGCGTGCCTTTGGCGGCCTTTGGCGTGGGGATGAATGCGAGGAAGGTAGCACCAACCCGAGCTTTCCCGCCCTGTGCTGACGGCAGGGCATGTGAACCTCGGAGAAGCAAAGGTGCCGGCAGTGGTCTCCTGCCAAGGTGCGGGCCGTGAGGTTGGCACCATGACTTTCCTAGGACGGCATTCCCAGCCCGAGGTGGAGAAAGGCGCTGGCGGGCTAGAGGGCGGGTAAAGGACCGCTTTGGGATTGATGGTGGATCTGGCCTGACGCCCAGCCCACATACAGTCGTGGCATGCTTTCGGGGTGGACGCACACAAGTTGGTCAGGCCCCGCAGTCGCCCCGAACAAGGCGACGAAAGCCGCATATTCGTCGAACCACCTTCGCGTGGGCGAGAACGAGTGGACGATCATTGCAGCTGCGTCAGTCTTAAAGCGTCGCGCCTCGATGACCGCTGAGGCTGTTCGGTGAAGTAGCTGATATCGAAGGTTGTCGGGCAAAGGCTGTGTCAGGCCCAATAGGTCGCAGATGAAAGCGAGCCGCTTCTGCTTCCCGTCAGAAGCATTCGCCAACCAGATACCGAGTGGCTGATCGAATGGCTCATCAACTTTGCCCTCTATGGTGACGGCAACGGTCTGATCGCCAACTCTTACCAAAGCGAACAGGTCATTCTGGCTATCGCCTCGGCTTGAACCCGGCAGGGGTACCTTATGCTCTGGAAGCGCCACCAGAAGCTCTGGCATCGGGCCTATCGACGCCAATAGCCGCGCGATTTCGGGGGGAAGCCCGCTAGCATTCTCCCAACATTTGGCAAGGCACATAGCGGAGTAGCCCGCACGCCAGTGGTTGATGGGATCGGCAAGCAATCGTCGCCAGTCCTCCGCTCCCTGGCTTGGAAGATAAATCTTCGTTCTTGCCTTCATGCAGAACCCCGACAATCAGTTTATTCGCGAACGAATTCCGTGCGTTACTATTCGCAAAGGCTGTCGAATTTGTCGATGAAGGCTTCTTGGACCTTAGATTTTGTAGAAAGCTCGCCTTGGTACCATTCAAAATAGGTTTGGAAAGCTGAACGTAGCCTGTTTCGAAAAATGGTCTTGCGGCTAGGCAAGATCGGTTCAGTCGCCGAGCTGTCGACCCTGATCAGCCATCCATTTCTGGTTCTTGCTTCGTGAAGGAGGCCGTTTCGAACGCTGTCGTAGAAATCGGCAGTTTCGTCATCGTTCGCAAAGAGCGCAGCGAAGGGCGGCCGATCTCGAAGGAAGCGTTTGAACACCGAGCCGCTTTGTGAATAAATCTTGTCGGTCTCAGCAGCCCTGTAGACGTACTTCCTTCCTTGGTAGGTAGCTTCCAAAAACTCGATAAGGGTGCAGTAGATCGCTACAATCGCAAATCCTTCTCCCTCGTCCGACCTGTTCGTCTCGATGCTTTTGATTGGCCCAAAGTATCGGCTGCTCAACCTTCCCATATAGAAATCCGAGTAGGCTGATTTCCAATCCTGTGTAGTGCCGTTACTTTGTAGTTCAGTCTTGCGATCTCTCCAATCCTTGACCGTCAGCTTTCCTGCTATGCGAACGTCATCCGCTAACGGCATATTCGATGCCCTTTGCCCCGGCTGTTGATTTATAGCGACCGGCAGTTATCTTGACCCAAGGCTCGAACCTCTGCAACTGACAGCCATCGAGATGATGAATGCACGACGTAATGACAATTGGCGCAGAGTTGGTCGCCATTAGCTATTTCTCGGAAGGGACGCATTTCCAGCGGGAACGGCCGACACCAGTTTTGCCGCTTTGACCACGAGGCAGCGTCGACGCAACTCAGAAATGTCGTCGCTGAGCCCTGCATGGAGCAAGGCGGCCCCAAGGATGCTTATGCATTCTTCATCCTCGAGCGCGCTGGCAATGGGTACGATATGTCCTTCAAATGCGGCCTTTGCTGCAATTGTAGCGGCCCGCGCATCAGCGACATGGCCGTCGGACGCGCCGCCAGATACAAAGGCCTCGAACACCAACAGCTCTGCCTTCAACCTCGGCACTTTGTTCCAGTCTTGCCAGGCACGTATACCTTTATGCCGCTTCGAAAGGCTGTCGAGCACCCATGGCACAATGGCTAGAGCAATAGCAGTAGTCGTCGCGCCAGCGGCTACACTCCATGCCCGAGAGCCCTCGCCTGGGCGAGCCTTCAAGAGAGATACAGCTTGACGACCGGCGGGGACGTACATCGGAGCTTCAAACCCGAGAATTAGCGGGCCGAACTGCGATGCTGCTACAAGCGCATCGATAAGGGTGTCGGGGTCAGTTCCGCCCGCATCAACAATCGGACCGTGGATAAACCAGCCCAAGTTCCCTTTTGCTGGTGAACCCACATCTATCGCGGCATAGTGCATGCACGGTCCTCTGGTTTCGGACAAATGAGTGGCCGAGATGCACGTAGAGCCACAATTAGCGCGCAGCTGCCGACTCGTGGCTCAGGGTGGTCAAACGCTAACCTGAAGCTCGGGCTGGATCAGGTTAGACAATCTGGATTGCAGATCGAAAATGCCTCTCACTACCTCCGCAACATTGTGCGCCGCGCTCGGTGACGCGGCATAGTCGTTCGAATGGGCCAAGTCGTTGCGAAGCTGCTGTATGGCTTTGAATCTCTTGTCAAGTGAGCCTTTGCTAATTCCTAATATGATCCTCTTCCGAATAATATCGGCCTTGTCACAGAACTGAGTGAACAAAATATCATCAACATAACCTTCAGCTTGCCTCGATAGTCCGATCTCATCCGATATTTTGCTCTGTCGCTCTCCGCTTAAGGCAGATAGCCATTCCTTGGTATCGGGAAACTGCCGTCGAATAAGTTCCGACATCGTGAGTTCCATTCCGGTCACAAGGCCGAATAATGCAGCCCGCACTGGTAGTTTCTGCATATCTGAAAGACTGACCAGTCCGTCAATCCTAGAGCCGGAGACAACCAATTGGCATGGTTGTTCGTCTGCGCGTCGCACAAATTCGATGATACCTGCGTTCGCGCCAATTAGGGTTGCCTCGGAAAGGGCTTCAAAATAGCCGCTGACTTGTTCATTTGGAGCTTGTTTCGAAAACCATCGCTCCGCATGAAAGAGGCCGATTAGTCTGCCGTTGTCGTCGACTGGAATATAGCTGAACCGGTCAGGGTTCCGTCTCAAGACGTCTGATATGAGTTCAGTGGACTTGCACGTTAGAATGTCCGCACGAGGCGTCATGATCATATTTACGGTTAGGCCGGACTGAAGCGCATCAAACAAATTGGCGTTGTAGGCGGTGCTGCTGGTCCAGACGATATTGTTCATATTTCCCCCAATTTACCGCGTAGCAACTGAATGCTTTCTGCGGAAGCATCTGAAAGCAGAACCGCGACGCCCTTGCTTGGCCGTGCCTGGCACAAACTCAGCATGAAGTTGTGGCCCGAATACGAATGGATCAAACTGACAAATCGCGCTCAATTTTTCCACCATATTCAGCAGGTATGACGGCTTGGCTCGCTGCCGGTTCCGAAGCGGCACCGAAATTCTGAAACCTCAGGTCGAGAGGGCTCTGTCGTTCTTAGAGACGATGCCGTGTTCACGAGTTTCATACCCGGACGAGCCTTTGCTTCGGAGCTGTTGTCGCCATAGTGTGTCAACTAATCCAACCGGAGGCTTGATTGGGAGGCAACTTTGGCAACGGAAGAGAGTGATTTCGATCAGTTTTGTAGGCTGTTCCTAGACCTGAAGGCGAGCTGCGGCGGTGAAGCACGCGCGCTTTCACAAGTGCCGCTGAACACCACGGTTGACGACGCTGCAGAGAGCCTCTGGGATTTCATGTCTCAAAGCAAATTCGGAACGGCAGTCGTGGAGAGGCCTGGCCGGCAGCATACTCACGTACCCACGGACTTTCGCCGACTATGGAAGGAGTTCACGGCGCTGTGGGAATTGCCACTTTCCGCAGCCGGCTACGACTGCTTCTCCCGTCAGGAGTTGGAGGATAGCGGGCCGATTTCTCACGAAGCACCGGGGCTTGTCCTGCCAGACCCAGATCTCAGCCGGGTTCTTTTTCCCTTCTACCACGACCTTGGTGCAGCCTATGAGGCAGTCGCAGCGGCTCGAATGCACCGCGCAGAGCTGGCGGAGACGCATTTTTCGCCGCAAGGCGTCAATGACGGATGGGCTGCTCAGCTGCATGAGGTAATCGAGGTCGATATCGGGATGCCATTGGGCGATGTCTTGCGCCGCTGGCAGCGACTGCCCACGTTCTTTTTTGAGGCAGAGCTGTCCACCGCCCGCTCGGGCGAGTTGGCATCGGCGTCTGATGTCCTGAGAGATGCCTGCCTGTCCTACGTGGCAGGTGCTCACATTGCGGCGCTGGCCGCATGTCGCGCAGCGATGGAAATGATTTTCAAAAAGATCTACTTTCCCGAAGCAAGCAATCGAAAACTACAGAATGTCACTCAAATGGCGCGGGATGCATACCCATCCCTTCCATGGGAAAAGATTGATCGAGTTAGACGGAACGCAAATGAGGCGCTTCATGACTATCAGGCGGGTAGTGCGAGGTCCCCGGCCTATCGCAACCTCGTCGAAGAAGCTCTTTCGGTTGTGAAAAATCTGATTGATAACGCCCCGACAAAATAGCGATGGGAAACGAGGCAGCCGGACGAAGTGAAATTAACTTCACTAGCCTTTGATGGAAAAGTTGCTCGCAGCCCTGTTACGCTGACGCTGCGGCCTACCAGCCCTGCCGCATCCATGCGTCGAGATCGCGCGACGACAAAACCCGCTGGGTATATTCCCAATCCAGGCCGCGATCATCTGCAATGTCACGGAGGTAACGAAGCTCCATCGGCGGGCGGGCTTTCTCGACGCGTTGCGAGAAGTTGCGCACCGCCTGCCGATCGTTGAGAACCGCGTCGATCCATTGGTCTTCGAATCCGTCGGGAAGCTGACCAAGGACCGAAAAGATGTCGCCGAACCGCTCCGACAGCGCGGCATAAACATCGTCCTCAACCGTTCCGGCGTAGCGGAGGTTAAGCACATGGATGTCGTCCCGCACCTGGCCGATGCGTTGAACGCGGCCCTTTCGTTGCTCAAGGCGTGAGGGGTTCCAGGGTAGATCGACGTTGACTTGCGCACCCAGCCTTTGCAGGTTGAGGCCTTCACAGGCGGCGTCCGTCGCGCACACAAGCCGGATATCACCCGCCTGGATCGAAGCCTTGATCTGTTCGCGTGCCGCCGTGCGTCGGTCAGCGCCTCGCTGAACGAACGATGCTGATCCGCCTGCATAGAGTGCGACCGGTTCGTCTGGAAACGCAGCGCACAGAGCTTCTAGTACCCATTCGGCTGTCGTCCGATATTGGCTGAAAATGATTGCGCCATTGAGTTCCAGCCAGTTGCGTTCACGAAGGTAGTGCAGGACCACCTGCACCTTCGGATCGACGTCACTCCCGTCGACGACGGCCGCAAGGTTGCGCTCGACGACGCGCAAGAACTGGATTTCCTGGGAATCTGGAGGCGTGTCGTCGGTAGGCGCCCCTTCGTCCCCAATTTCATCTTCAGGGATAACCGCCGCGTCTATCCGGCGAAGGAGGTGGCGCGCAGTCTCCAAACCTGCGCGAGCGGACGACCCAATCCGGCGCAACAGAATGGTCTTCAGGAACCCGGCGCCCGGCCGCCGCGCCGCATACATCCGGCTGAAGTTCTCGGCGGCTTCGTACGCAGAGGTGAAGGCAAGACCCATGACGAGGCCTTGTCCGTTGAAGAACGACGTGGGAACTCCATCATCGGATCGCGGGTGGGTGATCACCCCAATCCGCTTCAGCAGGCCGCGCTCTTCAAGCATAGGCCGAGTTCGCCTTACAACGCGGCGGACGATTGGGTTGTGCTGCTGAGCGAGCGTGTTGAAGTCCTGTAGGAAATCGCCGCGCACATCGGGACCGAGTTCATCGAAGCGTGGCCCAAGGACATCCTTGGGGTTCAGCCGCGCATCGTTCCGCACATCGCGGAAGACTGAATGTTCAGCCGCCGGCGGTAGCGGATTTCGAAACAAGCCCCAGCGGGAGGTTTCATTCTGCGGCCATGGGCGCTCGCCAGTCAGCAGGCGAATAGACTCATCGCGTACCCATTCGCCGCCATCGAAAGGCGTTCCCAGTACTTGTGGTGCGCCTTGTCCGAGAGCCGCAATTATGTCCCACAGTTCCACGGCATCCAACTGGATCGGCGTAGCGGTGCCAAGGATCACGTTTGTTGCATTGCGGGCAACCTTGTGCAGAAATTCGAGAAGATTGTTCTTCGTCGCCGTAGTTTGCCCGCGTCGTGTTTCCCGTGACGCCCGGGCCTTATGTGCCTCATCAAGGATTACCACGCCGAATGACTTCTTCGCGAGAGCTCCGCGCTCCCCGTTGTCATCGCCATTGACGATCAGGCCTGTAGAGACGATGCCGATGCGCCAGGGGCATCTCGCGACGAGGCCCGGATCGCCTTTCTGAGTAAGTGGGCGCCGCTCGGCGTCGAGCCAGCACTTCTTCTGCGTCGACCAGACGGCGGCCGGAATGCCCAACTTATCTTCAAGCTCTTCCTGCCACTGCCAGATCAGCGTGGCCGGTGCGAGGATCAGTACAGGCGCGTCGTCTAGCATCGAAAGGACTAAAGCAGCAGCCGCCATCGAAAGCGTCTTGCCGAGGCCGACATCGTCAGCGAGGAGATAACGCGCCTGACCATAGAGCCGATGGTCGTCGACACAGGTCTGAACGAAGCGCTTTTGCCAAGGCCGAAGGATTTGCCCCCCCTTGTATATCGGCCGTTCGGCCAGGACGGCATCAGGTGAGATCTGGCCGGACCCAGCACGAGCGTCTTCGATGGAGCGATATTCAGTCCGGTTCGCCATGGCCGCGACGTGCTTCACGACAGCATCAGGAAGATCGACGCCCTGCGCCCAGAAGTGCTCGAACTCATCCCGCACCCAATCAGCCGCCGCCGGGTCTTCGTCGCCCCAAAGGATTTCATAGGCGTGGCGGAAGCCGGAGGCGGAATCATTCACGCTGCCGACGAAGGAATAAACCTTACCGTCGTCATGTTCGATCACGCCCGCTTTGCCGTGAACGAATACGTTGTTGCCGTCGCGAGGCACGACGCGGACCTTCATGCGGCCGGAAACCAGTAGATCGTGAAGGCGGCGGTATCGTTCGCGCGCCAACAGGAGATCAAGACCATCTTCTGTTGACTGCCAACTCGAAACCAGTGTTTGCGCAAGCGCGTTCTGTCCATCGCGCGCCGCTTTTGCGACCTTCACGTCGAACGGGTCCAGATCGCCGTTACAAACGACCCGGATTTCACCGACAGTCTCGAGCGCCTCGCCCACAACTTCTAGGAGCGACGAGCGGAAGTAACCCGCGATCCGCAAATAGCGCGTGGCGCCGTCGAGCCGATCGCTCAGAACGGTGCCGAGCGCTTGGCGCCGCGAGGAGAAGCGCTCGATTCCCATGCCTCTACACCCGATCGAGCTTCAGTGCTTCGGCAAGCTCATGCGCGGCGGCGCTTTCCTCGGGCCGGGTGTGCTTCGTTTTTGCGGCGACGTAGGCGGCGAGTGCGATCAGCTTCTGGCGCCGCTGCCAATAGTCGGCGGAATATTCAGTCCGAAGGGTGGTGACGCCTAGCTTCGGATCGCCCTTTTCAAGCGTTTTCCAGACCGCGAACAGAATCTGCCGAAGCTGGGTAGCAAAGAACCCTTCGCCGCCAAGTTTGCCGCCCTTAAGATCGGCAGCGCCCGCAAGCGCCGCGGCATTGGCCGTCATTGATGCCATGACGCTGGTATAGTCGCCAAACGCGAAGCTCTTGGCGAAATTCTGGAAATCCGCCACCTTCGCCGAGCCCTTTGCTTCCATATCCAGCATTCGGACATAAAAGCGTTCGGGCGCGCCGAGATCGCGCCACATGTCGCGCGGGAAGTCGGTCGGAACCAACATGCCGTTGGCAACCTGAGCGGCATAATCAACTAGATCGCGGATCATCGTCCGCTCGCCCTTGGCGAGCTTGCGATAGAGGTCGCGATCAAGCGGTTGGCGATCGATCGTGGAATAGGATGTGACCACCTGAAGCGCAGCCGCGTAAGCCGCAAGCGTGAGGTCGCCGTCGGTATAGAGCGTCTCGGCGGTCCACGCTTCGTCGAGGGCATTGAGGCGATCCAGCTGTGCCCGCACGGCATCCTCGATCTCAGCTTCGATCTCCATTCGCCGGGCGTTGGCCTCCTTGAGGCGCTTGCGCAGCACCAGACAGACGGTACCCTGGACGTAGTTGCCTTCCTTCAGCGAGCTTTCGGTTTCAGTTACGATGTTCCAGGCGGCGGTGATCGACAGACCGGCGGCCCAGAGGATGGCTCCGAGATCGGCCCAGACACCAGCGTCCTGATGCGTGAACATCACGACCTGCATTCCATTGTCGGGCATGTTCCGGGTCATTGCGGCATATGCTGCCACCATATCGCGGCGGAACGCCTCGTCGCGGCCCTTGATAGCCAGGTCACGACGGCTGTCCCAACTCCACTGATCGAAGGGCGCCGGCGGATTTTTGCGCAACCAGGCGATGAAGAACTCGGTGATTTCGTGATAGTTTACAGCGTCTGCGTATGGCGGGTCGGTGATGAATAACTCAGCTTTAACGGTTGTTTTCGCTGCGGGTGTAGTCTCGACGACGCGAGATGCAGCTGGAAGTTCTTCACCGTCATATTTTTCGAAGTAGTCGCGAAAACCGGACAAAAATCCACGTCCGCCATAGTTTATGAATGGGTTAAGAGCCTGATTATAGAATACATCTAGAGCTAAATCGTGCCCTACTGCCGGGGACCATCTCGAAAGCTTAGAGTGAACGTTAAGGGTTCTAGCAAATACAGGATACTGGTAAGGGTCAATTAATCTTGTTTTAAATAGAGCGATGTTCAGCAAATGCCGAGCCCCGAAAAGATGATGCCAGTGCGTCCAGCCTCGTGTGCGGATTGGCTCGTCGGTCTTGTCCCCTGGTTCGATCGCCATATCCGGCACTAGGCCCGCGTCCTGCCAACGGGAAAGGTTTTCGGCCACAATCGCCTCTACCTTGCGGTCGCGCGCCAAATCTTCCGCCGCCACTGCGGCAAAGTAAGTCTCCTGCCGACCTTTATTCAAAGTCCCTTTTGCGATCCACTGGATGCAATAGAGCCGTTCCTGAAAAATGTCGTCGGGTTGGGGGATGAAATCGCTCTTCTTCCATAGCCGCAGCCGGTTTTTATTCGTCCCGTCTTCGGCCCGATAATCGCCCCGTATTACCTTGGTTTCTACGCCAGACCTTTCCGGGTTCATAGGGTGCACTAGCCGCCCGCCCTGCACCGTCCCATGCTCGGCCTCCGCCATCTCCGCGCTGGATACGCCAGAACGGATTTCGATCTCATATCGCTGGTTTACGTGGTCCGGCACGAGCTTTGCCACCACGTTGCGCGTTTTTGAAATGACCCAACTTGGCGCCATCGGCACCATCCACCCGGTCTTAGGGCACCGCGTTTCGAGACAGTAGAGATAGGCCTTGGCGCGGTTGCCCTTGTCGTCGTGCTCAATCCCTAGCCGGGTGATCTCGGCGTCGACCTCCGCCGCCACGCGTGCTTGCGCGGCCTCGATCTCGGCCCTGCGTTCGGGGCTGGCCCCGATGATGTTGAAAGCGCCCCATGTGAGCATGCATGCAATCGGATTTAGATCTGAAGCATAAACATCACATCCGATCCGGGCAGCTTCAAACGGGATCGAACCACCGCCACAGAAGGTATCAGCCATCATCGGCCGATGGCCGAAGCGAGCGATGCCCAGCTGATCAACCAGTTCGGGGATGCTTCGGGCCAACGTTCCCAAATGTCGATTAACGGTTGGCCAAATCTCTGCAAGCAGTGAATCGTCACATTCCTCTGGACGCAGACAAACCCTTAATCGCGCGTCGTAAGGCTGGTCCATAAGCCATTCCAGGATGAGTTCATCGCGCTTCCCACGACTAATGTCTCCGCGCCACGCGGGTCTGCCGTTATCAACTGAGATGAGACTGACATAGTTTTCCCACTCTGGACCAATGTCCTTCGCGGTGATGTTCTTGAGCCGTTTGATGATCGCTGCGTCGTCCATCCCCATGAGCTTGAGAAAGACTTCAAGGTCTTTAGCGGGCTTATCTGAAGAGGGTAGCAAAGCACCGAGCACCACTGCCCTAACAAGTATGAGTGGCTTTCGTCCCTTCCAGTAGGAACCAAGACCCGTAAGTGTTTGACCGAGATTGGCTTTCCGCTCTTTGTGCGTCTCCGCCGAGATGCGCCCGACCGGAAACTGGCTCTCAATGAACGAAGGCGCGTCCTTCAACGAGAACGGCGCTAGGCCTTTGGCAGGCTCTTGTCGTGCGGTGACGGTTGCGGTCATCGAAGCTCCGGATATGGTTGGTGCTCACGCTGCAAAGCTATTCGGCAGGCAGGAGCGGGGCGAAGAGGAAACCCGGATCATCCGGTGTTGATTTCTTGGTCTTGCCACGCTTCGGCTTGCTACCAGCTGGCGCATAGCCTTCATTCGCGCGCGGAGCGAGGGTGCCCCGACCGGCGACTGCACCGAGGTGGAATGCGTCGTTCCGAGTGCCGAAGCAAAGCGCCTGCCGCAACGCGCCGCGCCAACCCATCCCGTATTGATGGGCGAGGCCGGTTGCCGCTGCCGTCATCGTATAGAGCCACCAGCGTTCCTCGGCTTTCAGACCGACCCAGTTGCGGATCGCGACGGCAATTTCTTCTGGCTTCACATCGGGCAGTTCGACCGCCCAAAGGAGGACCAGCAGTTCCTTGCCCAAAAGCCGTTGCACGGCAGTTTCGTCAGCACCCCAACGACCAGCAGGCTTACCTTCCGCCTTGAGGCGGCGATTGAACTCAGAGCGCAGTTCGGGGGAAATCACATCCCAGACATCGCGCGAGGTTTCGCAGCGCAGGATCGTTTCCGGCGCCCATTGCGCCTCTCGCTCTGTCGGCGGTCGCCCGAAGACCTCGAAGATCTGCACCTTCGCCTCGCGCCCCTTCGTCAGACGCACGAGATAGCCGTGCTCTTCATAAATATCGGCGCAATCAAAGTTTGGGGTGCTGGAACCTTGGCTCACTGATTTCATGGGCTACACCCTTGCGATCCTTTCATTCTTGGGTCCACATCACACGATCAAAATCCTCGCCTGCCACGTCGTCGCAAAATGTAGTCAGTTCGCGCCCCGACGGGAATGCAATGCCGTCGAGGCGCAATTTTACGGTCGGAGCCGAGGCATTCACCTTCTCAACGAGGGTCTTCACAAGCGCATCGAGATCAGCGGCCGGGACAGGCACATCGCGGCCAAGCCGCAGTGTGAGGAAATCATGCTCCGAGCGCGCGCCATTGACCTCGATCGATCCGCCTAGGATGCGCACATCGGGCGTCTTTGCGAGCCGATCAAGCGCGGAGAAGGCGGTAGCAGTATCCTTCGGCTCGAAACGTGAGGTCATGGTCGCCGGACGGTCGAGCTTCAGTGCGGGCTTGACCGGGTTGTAGGCGCCGCCGCCGGGGTCGTTCATCCCGCTTTGCAGCGGCGCATTTTCTTCCTCGCTGAACTGGCCGTTGATCTCGGCGACCGCCCGAAGACGGGTGGCGTCGGCAGGCGTATCGATTTCCGCACCGACGATCGGGCCGCTCTTCGGATCGGAGCCGTCAAACGTGGCGCGAACAGTCGCCGAGCGCGGACTGACGACGAACGTCACCTTGTGCCCGCCGGAAACCCTCTTCACATCCGGTTTCACGCGGATCGGCGCGCGCCATTCGAAGGCGTCACCGGTCTTGGCTTCGCCCTTGCTATCGACCGCTACGAACCATGCTGCTGCTGCCGCCGTCTCATGGACGCGCCCGTTGAGTTTCGTTGCCGTCGCCGGATCGGGCGGCCCGTTCTCGGACACATAGACCGTATCGGCGTCCTCAGGCGTCACGTTGATCAGGAACCGACCCGTTTCGAGCGGATTCGGCCCGAAGTCGTCCAGGCGCGCAGACACTTTCGTCTTGCGCTCCCATTTCTTCGCGACGAGTCCCTCGTGTTCCCGCCAGAAGCCGCGTTGAACGGCCGCCTTCACCAACTGATCGAATCCGCCACGCGGCAGCCAGAACCAGCCTGACCGCACTGCGGCATTGCGCTTTAGCGAGGATTGTTGAACGGCGTCGGCGTCAAACAGGATGTCCTCGGCGTCAAGGCGGAGGGTTTCGAATGCTGCGTCGAACTTGTCGCTGGAGATGAACTTGCCGCGCTTCGTCAGCGTATCGACAATCTGCAACTCGCCGGAATAGTCGTTGCGGTCGAATTCCATGCGGAAGTCGTCAACCTTGCGGAGCGCCTTGCCAGTTGGGAAAACAATCGTCTTGAAGGTTTCCCGAAGTGCGCTGGTGAAGCCTGCGGCCTCCCGTTCCTTAACACCCTGAAGTTCCTGCATCTGCGACGACGAGGCGCCGTGCTGCGCCTTGATCCGCTCTTCCACCTTGTCGATGGCGCGCATACGCCGTGCGCTTGTGCGAAGTGTTGAAACCGCGTTCGGATCGGCGGTTAGAACTAGTACGCGGTTTTGGAGGTCTTGTTTGTTCCACCAATCGACGAAGTCCTGAGGTAGCTGATCTGCGGCCCGTTCCAGGATAACGAGTGTCGGACGATCGTCATCAAGCTGGATTTCGTCGAGTGCGGGCAAGATGGCCATGCGATCGGAATAGAGGGCGCCGGTTCGAGGTTTGAACACCTCCTGCAACTTCCCCCGGAGTGTCTGATCGACCTGCTCCTCGGCGATATTTGAGGCGATCTCGGTGATTTCGGCTGTCACATTTGCGGTTTGGCCGAAGAAGACGCGCTGATCAACACCCAGGAAAAGATACCAAGCTTGGCCTTGGAGTCGGCCGAGGGCAGCCTTGATTTCAGACACCTCCAGAAGTGGGTCGACGAGCGTCTCGATCAATTCACCGTCCGTTAGCCCACGCAGCGGAGATTCTGCCGTCGACAATGATGACATCAGCAATACCTTGGCTACTGCCGATGCCGTCGGGACACCGTCTGCGGCCGAGATCTTTTCAGCCAGAGCGTTGCCTCGGTCCGCCACATCTCGCGAGATTGCGTTCGAATAAGCCGGATTGATCTTTCGGATCTCCTCAAGCGTCCCTTGGTCATTAAAATCTAGGTGATGAAGTCCGATCAGAAAGGCGTTGTCGTTCGCATTGAACGCCCCGCGCACGGCGAGGCGCAGCAATCGAATGAGTGCACGGGTTTTCTGGTAGCCGCGGTTCTCCGAGAAACGGGCGACGATGTCACGGATCGAAGGATGGAAGGGATAGGTTTCCCGGATACGCTCGATGAACGTCTCTGGCGTAGTCGCGATAGTGTCGACGCGTTTCGCTTTTTGGAGCGCATCTACATAGGCCTGAGCGACTTCATCGATGCGGTCGGCAGACGGTAAGCTGTCGAAAAGACGCTTTCGAACGATCGCGAAAACTTCGCCGGTATTCTGCTGAACCGGGGTGATCGCTTGTGCGTTCCGGTCGTAGTGTTTGGTCAGATTTTCAATGAGCGTTCGCAGCTGGCCGGAACCATCGAGATAAACGTCGTCTTTCAAATTCGTGACGACAACACATGCACGCGGGCATCGAGGGAGGGCATTAAACAAACGTTCAAGCGCACCAATCGTCAGATCGCCAAGCGTCGTGTTTCCGACGGGCTCGCCCTGCGCCATCTGGAGGTAGCTTGGCAACTCATCTAAGAGGATAAGCACCGGGTCATCGCCTAGAACAGCTACCCACTCGTCAACCCCCGGCGATCGTGCGCCCTTTTGCCAAAAGGGAGCCATGACATCGCCGTGGCCCAGCTTGTCGGCAACGTACCCCCACAACAGACTATCGGGGTTCTGGTGGCCATTGAAGATCACCACTTTTGCGGCACCAAACTCGATGCCGCTGGCAATACGTGGGACTACTTCCTTCCGCAAATCGGGATCAGACGCGAGTAAGCCAAAAGCGATCAAGCTGTGTGTCTTACCGCCGCCCATTGCCTGGGTAAGGTAGAAGGCTCCATCGTCAGTCTTTCCTGCCAGACGTTGAAATCCGCGTTGCACGAGCAATTCCAGGCCCGCAGTGAAGTGATTGCGCCGAAAGAAATCTCGGCCATCGATCTTGCCCGAAGCAAAATCCTCAAGCTGGGCTACCTGCTCGACTAGGCTGTCGCTCGAAACGAGAGGACTTGTCGTGCAGAGTTGCTTGACCGTCGCTATCGGCATTTTACGTCCCGCCCCATCGTTATCGTTCGAGACCGCCTTCATATTCGGTGACGGTCTATCGAATCCGAACTTTGCGTTCGGCTCGTTGTGCCAAATGGCAGGTGACCGCGCAATCGGCCAAGGATCCATCGCACAGTTTCCGGGCCTAGCTGGCATCATTTTCGTCGGGCTGTGCCAGTTGTGCCAGACAACGCTCGTTCATAAGACCCAAGTTGCCGCATTGTCCGTGAACATCTCCCCATCCCGGATATAACGCGCCAGCATGGCATCGCTGGCGTGACCGGTCTGTGCCCTGATCTTATAGGTTTTTGCCCCGGCCATTGCGGCGCTGGTAACGAACCCAGCTCGAAGCGAATGGCCGGAAAAGCGGGAGGGGTCGATGTTCGCGTCGGCCACGCGCTCCTTCACCACGAGCAAGACGGCTTCTGCGGAAAGCCGCTGTTCGCTGATATGGCCGTGGCGATTGACCCCCAGAAATATCGGTCCGGCATCTATTGCGGACTTAGACAGCCATTGATCGAGAGCGGTGACCGGGCACCACTGAGTTCGACCGAACGGAATGCCGATCTTCCGGCCCGCGCCGTTCTGGTCGGTCTTTGAGCGGCGCAGATGGACGATGATCCCCTGCCGAACGTGATCGATGTCCTCAACGTCGAGCCCAACCAGTTCAGAACGACGGAACCCGCCCGCAAACCCGATCAGGAGCAAGGCTCGGTCACGAACGCTTTTTACGTCATTGCCTGTACGCTCCAACACGGCGAACAAGTCATCACGCAGGAGAGGCTTTGCTTCAGCTTGGACGGTTCCCAGACTGCGTTTAATCCCCTTGATCGTCGCTTTGACGAGTTCGGACGATGTTGGGCTGGCGAGACCCTTCGCAGTGTGAGCCTTCGATAGAGTTGCCAGACGCCGACAAAGTGTGGCCAGGGCCAACGTTTCGGCGTGTTCTGCCAGGTAGCTGGCAACCACAGTGTCGGTTGCTGGGATGCTGCCGCCCCAGCTCTCGAAATGTGCCAGATCGGCTGCATAGGCGCGCTTGGTGTTCTCTGCCAATCCCTGCTCGACGTAAGCGGACACTTTATCCGACAGGACGGTTGTGAAGTTAATTTCACTTCCATCTGCGCCTTTGACCTCCCCCACTTGTTGGCTTTCCATCAGATCAGGTTCGTCAGTTTTAGATCGTGATAAGAGGGGATTATCACGAGTTAGACGGCTATAAAACATGTTGGCGCTCCTCGTTCAGGATCGAGATGTCGGCGCGAAGCATTGAGATGATTTCGCTGGCGTTGGAGCAGTGTGGCCCTTGGCATTCGATTTCCCAGGATCGCCGCAGTTCGTCCCCCACGGGCCACCGATAGTGGTTCCGCAAACGCTCGCCTTCGACTGCAAACAGGATATCCCCGAGGAAGTTGACCTGCTGCGACGATGGAATGTGCCTACGGACCCAGCGGGCCGTCTGACAATCGCGACCGAGCAACCTTTGCAGCGCATATCGTCCTTCCCGCGAATATCGATCCAATGCCCAACTCGGTACGGGGCCACACATCGTCGCCGGCGGAAAGTCGTCGTCTTCGACCGCCATTGGGTCGCTCGCCTTCAGCGTCGAGATCAAGAGGACGAGCGGGCAGAGGACTTGGCCGGTGCGGCGGAACCCCTCCCGCGCGACCTCGATCAGAGTATGTGGATAAGAGGTCTCGCACATCGCATCGAAGACCGTCTGTGGATCGCCCTTTCTTGTCCGCAGATGTGGCGACGGGCAACGGTCAGTCCCCACGGCGTACCAAAGTGCCAAGGCACGCTTCGGCAGCGGGGCGCTGCTGTCCGCGATCCGCAGCAGTTCGGGCAGCGTGTTGTAGGTGAGGCCGAGCCTGCAATGCTCGTATGCAGGGTGACGCTCAGCGACCATGAGGAGATCGTCAGCAGCGCGGCATTTCGGTGCAAGACACATGCGCTCGACGAGGTAGCTCGCGATCTTCCAATCCCCGCCGATTTTTGTCCGGAACGTCTTGCCAGCAAGTGATGCTGTCACGAGGCTGATAGTTTCGAGGTCCGCGACCCCGATATCCTCGAACACTATCGAACCGACCCGTCGCCACAATTTATCCGGGGACTGCTGGAGCAGCGTTGCGGCAGCTTGCAATGCGAATCGCCGATGCCCTCGCCGGATCGCCTTCTGCAGCAAGGCCATCGCCAGCCAGGGTGAGGCATTCAGGGGGGCGGAAATAGGGGGAGTGTAGTGTTGTACTTGTTGCGCCAGATCAGCGCGTAGGCTGGCGAGGATATCGGAACCGTTCATTGCCTTCCTCCTTGGGTTCAAGGGGAGGCAGGTGACATCTGACCCACTATTAGATTAGCACTTGAGCGTAAGCAGGGAAGAGTAATTGTGCCGAGAGAGCCTATAGTCGCGAAAGATCGGGAGGAGCGATGCAGGAATTAATTGAGTTTCGGGAACGGCTTCAGCCGCTCATAAGCGGGGATACGTCCAGGCCGTTCGTTTGTGATGGAAATCCTTTGGACTGTCGATTTTTCGTGGTGGGGTTTAACCCTGCTACCACCGTAGGTCGCGACTTCTGGCAATATTGGTCTGACGAAACCGGGTTCGACAAACACGATTTCATGCGTGACTATCGACGCGTCCGGAAACTTAGTGGTGCGCGTCCCCGGATCGAGGCCATCGTTGAGCAGCTTCCGGCGAATTGGAGCCTTGAGACCAATATCTGCTCAATACCTACCAAGAGAGCTTCCGAGTTGGCCCCAGGCGACAGGCGGACGGCCATATTCCAATTCCTGTTCGAGGCGATCAGGCCCGAACTTGTCTTCGCACACAGCAACGACCCGATTGAATTCTTCAGACACGCGACTGGTTGTCAGGATTTCCAACAGACCCCTCAGCGTGCCGAGTGGTGCGGGCACAGGTTCACTTTATTCGGTAGGCCTGGCCCGATCTGGAGAATGGCCGTTGACGATGCGCGTGAGTTAGGCCGTGGGATGGCCCGCGTCCTGTGGGACGGGCCCGAGGGGGAAGCAACTCGCGCTGAAGAGAGTGGAAACCTCATGGCGAAGCTCTTTGCAGAGCGGTTTTCACAATGGTCAATCAAGCTACCTTGGCGGGACCTTGAGGAACGGCGGGCAGGTAAGATCGCGTTTCAGAGTTGGTGGATCCAATACCGTTTCGATGAGGACGAAAGAGGCGAGTTTCTCGACTACCATGGCGAGCATAAGATGATGTGGGGTGCCGAGCACGTGCGCATATACGCAGACGGCAGCTCGGAACCTCTCCCCGCTCTCTCGAATGTGCAGCCCATCTGTGACGATCCTGTTGAGGACGAACGGTTGCAGGCCAAGCATAAGGCCGGGCAGCATGAGATCGCGGCGATGTTACGCGAGAAGGGCTTCATCTAGCGCAGTTTAATCGCGCGGTCTGGCTAAGAATTTATTTTGGTAGTCACAGATCGGAGGGCGACTTCCGAGAACAGTAGACTACGCTTGGAACGATGTCTCCGATACTGCCCGTATACGATATGTAATTCTCTTCAAACCACTCCCTTGAAAAAATAAGCCCCGCTCCGTTGTCCCTCCCGGGACCGTGCGTCGAGAGCAGTTCATGGTAAAGCGCGTTGGATCGGCCCGCATCGAGTAGGTTGAGCCGGACACAACTCAGCTTCCCTGCCTTGTCGAAGTAAAACCAGGCCCGGAACCTGTAATCCTCCGTCTGATAAGGCCCCGTGAGACCGGGGGTGGCACTACCATCAGAGAACTTCAGGTCAGCAACTTCGGTAGGAGTGGCTGTGCGCAGGGCCTGAGGTGATGCACTAAGGACGTCGTCTATCGTCATACCCCACCGTGCCCATTGCCAACCAGCCGTCGAAGAAGCTTTCGTGCTGGGAGGATTGGCATCTGATTTCTCTTGCCTTGCGACCGGCGTCTGTCCGGGAGCGGAAGGCTCAATTTTCGTCGTCGATACCTTTCGGGGAGGCACCGCCGGTCGAGTGGGTTCGGGATCAGCGGCATCAATTCCCGGTGCCGACATTTCCTGCACGGGTTTTGAAGGCGGCGTTGGAACCCCGTCCGACTTAGCTATTTCACGAGTTCGACTGCTTATGGCTCCGTGTTGCCACCAAATGATCAATAGGCGCGGCGCGGCGGCTGCGGCAAGAAAAATGGCTACAAAGCACAGCACCAGCAGGGAAATTTTGGCTAGTGCCGGCCAACTGAACGATAAGAAAAATGAAGGCTTGTCGCCGCTGCGGGCAAGGGGTCCGATCTCTGTTGCGAACTGGCGAGCCAACTCATTTTCAATTTGCATTGAAAAACGCTCGTCGTCCCTAGCTGCCAACAGCGGATGGCCGCAGTTTGGACAGGACACTGCCTTGGGTGAAAGAGGTTTATCGCAGGCCGGACATGGAACAAGTTCTATCGCCACTGCCGCCCCTCCCCCCGGAGATTTTCTTCGCAGCCTAGCCCACGCTACTCTACGTGTAAAATTGCTTCCACTGTGGAAGACAGGACAGAGACAAGAAAGTGTCTCCATCGGAGCGTTTTTCGGCAGATCAATTAAGCTATTGAAATTGTGACGTTATCCAGTTCTCTGCACCCCCTAGGATCCATTCGAGGTCGGTTGTCCCTATTTGTGTCCCCGGGACAACGGAATGTCCCTATTTCCGGGCCTCATATTGAGTGGCTCGAATTCAATCTGCCGATTACAGCGATGATCGCTTCTTCTTTGTGGCTTAGTCCCCGACGGCTACGCCTGCCGCCGTTCGCAAGGATGGCTTTTTCGAAATCGGCATATTGATCGGGGCTGAAATACAAAACCACGCATCTTGAATGCTCCGTCAAAGGGTCCTTCGGAAGCATCCGCTTCAGTTCATGCGCATTGTGCTTCTCCGCGAGTTCGACCAGGTCCAAGGCATTCCTGTCGTCAATATGCCGGAGGACGATCTGGAGTTTCGTCCACCCTATCGCGGTCAGTCGGTCATCGGGAATCCCCGCCAACTTCTCCAATTCCCTTCCAATCTGCGCCAAGTAATAGGATTTCCGACGACTCGATCCCGATGCAGCGATAAACTCAGGCAGTAGCTTGGCACCCTTCAATTCGGCGAGACACCGGGCAAGTTCGATTGAGTGATCGGGCTCCGTTGCCGATAACCTAAGTGCCTCCTTCATCCGGTCGCTCTGATGCATTTGCGTCCTCGCTACGGCGTTAAATCCGCCTGTTAGTTGACTTATGGAGCGTCTCGCGCGTGGTTTCGGTCACGATCAAATTTGTGCCGGGTGAACAATTTCTCTTAGTAGATCAGCGCACTAGGTCTCCTTCGCTGAAACGCTGCCGTCTACAGCCGGTCTTACTTTGCGCCCAGGTCGACGCTCGATGCTTGCATGGGCCGGTCAAACAGTCTTACCGTCCCCGTGCTTTCATCAAGGACCCGGATAAATCCCATGCATTCGCCTACAACATTCGTTCGGTGCAAGGTAGCAGCCGGCTATCTCGGCGTTTCGTGTTCCATGCTCGCAAAGCTGCGCATGCAGGGGAACGGACCCGTTTACATGAAGGCTGGCCATCGCATCGTGCTTTATAACATGAGCGACCTCGACGCTTGGCTCGCTGGGAGGCGTCGCTACTCGACGTCTCAGGTGTCTGCCGCAGAAATGAAGTTAACTTCACAAAGTGGCGAATGATATGTCGACTGCAAAATTCCATCCGGCAATTGAGCTGATCCGGAGGCATTGCCGTAAGGCAGTGCGGCATCAGATTGCCACGAATACGAAAGGCAAGGGGGAAAAGAAAGAGACCGGGTTCACGGAGGCGGAGTTGAAAGCGTTGCAGTCGGCGGTCCGGGTCTATTCGCGGCACCTGCGCTCGCTGCAACAAGCCACCGCTACCGAAGCTAGGTCGAAAGTCACTGCCGCAAAGGAGAGAATATTCGAAGGCTTCTCAGGTCGCTTAATCGCCACTCTGCGGGCCCTAGAAGGCAGTAACCAGTCGATCCCGTTTGCCCAGATGGAAACATGGGCTACCGAACTGTCAATGAGCAAAGCGTTTCACGAGCCGCTCACCATCATGCCGCGCCCCAAGGAAGGCAAGAAGGGAGAATGGCGGCCCATCGGGATGTCGGGACGCCGTCGCAGGGCGCAACAGCTCATCTTGCGCGATGTCCTGTCAGCGACCGTCGGCGACAGCCCCAACGACAGTACCGTCAAAGGCGCGGGCGGGGAACGGGCATTGTTCAAAGCACTTCATGCGGAAATCGAAAACGGCTATCAGTGGTGGGCCAGCCTCGATGTTCGCGATTACTTTCCGTCCCTGCGACCCGGTCATCTGGCGGGACTTCCACTCTCGAAGTGGATGATCCAAAGTCTTGCGTTTCTCCCGCCAGAAACCCCGATCAGGTTCATCGATCCAAAGTATGGCATTGAGCTTTCCGAGCAGGCCATACTTAAAGGCGACGATGCTGATCTGCCTCAAGGCTATCCATACTCCATGGATAGCATTGGGTCGAAGCTCAATATGGTCCGGCAGGGATTAGTACAGGGCGACGTCTGCGCACCGCAATTCGCGCGTATGGTCCTGGGACGGGAACTCCGTCGTTCGACGGTGAAACGGGATGTTGTTTACGGTACCCACCTCGACAACATCCTAATTGGTGCGCGTGTAAAGTCGGAAGCAAAGGCGTCAATTCAGGCCCTAGCCCATCGGCTTAAGAGCCTACCTGCCGGACCCCTTGAGCTTCATGAACACGAGATTAGGCACATCAACGACCACGTTTTCTTCCTCGGCAATCGCGTAAGCCGTCGAAAAGACGGTACCCTCTATACCCGTCCCGCCCTTCAGCGGTTTGATCGTTTCCGCACGCGCCTGCTTTCTCGGCTCGGCAACAGCATCGCGGATGAAAAACATGACCTCGTGGCAGTTGCGGTGGATTACGCAAGGCCTTGGTTCGCTGGGAATCCGGCGTGGGATAAATCCCCCGAGAGTTGGGACTATGTCATGGCTGAGGTCCATTGGTGCGTGAACCGATTCATTTTCGATGAACTCACCAACGGGATCGGCAACTGGCACATCGACGACCTTGACCAAGACTTTCTACCAGACGGGGGAGACAATGGCCTTTTGTGAGTGCGCCGACCCTCGGGTAGCTGTCCTTGCACAACAATTGCGGAACGTCTCTCGACGGATGGAAGTTATCTTTCACGGTACGAGGTTCCCGCGCAGGGTCCTCATGGACGACATGCTTCTCTGTAGCCGTACTGGATATCGCGCCGTATCATTCACAAGAGACCCTCGCGTGGCCGCGTACTGGGCCTTGCTCGAACGCGATGATGACGAGCAAGATGGTGCTGTGTTTGTCTTCGACCTCCAGAGGTTGCGTGCTCGCTACCGGCTTGAGCCGTTTCACGATCCTGTCTGGGATATCTGCTATCCGCAGAACGACGAAGCTGAAGAGCAAGTTTGGGGCCGGGACATCGCCAACATTCATTCCTATCTTGTCGGTGCAGTGTGGTCACAACCAACTGACAGCCGCGATGCCGTCGTCAGCGTCTGGCGAAAAGACATGACAAAATAGAGCGTTTGGCTACAAATTCGGGTCTTGCTTCGCCGGCGACGGCTGGGACGGATAGCCGATCCGATCAATCGCCTTCTTCATCACCGACAACGTCGGCCCAGTTCCGTAGCCTGCATGAACATCGTTGTTGGCATGCCCCATCAATGCCTTTGAAACGTACTCAGGGGTTTCTGACGCTTGCAGCGCGTCCTTGAAGTTATGACGAAATGAATGGAACGCAGTATCCTTGGTGTTCACCCCGATCTGTCGCGCGTAACGACCCCACCATTTGGAGAAGTTATGGCTGTAGTAGCCGTCCTTTCCCTTCTCTATGTCCGGGAAAAGCCGCCCCGATCCTTTGGATTGGTCAAGAAGGCCGAGGTCGATAAGGACCTGATGTATGGGCACTCGGCGCACGCTGGACTGTGTTTTTACCGACTTGTCCTCGCCCTTCGACACATCAAAATAGGCGATTTCGTCCTGCGACGCCTTAATGTCGGAGATCAGTAACTGGATGATCTCCCCCATTCGCAGGCCACTGTAGAGGGCTATTAGGGGCACCCAGAATTTTCCGTCGCGGATCAGCAGCGAACCGGGTTTGTGACGTGTCTTCTCGGATTGATGTCCGGTGAAGAGGGAGGACGCGAATATCGCCTGCAACTGGTCGTTTGAATATGGCTTCCGCCCCTCGCCAGCATCGACCTTAGCCGCCCCCGCAATTTTCACTCCCTGACCCGGGATCTTGTCGAGATAGCCTTCTTGGTGGGCCCAGATCAAGAACTGTCGGAACATGGTGAAGTACTTATCTTGAGTCTTGAGCGACAGCGACGGCCCGCCTTTATTGGCCGCGATGGCGTCTTTAGGACTGATGCCCTTATTGGCGGCCAACTTCACGTAATTGGGCGGAAGGGAGGCAAGGGCGTCACGCATCGCCTTCACGTCCTCAATATCAAGCTTTTTGACTAGCTTACCCTCGCCGATAATCGACTTCGCAAGCGACAGCACCCGGCTGGCGTCGGCTGCCGTCTTCTTCACCCAATCGTGCTTTGCCTTATGAGCATGGAATGACGCGGCAATGGACGCGAGCGTTTGTTCGGGAGGTGCCGTCGTCTCTTCCCCCGCAACGGGCGGTGGATCGTTTACGAAGATCCCGGCGAACATGGGGTCCTTGGGCGCGGCCTCATAATATTTGCCAGCCAGCATCGCAGCGAGAATGCGAGCGGTTTCGTGGTCCGCTCGCAAAATGCCCTGGCAGAGCTGCTGGAACCTCTCTGACGCGGGTGCAAGCTTTTCCGGGAGGATGGTGGCTAGAAGCGCGTGAGCCTCTGACTGGACCGACATCGGCCATGACCAAAGGGCCAACTGGGCTTCCAACTCCTGCATACGCTTTATCAGGTAGCCAACTTCGCCGGCCTGATCGTATTGATGATCCCTCGGGAGAATATGGGCGAGCTCGATTGACTGGCTAAGAGCGGACTTAAAGTAGCCCTTGATGAGACCGTGAATGTCTTCCGAGGTCAGGTCAGGCATATGGGGCAGCCTAAGCAGAAACGTATCCAGTGCACTGCTTAAGTGGGTCCCCCGCAATCTTGCTACAAGAGGGTCGGCTGTCCGCAGCGAGACCTTGATCTCATGCACTCGCAGCCGATGCGTCAAGTGATGGGGTACGGCCATCCGGAAATAGTACGTATGTGCTCGTCTCACGACACGCAGCGTGGATCGTGGCACGCCATCCTCCATTCTGGTCCAGGTTTCTGTACCAGGTCGGAGAACTGCCTAAAGTAAGTGCCTAAAAGCGTAGATAAACCAGAGACTTAGGACATTGCTGGCGGAGAGGGAGGGATTCGAACCCCCGATGGGCTTGCACCCATGCCGCATTTCGAGTGCGGTGCATTCGACCACTCTGCCACCTCTCCGCGGTCATGGTCGGCCGTTGCCGGCGCGGCGCACTAGATAACGGCTGAACGGGCAGGTTACAAGGCCAATCCGCGAGTTATTTGGCTTCCTGGACAAGCGGCGGATTTGCATTGGTACCTGCGGTCAAGCCCACGCGGATTTCCGGCCGCCCGACAGATCCTCGCGTGCCGACGACGGCAACGCCGTGCGGTCGTGTCGACATGGCCAGATGCTTGCCGAGCTAATAACCGTCCCGGCAACGGCTTCGCCTTGACTTGCACCCAACCTTCGGTTAGGGACAGCGCGCAATCGGCGTGGAGGGTTCTTCCGCGCCGCTTGTTTTTTGAACCCGCAGACTGACAAAAAGACGGCCGGACCGCCAGAGGCGGTTCATCAAGGCCGACCGAACAGCGAAAGGCAAAAAATGTTCGCAGTCATTAAAACGGGTGGCAAGCAGTATCGCGTTGCCGCCAACGATCTCCTGAAGATCGAAAAAGTCGAAGCCAGTGTCGGCGATATCGTCGAAATCGGCCACGTTCTCGCGCATGGCGAGGGCGAGAATGTCACGTTCGGCGCGCCGTTCGTCGATGGCGCGGTGGTCACCGCCGAAGTCGTCGAGCAGGGCAAGAACCGCACCGTCATCGCTTTCAAGAAGCGTCGCCGGCAGAATTCGCGCCGCAAGATCGGCCATCGCCAGCTTTTGACCACCGTGCGGATCTCGGAGATCCTGCTGGGTGGCGCCAAGCCGACGAAGACGGCAGCCGTCAAGGCGCCGAAGAAGGAAGCCAAGGCAGAGGCCGCCACCGAAGCGAAGGCGGAAGCCGCGCCGAAGAAGGAGCCCAAGGCCAAGGCAGCCGAGACCGCGGCAGCGCCGCTGTTCAAGGCGCCGAAGGGCGAACCGGACGACCTGACCGTGATCAAGGGCATCGGCCCGGTCGCTGCCAAGGACCTCGGCGAGCAGGGCATCATCACCTTCGCCCAGCTCGCCAAGCTGACCGACAAGGATGTCGCCAAGATCGACGAGCACATGCCCTTCAGCGCCGACCAGATCAAGGACTGGCGCGAGCAGGCCAAGGAATTGGCGGCGAAGTAATTTTCTGGCGACTGGGTCGCCGGAATCGGACTTGAAACGGAACGCGAACGCGTTCATAAGGCCTTTTAGGCGCCTTGCGGCGCAACGGAGTTAGTTAGATGGCACACAAGAAAGCTGGCGGCTCGTCGCGCAACGGTCGCGACTCGCATTCCAAGCGTCTGGGCGTGAAGAAGTTCGGCGGCGAAGCCGTCATCCCGGGCAACATCATCATTCGTCAACGCGGCACGACCTGGCATCCCGGCGTCAATGTCGGCATGGGCACGGACCATACCCTTTTCGCGCTCGAAACCGGCGCCGTGACGTTCAACAAAAAAGCCAACGGCCGAACCTACGTATCGGTCAACCCGATTGCCAAAGCCGCGGAGTAGCCGGTTCCGCACTAGAACACCGGCGCCCATCTCGGGAACCGGTGTCTGGCAAAGCCAGGAAAAGGATCAGGGGAGATGGGTTTCCATCTCCCCTTTTTCTTGGCCTGGAGGACTTTCACATGGTTGCCGAAGCGGAAGACACCGAAGACGAAAGTTACGCGATAGACTGCCCGGTCCTGGTCACCGAGCGGCTGGTGATGCGGGCGCCCCGCGAAGGCGACATCCCGCAACTGGTCGAACTTGCCGACAACCGTCATGTCGCCGAAATGCTGGCCCGGATGCCGCACCCCTATGGTGAGGCCGAGGGACGCGCCTTCCTTGCCATGACCAAGTCGCGCCGCGCCGGCATCGCCTATGCCTTGACGCTGGCCGGCACCGACACCTTCGTCGGCTGCGCCGGTCTCAACACCACCGATCGCGGGCTGGAACTCGGCTACTGGATCGGCGAGCCTCACTGGAAGAAGGGCTATGCGACCGAAGCGGCCCACGCGCTGGTCGACCTCGCCTTCCAGAAGACGTCGATCCAGGTGCTGCATGCCTCGACGCGGGTCATCAATCCGGCCTCGCGCCGCGTCATCCACAAGTGCGGCTTCCAGTATGCCGGCCAGGGCATGTTGAACTCGATCGTCGCCGGCCAGGTGCCGGTCGAGCGCTACCGGCTCGACAGGAAGACCTGGACGAGCCTCAGGAACTGGGTGCATTTTTGAGATGCGTCGATATTCAGGTGAGGCCGGCCTGCGAATGGCGGTTTCCTGCGCTTCCGGTGCTCACGTACTTTAAGTACGCTCCGCTCCGGTTCTCGGAAGCCACCATTCTCGACTCGGCCTGACCTGAATCTCGACGCGTCTCGCGTCGCATAGAAATCATAGGTTTGAAAAAGTCAGCCCAGTTCGACCCATACCGGCAGGTGGTCCGAACCGACGGCCTGCCGGTCGACCCACAGACGCTTCAGCGATTTGGCCAGAGAAGCGCTGGTGAAGACGTAGTCGATGCGCTTATGGCGGCTGGCGTTCGCGGGCTGTTTGGGGTCGACCCAGCTGACCAGCTCGTCGCCGGTGACATTGAGGCGCATTGCGGCATCGACGGCAAAGTCGGCGGTCAGCGGCATGCCGAATTCATGGTCCGGCCTGCCGGCGAGTTCGACATATTCGGGTGAGCCCGCCAGCATGTTGAAATCGCCCATGCCGACGAAGGCTTCGGGATGCGGCAATTCCGGCAGGCCGATCTCGGCGACGCCGGATAGCGCGCCGCCTTCGAGCGCATAGTTCAGCAGGCGTCGGCGCAGGAACTGAATCTGGCGGGCGCGTTCGACGGGGCTGCGGTGATCGAGATGGATGGAATAGAAGCGGATGAAACCCAACGGCGTCTCGATCAGCGCTTCCAGCGCGCCGCGCTGGAAATTCATCATCTCGAAGCTGCGGCTGCGCGGCAAAAGCAGGTTGCGCGAAAGATGAATGGGCGTTTTCGACAGCACCATATTGCCGAGTTGGAAGGTCGTGGTGATGGCGCGGCCGTTGTCGATGCGCGAGCCGATGTTGGCCTCGAAATTGCTGCCATAGACGGCGAAATAGTCGGGCAGCGCCTCGCCGATCTCGGCGACCATGTCGCGGCCGCCATTCCGGGGATTGTTGCGGGTGACCTCCTGCAGGGCGATCACGTCGGCGCCGCGCACGGCGTCAGTGATGCGACCGACATCGTACTGCCCATCGAGACCGATGCCGTACTGGACGTTGTAGGTTACAAGCTTCATTCCGACATCTCTCCAGCCGGTCCCAAGCGGCCATTGTCATAAAACGGCCTCGCCCTTCGCCGCGCCTTGGTTTAGAGCAAGGCGCTAGATTTAGAGCAATGCCGCAAAGCCACTAGCAGAAACTGCACAGCCCATGAAATTTCTCGATCAAGCCAAAGTCTACATACGCTCCGGTGACGGCGGCGCCGGCTCGGTGTCGTTCCGGCGCGAAAAATTCATCGAATTCGGCGGACCGGACGGCGGCGATGGCGGCCGTGGCGGTGATGTCTGGCTGGAGGCGGTCAACGGACTGAACACGCTGATCGATTATCGCTATCAGCAGCATTTCAAGGCCAAGACCGGCGTCCATGGCATGGGCCGCAACATGACCGGCGCCAAGGGCGCCGATGTCACGCTGAAAGTGCCGGCCGGAACGCAGGTGTTCGAGGAAGACAACGAGACGCTGATCTGCGACCTGACCGTGGTCGGCCAGCGCTTTCTGCTCGCCAAGGGTGGCAATGGCGGCTTTGGCAACCAGCATTTCAAGACCTCGACCAACCAGGCGCCGCGCCGCGCCAATCCCGGCCTTCCGGGCGAGGAGCTCAACATCTGGCTGCGGCTGAAGCTGATCGCCGATGCCGGGCTGGTCGGGCTGCCCAATGCCGGCAAGTCGACATTTCTCGCCGCCGTCACCGGGGCCAAGCCGAAGATCGCCGACTATCCCTTTACGACGCTGCATCCCGGTCTTGGCGTTGCCCGCATCGATGCGCGCGAATTCGTCATCGCCGACATTCCCGGCCTGATCGAAGGCGCGCATGAGGGCGTCGGCATCGGCGACCGCTTCCTTGGCCATGTCGAGCGCACGCGCGTGCTGCTGCACCTGGTCTCGGCTCAGGAGGAAAGCCCGGGCAAGGCCTACAAGACCGTGCGTGCCGAACTCGATGCCTATGGCAACGGCCTGACCGACAAGGTCGAGATCGTCGCGCTTTCCCAGGTCGACACGCTCGACGCCGATGCGCGCAAGAAGAAGGTCGCCTCGCTGAAGCGTGCGGCCGGCCGGGCGCCGATGCTGTTGTCGGCTGTCACCGGCGAAGGCGTCGAGGCGGTGCTGCGGGCGCTGATGGCGGTGGTGGGCGAGGCGCGGGCGCAAATCTCGGCCCCGGTCGAGACGCGCTGGGAAAAGTAGGACCATGCAGTCGCTGAAGAGATACCGGCGCATCACCGTGAAGATCGGCTCGGCGCTGCTCGTCGACCGCGCGACGGGCTTGAAGCGCGACTGGCTGGCCTCGCTGGCCGACGACATTGCCGTGCTTGCGCAAGGTGGTGCCGAAATCCTTGTCGTCTCCTCCGGCGCCATCGCGCTTGGCCGCACCATCCTTGGACTGGGCAAGCGGGCCTTGAAGCTCGAGGAGAGCCAGGCCGCAGCCGCCGTCGGACAGATCGCGCTGGCCGGCGCCTGGTCGGATGCGCTCGGCAAGGGAAGCCTGAAATCAGGGCAGATCCTGCTGACGCTCGGCGACACCGAGGAGCGCCGCCGCTACCTCAATGCGCGGGCGACGATCTCGACGCTGCTCAAGATGAAGGCGGTGCCGGTCATCAACGAGAACGACACGGTGGCGACCTCCGAAATCCGCTATGGCGACAATGACCGGCTGGCCGCGCGCGTCGCCACCATGATGGGCGCCGACCTTTTGGTGCTGCTTTCCGATATCGACGGGCTCTACACCGCGCCGCCGGCGCGGGACCCCGGTGCAAAGTTCATTCCGGTGGTCGATCGCATAACGCCCGACATCGAGGCGATGGCGGGCGCCGCGGCGTCCGAATTGTCGCGCGGCGGCATGCGGACAAAGCTCGATGCCGGCAAGATCGCCACCGCCGCCGGCACCGCCATGATCATCACGTCGGGCACGCGATTGTCGCCGCTGATGGCGATCGAACGCGGCGAGCGCGCCACCTTCTTCCGGCCGAGCAGCAATCCGGTCAAGGGCTACAAGACCTGGATCGCCGGCCAACTCGAACCGGCTGGCCGGTTGACGGTCGATGCCGGTGCCATCGGCGCGCTGCTGTCGGGCAAGTCGCTGCTGCCGGCCGGCGTCAAGCTGGTCAGCGGCAATTTCTCGCGCGGCGACACCGTGGCGATCCTGTCGCCCGAGGGCCGCGAGATCGCGCGCGGGCTGGTTGCCTACGATGCCGCCGATGCCGTAAGGATCGCAGGGCTGAAGACGGCCGAGATCGAAACCGTGCTCGGCTACGAGGCGCGTTCGGCGATGATCCACCGCGACGACCTCGTGGTGAGCCATCCTGGCGACCAAGTACGGGCTGGCGACCAAGTACGGGCTGGCGACCAAATACGGGCCAGTGACGAACTACGAGCCGGTGACGAAGTATCGAGCGGAGGATGAGCCATGCTGAAGCTGCATGAAAAATCCGGGGACGACACGGTGGCGCTGATGGCCGATATCGGCCGCCGCGCCCGCGCTGCCGCCCGACCGCTGGCCATCGCCGCCACCGCCGCCAAGAACGCTGCACTTGTCGCCATGGCCGAGGCGATCGTCGCCGGCGAGCAGGATATTCTCGACGCCAACGCCATCGATGTCTCGAATGGCGAGGAGTCCGGGCTTTCCGCTTCGTTCATGGACCGGCTGAAGCTCAATCCGGCGCGCATCCGCGCCATGGCCGACGGTATCAGGGAAATCGCCGAACTGCGCGACCCGGTCGGTGACGTCATCGCCGCGTGGGACAGGCCGAACGGCCTCAATATCGAACGCGTGCGCACGCCGCTCGGCGTCGTCGGCGTCATCTATGAGAGCCGGCCCAACGTCACGGCGGATGCCGGCGCGCTTTGCCTCAAGGCCGGCAATCCAGTGATCCTGCGCGGCGGCTCGGATTCGCTCAATTCGTCGGCGGCCATCCATGCCTGCCTGGTCGAGGGGCTGAAGGCAGCCAGCCTGCCGCAAGACGCCATCCAGCTGGTGCCGACCACCGATCGCGCCGCTGTCGGCGAGATGCTCAAAGGGCTCGACGGCACGCTCGACGTCATCATTCCGCGCGGGGGAAAAAGCCTTGTCGGGCGAGTGCAGACCGAGGCGCGGGTGCCGGTGTTCGCCCATCTCGAAGGTATCTGCCATCTCTACATCGACCGCTCGGCAAAGCTCGACATGGCGGTGCGGATCGCCGTCAACGCCAAGATGCGGCGCACCGGCGTCTGCGGTGCTGCCGAGACGCTGCTGGTCGACCGCGCTGCCGCCGCCACGCATCTGGTGCCGATCCTCGACGCCCTGCGCGTCGCCGGCTGCGAAATCCATGCCGATGCCGAGGTGCTGAAGGCATTTTCCGACGCCAGGCCGGCCACTGATCTCGACTGGGTGACCGAGTATCTCGATGCCATCATCGCGGTGAAGCTGGTCGATGGCGTCGCAGGTGCGATCGACCACATCGAGACCTTCTCCTCGCATCACACCGAGGCGATCGTCGCCGAGGACCCGCAGGCGGTGGAAAAGTTCTTCAACGAGATCGATTCCGCGATCCTGCTGCACAACGCCTCGACGCAGTTCGCCGATGGCGGCGAGTTCGGCATGGGCGCCGAGATCGGCATTGCCACCGGCAAGATGCATGCGCGCGGGCCGGTCGGCGTCGAGCAACTGACCTCCTTCAAATACCGCGTGCGCGGGTCGGGACAGGTGAGGCCTTGAAGCTTTTCGTCGTTAGAGCCTGAGGCCCTTGCGCCCAGCCACCCCCTTCTGTCCTGCCGGGCATCTCCCCCTCAAGGGGAGAGATTGGCTGTCACGTATGATTTCGCCAATTGCCGGCCTCGCAGGATCCCCCCTTGAGGGGGAGATGCCCGGCAGGGCAGAGGGGGGCGACTAGCGCCATGCTGTCATTGCCCCAGCCCATTATTTCTTCCCGCTACCTCAAGATGCCGCATGCCGAAAAGGGGCTCGCTATCGGCCTGTTCGGCGGCTCGTTCAATCCGCCTCACGCCGGCCATGCCCTTGTCGCCGAAATCGCGCTCAGACGCCTGGCGCTCGACCAGTTGTGGTGGATGGTGACGCCTGGCAATCCGCTGAAGAGCACGCGTGAACTGGCGCCGCTCGGCGAGCGGCTGCAGCTCTCGGACCAGATCGCCAAGAACCCGAAGATCAAGGTCACCGCGTTCGAGGCGGCGCATCACGTTCGCTTCACCGCCGACGCGCTGGCGCTGGTCAAGGCGCGCAATCCTGGCGTCGACTTCGTCTGGATCATGGGCGCCGATAGCTTGCGCGATTTCCATCGCTGGCAGCGCTGGCGCGAGATCGTCATGACCTTCCCGATCGCCGTCATCGACCGTCCGGGCGCGACGCTGTCGTTTCTGTCGTCGGTCGTCGCCAAGACCTTCGACTATGCCCGCGTCGACGAAGGGGATGCGCCAAGGCTCGCCCGCATGAAGGCGCCGGCCTGGACCTTCATCCACGGCCCGCGCTCGTCGCTGTCGTCGAGCGCGATCCGCAAGCTGGCCAGGGGTTGAGCCCGCTCACCCGGCGATGTCGCTTTTATCGCTTCCTTTGCCCGTTTCATGGGCAATCCTGAGCAGGCATGTCGATCCCCAGGAAACACCGCGCCGAAGCCGGGCAAGGCGATGAACCCACGCCGCTGATCGCGATTGCCAGCGTGATCGCGTCGATGGCGCTGATCGCCGTCGGCAATGGGCTGATGTTTGCCTATATCCCGGTCCGGCTTGGCGCCGAGGGCTTCGATCCGACCTGGGCCGGCCTGATCATCACCGGACTTTCGGCAGGCGGCCTCGCCGGCTGTATCCTGACCGGACCGCTGGTGCGAAGGGTCGGCCATGCTCGCGCCTTCATGGTGCTGTCGGCGCTGATCGCGCTGGCCAATGCCGCTGTCGGCGCCGGCCCGCATCCGTTGCTCTGGATCGCCGCCCGCGCGCTCTACGGCTTTGCCATATGCGGCCTGTTCATCGTCGCGCAAAGCTGGCTGAACGATGCCGTTGCCAATGCCATCCGTGGCCGCGTGATGGCGTTCTTCTACGTTGCCTATGTCGCCGGGCTCGGCGTCGGCTATGCGACGCTGGCTTTTGTCGACATCAGAACCGCGGACGCGCCGCTGATCGGCATCGTCTTCACGGCACTGTCGATCCTGCCCGTGGGGTTGACCAGGCTTGCCCAGCCGCCGCCACCGCAAGCGGCCTCGGTGGCGCTCGGCCGGGCCTGGCGGATTTCGCCTGTCGGCGTCGCCGGCATGCTTGCCGTCGGCGGCCTGTCGATGTCGATCGCCGGCTTCGCGCCGATCCATGCCACCGCCAAGGGCTACAGCCAGGCCGACGTCGCCCTGCTGCTTTCGGCAATGCCGGTCGGCACCCTGATCCTGCAGATCCCGCTCGGCTGGATTTCCGACCGAACCGACCGCCGCTATGTGCTGATCGCCGCGGCCGCGCTCGCCATGGTCGCCGGCCTGCTCGCGCTCGGGTTCGATGGCGGCGCGCTGGCGGCTCTGGTGGTGATCTACATCGTCTGGGATGGTGCCTCGGAATCGATCTATTCGCTGGCCAGTGCGCATGCCGCCGACCGCGCCGGCAAGGACGACCTGGTGGCGCTGTCCAGCTCGCTGTTGTTTGCCTGGTCGCTTTCGGGCTTCATCGTGCCCGGCATCGTGACCGCGCTGTCGGCCGTCTTCGGGACGCAGGCCTTCATCTATGTGGCGATCGTCATCGCCTGCGCCTTCTGCCTGTTCGTGCTTTTGCGCGTTGTGACGACGCGGGCTGTTCCCGCAGCCGAAACCGGCAGTTTCGCGCCGATGACAGCGCAGGCGCCGTTGCCGGTCGAACTCGCCTTCGGACCGGACGAGCAGCCCCGGAACCGGGGCAACTGATTGGCTAGAGCATGATCTTTTCCGAAAACCGAAAGCCGCCTTCGGGATCATGCTTTATTGCCGGCGGGCTTCCGGCGCCGGCGCTTCGGGTGGCGGGAGCGGGATCGATATGCCTTCCGCGTCGAATTCCTGCTTGGCGCGCTTGGTGAGATCGGCCTGGGTGGCAAAGAAATCCGCGGCCGATGTCCAGTAGCGCAAGGCGATGGAGACCGTGCTTTCACCCAATGTCGCGACGAAAGCGATCGGCGCCGGCTCGCGCTTGACCCGGCGCTCGGTGGTGGCGATGGCAAGCAGCGTCTTCTGGGCGCGGTCGATGTCGTTCCAGGAGCCGATCGAGAGCGTGATGTCGCCGCGGCGGACGCCGTTGCGCGTGTAGTTGCGCACCGGCTGGTTCCACAGCGTCGAATTGGGCGCCAGGATGTAGACGCCGTCGGCGGTCCTGAGCCTCGTCGCGAAGAGGCCAATCTCCTCGATCGAGCCGGCAATCGAACCGACCTCGACGGATTCGCCGATACGGAACGGCCGCAGCGCCAGGAGCATGATGCCGGCCGCGATATTCTGCAGCGTGCCTTGCAGCGCCAGGCCGATGGCAAGACCGATGGCGCCGATGGCGGCAATGATCGATGCTGTCTGCACGCCGAACTGGCCGAGCACCATAATCGTGACGAGGATCAGGATGGCATAGCGGACGATCTTGGAGAAGAAATGCCGCAACGTTGCGTCGAAACCGTGGATGTGGCCGAGACCAGAGGAGATGGAACGCTCGGCAAGGCCGGCAACGACATAGCCGACAACCAGGAGGATGACGGCGCCGATGGCCGAGAAGGCGTAGGAAACGATCAGCGTGCTGAGTTGCGCAAGGCCGGCCTGGACAGTGAGAAGGGTGTTCTGCGGGTCGATAGGCATGGGGAAAATCCGGTTGGTGGGCGACCCGATAACCCACGCAGGCGCCATGGGTTCCGATCTTTTTCGGCATGCGGTGGAACCGCGGGACCGACAATACGTTCGTGCGCGACAGGGCGCCGTCTTGAAACTGCAACGGAACTCTGCCTATTTAAGCGGTGTCACCTGCTTTTGGGGGTGATTTGGTTGTTCTTGCTGCGAAAGGAAATACACTGAGAACAGCACTGCGGAAGAAGGCCGATATCATGCCTTCGCCGGCCGGGATCAGCGTAAACGACGCCGTGTCCCGCGCCATCAAGACAGTCCTTGCCAGTCTGGAAGACTCCAAGGCCGAAAATATCGTCTCAATCGACATTCAGGGGAAATCGAGCCTCGGCGACTACATGGTCGTCGCGTCGGGCCGATCGCACCGTCATGTCTCGGCTGTCGCCGATCACCTGCTCAAGGCGCTCAAGGATGCCGGTCTCGGCACGGCGCGCGTCGAGGGGCTGGCAGGCGCCGACTGGGTCCTGATCGATTCAGGCGACATCATCGTCCATGTCTTCCGTCCCGAAGTCCGCGAATTCTACAATCTCGAAAAGATGTGGCAGGCGCCGGACCTCGAGGAAGAGACAATCCACTAAGCCGCCTTTGTTTTGATGCATGTCACGGCATGCATTGGCGGCTTATAGGGGCGAGGATGAAGGTATCAGTTCATGCCGTGGGCCGGATGAAAGCCGGCCCCGAGAAGCAGCTCGCCGACCGCTATTTCGAGCGCTTTGCCAAAAGCGGCCCGGCGGTGGGGTTAGAATTTGCCGGCGTGGCCGAAATCGCCGAGGGGCGCGCGCAGACCGCCAACGAGCGCCGGCGCGACGAAGGCCAGAAGCTGCAGGGGCAGTTGCAGCCCGGCACCGCACTGATCTTGCTCGACGAACGCGGCAAGAATTTTTCCTCCGAAGACTTTGCGGGGCGCATCGGCCAGCTGCGTGATGGCGGCCGCAAGGCGCTGGTCATCGCCATCGGCGGCGCCGACGGGCACGATCAGCCGCTCCGCGATCAAGCAGAATTGGTGATGTCGTTCGGATTGCTGACCTGGCCGCACCAACTGGTCCGCGTGATGCTGGGGGAGCAGCTGTATCGGGCGGCGACCATCCTTTCCGGCCATCCCTATCATCGTTCGTAACCGAGTGGTTTGGCGCGACCATACGGATTTCCGCCCCAATGCGCCATCAAACTGCGCCAATTGGGGCTCTCGCACATGGTTTAGGGGGGCTTTCGAACATGGTTGATTGTTCGTTAACGAAGCCACGCATAGAGTCGGGCTTCAATGTCTGAAGACGGGAAATCATCAGGGACGGCCTCATGGCGCGCGCGCTGCGGCATCGCGGCGGCGGTGCTCGTGCTGTCGTTGCATGCGGTGCGGGCTGAGAACACGCTCGACCTTGCCCCCGATCCGGACCAGAGCCGCGCCGAATACGAACAGGTCTCGAAGGAGATCACGCTGTCGTCCGAGCGCCTGGCCAAGCTCGCCGCCGACATCGCGACGATCAAGAAGGACCATGCCTCGATTACCGCCGCTTTGATCCAGTCGGCCATGACCGAGCAGAAGCTCGGCCAGGACATCGAGGATATCGGCGCCAAGCTGGAAGGACTGAAGGGCCAGGAACAGAAGATCCGCACATCGCTTGCGGCACGGCGCGACGTGCTGGCCGAAGTGCTGGGCGCCCTGCAGCGCATGGGGCTCAACCCGCCGCCGGCGATCCTGGTCAAGCCCGAGGACGCGCTGTCGTCGGTGCGTAGCGCCATCCTGCTCGGCGCCGTGGTGCCGGAACTGCGCCAGCAGACCGATAGCCTGCTGGCCGATCTCAAGGAGCAGTCGCGCGTGACGGCTTCGATCGAGGCCGAGCGGGCGCGGTTGACGGCGGCGGTTGGCGACCAGACAGCGGAAAAGAAGCGGCTCGGCATGCTGCTGGAGGCCAAGCAGAAGCTCGAAGCCGACACGCAAACGCAAATGGCCGCGGAAAAGCAGCGGTCGGAAGCGCTGGCGGCCAAGGCCGGAAGCCTGAAGGACTTGATCGCCTCGCTCGAAGCCGACAAGAGCCGCAAGGCGGCCGATGCGGCCAAGGCCGCCCAGCAGAAGACGGCGGACGGCGACAAGACGTCAGCGCCGGCGGAGACCCCAGCGGAATTGGCGTCCCTGCCTGTACCGGAAGGCAATCGACTTGCCGCGGCGGCACCCTTTTCGGCACTGCAGGGGCAGATCGCATTGCCGGTGACCGGCCGCATCAAACGGCGATTCGGTGCCGAGGACGGTAACGGGGCGGTGATGCTTGGCGACATGGTTGCGACACAATCGGGAGCCATCGTCACCGCGCCGGCGGATGGGAATGTGCTTTATGCGGGGCCGTTTCGCTCGTATGGTCAACTCTTGATCCTGAACGCAGGCGACGGTTATCATGTCGTTTTGGCGGGGATGAGCAGAATCAGCGTCGCGACTGGCCAATCAGTGCTCGCAGGAGAGCCGGTCGGCGCGATGGGAGAGGCCCGGGTGGCGAGCACCTCGGTTTCGAAGAATGTAAATGCCACACCGGAACTCTATGTCGAGTTCCGCAAGGATGGAAAACCCGTCGATCCGGCCCCATGGTGGGCGGACCGTTTTTCTGGAAGGACGTGAAATGATGCGGAAACTGTCGCTTCTGTTTGCCGGTGCGCTGATGGGCGCGTCCGCCATGAGCCTTGTTTATGGCACACCCGGCTCGGCGGCGAACGCTGCAGGGTCGGAGACCTACAAGCAACTGGCCATCTTCGGCGATATCTTCGAGCGGGTGCGGGCGCAATATGTGACGCCGCCCGACGACAAGTCGCTGGTCGAGAACGCCATCAACGGCATGCTTGCCTCGCTTGACCCGCACTCCTCCTACATGAACGCCGAGCAGGCGCAGGACATGCGCGTGCAGACCAAGGGTGAGTTCGGCGGCCTCGGCATCGAGGTCACCATGGAAAACGACCTGGTCAAGGTGATCACGCCGATCGACGACACGCCGGCCGCCAAGGCAGGCGTGCTTGCCGGCGACTATATCGCGAAGATCGACGGCGAGGAGGTTCGCGGCCTGACCCTCAATGACGCGGTCGAGAAGATGCGCGGTCTGGTAAACACGCCGATCAAGCTCACCATCCTGCGTCAGGGCGCCGACAAGCCGATCGAACTGACGGTCGTGCGCGACATCATCAAGGTCAAGGCGGTCAAGTTCCGGGTCGAAAACGACATCGGCTACATGAAGATCACCTCGTTCACCGAAAAGACCTATGACGACCTCGAGAACGCCATCGACACCATCAAGAAGCAGGTGCCGAACGACAAGCTCAAGGGCTATGTGCTCGACCTGCGCCTCAATCCGGGCGGCCTGCTCGACCAGGCAGTGAGCGTCTCCGATGCGTTCCTCAACCGCGGCGAGATCGTCTCGACGCGCGGTCGCGATCCGAAGGACGTCACCCGGTTCGACGCCAAGCCCAAGCAGGTCGACGACATCAACGGCAAGCCGATGATCGTGCTGGTCAATGGTGGCTCGGCCAGTGCGTCGGAAATCGTCGCCGGCGCGTTGCAGGACCTGCGCCGCGTCACGGTGGTCGGCACGCAGTCCTTCGGCAAGGGTTCGGTGCAGACCATCATTCCGCTTGGCGAAAATGGTGCGCTGCGGCTGACGACGGCGCTCTATTACACGCCGTCCGGCAAGTCGATCCAGGGCAAGGGCATCACGCCCGACATCAAGGTCGACCAGCCGCTGCCGCCGGAACTGCAGGGCAGGGACCTGACGCGCGGCGAATCCGACCTCAAGGGCCATATCAAGGGCGCCGACGAGAGCTCGACCGGTTCAGGCTCGGCAGCCTATGTGCCTCCGGATCCGAAGGACGACCTGCAGCTCATCTATGCCGAGCAGCTGCTGCGCGGCCAGAAGACCGATCCGGCTTTCCCGCCCAATCCGGAAAAGGCCGTTCTCAACCAATAAGGGTAGCGGCCGACGGGTCTGGCCGCCTGATGGAAGCAATGCGATGCTGCCGGGACCGAAAGGTTCCGGCAGTTTGATTCGGGGCAAGGCGAGGCCCTGGGTTGCGGGCGCCAGCGGTGCGCCAGGATTGATGAATTCGCGCATGTCTTTTCGAAGCGATTTCGTCTTCGGGGCATGCGCCCGGGGATGCAGCTTGGCTGACATAGGCAAGGACATCGAACGCCCGCTTGGACAGACCGTCCGATCGCCGCGCGCGGCCGGCAAGGTCAGCGCCGGCGCGATCGCGGCAACCGTGGTCGTTCTGGCGGTGGTAGGCGTCTCCGGTGCGATCGCGCTCAGGGAAAAGCCGTTCCGCAAGCCGCAAGAGGTCGCCGTTTCGACGCCGAAAGTGACGGCGGCGGCCGAGCCTGCTGCCGCGCCGACCGCATTGGCCCCGGTGGCCGCAGCCAAGCCGGCAGCGCCCGCCAAAACCGACGGGCCGCAGATCATCCATGTGCAGACGGAGGAGGGCGACGGCCCGCCCAAGGCGGGGATCGTCATTCGCGACCCGTCAACCATGGGCCAGAACCTGAAGATCGCCCATATTCCCGACAAGGCGCTGATCGAAGCCAGCGAGACCGGGCCATTGCCCGTCCGGGCAGCCGATGGCCGGCGCCCGTTCGACGTCTATGCGCGGCCGTGGTCGGGCGCGCGTGGTGCACGGGTGGCGATCGTCATCGGCGGGCTTGCGGTTTCGCAGACAGGCACCCAGGCGGCCATCGCCAAGCTGCCGGCGGAGGTGACGCTGGCCTTCGCCCCGCAAGGCAACAGCATCGGCCGCTGGATGCAGGCGGCTCGGCAGGGCGGCCACGAGATCGTCATGCAGGTGCCGCTCGAACCGTTCGACTATCCGAATATCAACCCCGGCCGCAACACGCTGACGGTGGCGGCGAGCGCGGATGAGAATTTGAAGAACCTGCACTGGGCGCTGTCGCGGACGACAAACTACACCGGCGTCATGAACTACATGGGCGCGCGCTTTTCCGCTGACGCTACGGTGATGGAGCCGTTCATGGCCGAACTCGGCAAGCGGGGCCTGGCCTATATCGACGATGGCTCGTCGGCACGCAGCCTGGCGCCGGACCTGGCGTTGAAGGACGGCGTGCCCTTTGTTTCCGGCGACACGGCGATCGATGCCGTGCAGGATCGCGGCGCCATCCTGAAGAAACTCGACGGGCTGGAAGCCACCGCGCGCGCCAAAGGCTTTGCCGTCGGCATCGGCTCGGCCTTCGACCTGACGGTCGACACGGTGTCGACCTGGGTCACCGAGGCCAAGAAGCGCGGCATAGAGATCGTGCCGATTTCGGCGGTGGCCATCGATCCGCAAAAAGGCTAGCGATCCTCCCAAGCATCGAATTTCCAGCAACGGCCGGAACGAGGGCAAGATGGCTAAGAAGACTGTTGATCGCGAAACGCTGCCTTATCGTCCCTGTGTCGGGCTGATGATCCTCAACGCCGACGGCCTGGTCTGGGTCGGGCATCGCATTGCCGAACCAGACAGCGAATTCGCCGGCACGACACAGCTCTGGCAGATGCCACAGGGCGGCATCGACAAGGGCGAAGAGCCGTTGCAGGCGGCCGAGCGCGAGCTCTATGAAGAGACCGGCATGCGTGGCGTCTCGCTGCTCGCCGAGGCGCCGGACTGGATCAATTACGATTTGCCGGACCACCTCGTCGGCATCGCCTTCAAGGGCAGGTATCGCGGCCAGACGCAGAAATGGTTCGCCTTCCGCTTTCACGGCGATGTCGGTGAGATCCAGATCAATCCGCCGCCGGGCGGACACACCGCCGAATTCGACAAATGGGCATGGCGACCGATGCAGGACCTGCCCGACCTGATCGTGCCGTTCAAGCGCCATGTCTACGAGGAAGTAGTGGCGGCGTTCCGGCATCTGGCGCAATAGCCTCGACACGAAACGACCGCAGTTGCCGCGCCGGCCTGGCGGTCCTATTGATGTCTAAAGCGCGTCGCGTTTGAACGGATTCAAGCGATGCGCTTCAGGCCGTTGTTTTATGCATGTCGTTCTCCCGAAACCGGGACCACTTTTGGGCGACATGCACTATCCGCCACGAGAAGGGTCGCCATGAACGACGCCCCCAAGAGGTCGCTGCCCGAGGACATCGCTGCCACAGGCGAAGCGGTGGCGGGCGCCATCTTGACCATCGACTTTGGCGCGATCCGTGAAAACTACCGGCGGTTGAAAGCGCACCTGGGCAGCGTGCGCTGTGCCGGCGTGGTCAAGGCCGACGGCTACGGCCTCGGCGCGAGCCGGGTGGCGGCGGCACTCGCCGGCGAAGGTTGCGATATCTTCTTCGTCGCGCTTCTGGGCGAAGGCATCGCCTTGCGCCGCTCGCTCGGGCCGGGTTCCGCTATTTTTGTGCTGAACGGCATTCCGCCCGGTGCCGAGCCGGACGCCGTGGCGGCAGACCTTGCAGCCGTTGTCAACAGTCCGGAACAACTGGCGGCCTGGCGTGCGGCGGCCGGCCGCGCCGGCCGAAAGCTGCCGGCGGCGATCCAGGTCGACAGCGGCATGTCGCGGCTCGGCATGGCGCCCAGGGATGTCGAGCGCGTTGCCGCCGATCCCGGTGCCTTCGACGGCATCGATGTCCGTTTTGTGATGAGCCATCTGGCCTGCGCCGACGAGCCGGAACATCCGGCCAACGAGCGGCAGCGACTGGCGTTCGAGCGGCTGCGCGCACTGTTGCCCGAGGCGCCGGCCTCGTTCACCAATTCATCCGGCATCTTTCTTGGGCAGCGCTTTCACTATGATCTCGCCCGGCCGGGTGCCGCGCTCTATGGCATCAATCCGACACCGGCCCGACCAAACCCGATGCTGCCGGTGGTGCGGCTGCAGGCCAAGGTGGTGCAGACACGCATGCTGGAGGCCGGAGTTGGTGTCGGCTATGGCCACACCTTCCGCACCACGGCTCCGCTCACGGCCGCGACGATTTCGCTCGGCTATGCCGATGGCTGGCATCGCCGCGCGGCGTCCGCGGCCTGGTTCGAGGGCGTGCGGCTGCCCTTCCTTGGGCGGGTGTCGATGGATTCGATCATTCTCGACATTTCCGCTTTGCCACCCGGCAGGCTGGGCGAGGGCGATCTCGTCGAACTGCTCGGCCCCTCGCAAAGCGTCGACGACGCGGCCGGCCATGCCGGCACCATCGGCTACGAAATCCTGACCAGCCTCGGCCACCGCTTTCATCGGCGTTACGTCGACGGCTGAGCGGTTTGGCCGCGCTTGACAAGCATGCGCCTGTCGGCAAGGGTCGGTGCATGAGCAACCTCGCCCTTATCAGAACCTTGTTCAGGGTCTGCCCGATCGCGGGATCGTAGCCCCGGCGCGGCCGCCTTCTTGGCGTCCGTCCGAACCGGGGCATCCATACATCCAACACCGCCATCAAGCCTGACAGCCCTCGCGGCTGCCGGCTTTTCATCAGGCTGCCGTCAGTACGGCGGCAAGCGCGCATCTATTCGATGCGCCAATCCAAGAGGTTTGCCATGCAACATGCAACAGGACTGCACCCACAGAACCAGCTCACAGTCAGCGATGCCGACCATGACAGGCTGACAGGCCTGGCGAGAGCGTCGCTCGACCGCACGCCTGAGACGGCCGAAGAGCTGCTTTCGGAAATGGACCGGGCCGTCGTCACGGAAGCGGCGGCGATGCCTGCCGGCGTGGTGCAAATGGGCTCGACAGTGACAATCCGTGGCGAAAACGGGGACACCCAGCGCATCACGCTGGTCTACCCCGGCGATGCCGATATCACTGAAAACAGGATCTCGGTGCTGACGCCGATGGGGACGGCGCTCATCGGCGCAACCGTCGGGCAGGCGGTGTGCTGGAGCAGCCGTGGCGGCAGGGAACTGTCGGTGACCGTCGAAGCCGTCGAAACGCCCGCCTCCGGCCCGCAGCGGTCCTGATCGTGGAGATGATGATGGCAGGCACGAACTGTTGCTTGACGACCAAGGACTTTGCCGTCCTCGAAGTCATGCTGGAGCGTCGACGGGCATTCGCGGACCCGATGGTGGATATGCTTGAACACAAGCTTGCAAACGCCGATCTCGTCTCGATCGATGTGGTCGAACCCGATATCGTGACGCTGAACAGCAGAGTGGTGTTTTGCATCGACGTCGGCCCTGCCGAGACGCGGACCCTGGTGCAAAACGAAGTGCGCGGACCGGTCGGCTCCAGTCTGTCGATCGCCACGAGGCGCGGGCTTTGCATGCTTGGCATGGCCCAAGGCCAGACGGCCATGATCGAACAGGCCGACGGCAGGAACGAGTCGATCCTGATCAAGGCGGTGCTCTACCAGCCCGAGGCTGCGCGACGCGCAGTCAAGGAGAAATCCCCGGCCGAGGTGAGGCGACCATATGGGCTCACCCTGGTCTACAGCGCCGCGGCCGACAGGCGGCCTCTTGGCGAGACGGCTGGAATGCGGCAGACAGAGGACGACGACCCCGGTCCCTCGGCGGCGTGAACGGGCAACAGTGCATGGTCTCGAAAATCGGAATCGATTTTCGGAAAGGATCATGCGCAAATCGGAAAATGCGGCCGCGTCTATGGTCGTCCGGAAGGACGCGGCACGGCAAGGAGTGAACGATGAAAATCATGGTGCTGGGCGGTGGCGTCATCGGGGTGACCACGGCGTACTATCTCGCCGAGGCCGGCCACGAGGTGACGGTGGTCGATCGCCAGAAAGGCCCGGCGCTGGAAACCAGCTTCGCCAATGCCGGCGAGATTTCGCCCGGCTATGCCTCGCCCTGGGCCGGGCCCGGTATCCCGCTGAAGGCGATCAAGTGGCTGCTGATGAAGCATGGCCCGCTGGTCGTGCGGCCGGCCTTCGACCCGCATATGTGGACATGGCTGCTCAAGATGCTGCGCAATTGCACGGCCGAGCGCTATGCGATCAACAAGGCGCGCATGGTGCCGCTGGCCGAATACAGCCGCGACACGCTGAAGGCGCTGCGCGAGGCGACCGGCATCGCCTATGACGAGCGTGCCCAGGGCACGCTGCAGTTATTTCGCACGCAGAAGCAGCTCGACGGCACCGGTGGCGATGTCGAGGTGCTGAAGAAGTATGGCGTGCCCTATGAGATCCTCGACCAGGACGGCTGCACCGCGGCGGAGCCAGGCCTGGCCGGAGTGCGCGAAAAGTTCGTCGGCGGCCTCAGGCTGCCGCGCGACGAGACCGGCGACTGCAAGATGTTCACCGACCGGCTGGCCGAGCTGTGCGTGGCTCGCGGGGTCAAATTCGAATATGGTCTGACGGTTTGGCGCGTTATCCGCAGCCGCAACCGCATCGCCAATCTCAGCACCAGCAAGGGCTGGCTGACCGCCGACGCCTATGTCATGGCCATGGGCAGCTATTCGGCGGATTTCATGCGTCGGGTGAAGCGGCCGATCCCGGTCTATCCGGTCAAGGGCTATTCGATCACCGTGCCGATCCAGGATGCCGCCGTGGCGCCGGTGTCGACGGTGATGGACGAGACCTACAAGGTGGCGATCACCCGGCTGGGGAATCGCATCCGGGTCGGCGGCACGGCCGAGATTTCCGGCTTCGACCTCAGGCTGCACGAATCACGACGGCGCACGCTCGAACACTCGGTCGGCGATCTCTTTCCGGGCGCCGGCGCGATGCGGGACGCGACGTTCTGGTGTGGGCTGCGGCCGATGACGCCGGATGGTCCGCCGCTGATCGGCCGCACCGAGCTTTCCAACCTCTATCTCAACACCGGCCACGGCACGCTCGGCTGGACCATGGCGTGCGGCTCGGCCAAGGTGCTGTCCGATATCATCTCCAGCCGGGTGCCGGACATCGATGTCCGAGATCTCGCACAGGAACGCTATCTGCGATAGGGCGCCGCGACGTCGCCCAAATTCGTCAAAACGCCTGCCTGACCCAGTCTTCGTCGAACAGCAGCCGATAGGCCCACGGGATCGTGACGTTGGTGGGAACCGGGTTGGAGTGGGCGAGATAGTCGTCATAGATCGCCTTCATCCTGGTGTAGAAGGCGGGGTCCAGCACCATCATGCCGTTCTCCGAATCATGGAAGAAGCTGCGGTTGTTGAGATTGACCGAGGAGATGGCGACCAACCTTTCATCGATCATCATGATCTTGGAATGCAGCACGACATCGGGCGCCTTGAACTCGCGAATGTCGATGCGGTCGCCATACTTCTCGACGAACAGCTTGTTGAGCGCGGTGAGGAACCTGCCGCCAATGTCGCCTTTGAGATCGATACGGCCGACAATGTCGATCTTGACGCCGCGGGCGAGCGCCCGGTCGAACGCGTGGTTAAGTTTCGGCGTCAGGTTGAGATAGGGATTGACGATCTGGATATGGTGCTGGGCGGCGTCGACCAGCTCGACGAAATAATCCTCCAGCGCATGGCCATCCGCGTAGGGCACGGAGATGAAGTGCCGCGCCGTGCCTGACGGGCGGTGGCCGTCGGACCGAACCGGAATGGAGAAAGGCCGCGCGATGTTGGTGTCGGCGTCGCGAAGCCACACTGTCGAGAGATGCGCGGCGAGCGCCTCGACCGTGGTCCGGTCGGTGAACTCGATGTCGAAGTCGCTCCAGTTCGAATAGTAGTTCAACGAAAAGCCGTCGGTCCTGCCATATTGCTCCAGATCCGGATAGCGGGACAGATCGATCGGCTGGTGGAACAGGAAGCCGTCATGGATGTTGCGGCCGCCGATGATGACGCGCGAGCGCCCGGGATCCTCAGCCAGCGTCGCCAGCATCTTGATGTGGTGGGTCTTGTGAAATTGTGAGATCTGCTCGTCGATCGGTGCGCCCCGATCGGCCCGCCAGCGGTACTCCTGCAACTCGACATTGGGGAACTCGGCCGCCAGCCGGTGCAGCAGCGCGTCGTCCTTGTCGCGCTCCAGCACGTCTGTGACCATGATGCGCACCTTGGTGCCGAGCGCGGCATGGTGGCGGATCAGCCGTTCGATGATGCGGCCGGAAAAATCCGCCTTGAATTCGAGCGAGGACAGATAGATCAGCTTCAGCCTTGGCGCCTTCGAGAAGTCGAGCGGCAGCTCCGGGTCGCCCCTGTCGATGGCGCTGTCGGGCAGCGGCGTTCCCATCAGCGCCTCGACCTTGGCGTTGAAGCCGTCGCGCGACTTGCGCAGCAGGCGCGGCTCTCCGATCGGCAAGGCGCAGGTCTGCGACAGCCAGCGGCTGGCGTAGAAGGCGCGGCTGAGCGGGTCGAGGCCCTTGGGGTCAGGCGTCGGGCAACGCTCGTAGCGGCTGTCGAAAGCGGCGAGCGCCGGGTCGGCGGTCTCTTCGCGCCGGATGGTGAGGGGCGCGCCGGCCGGGACAAGGCTGGAGCGGATTCTTGCGGTGCAGCGGTTCAGGCTGTCACTTGGGAACAGGCTGACCGTGTCGTCCTCGCCAGACAGGCGAAAGCGGAATGCCATGCCCGCGGCAATGGTTCGCGAACCGGCACCGTCGCGCAGCGCCAACGCGCCATCGCATGAGCCGTCGATCTCGGCCGGTTGCTTGCCCGCCTGGCGCAGCACGATCTCGACGCTGCGCGCCTGCAGGCCGGAAAAATCGAATGTCTTGGGCGGCGAAGGCCGTGCCGCCGCGTCGATGTAGAGCGTCTGCCGCGACACCCGCCAGCGTCCGTCGAAATGGCCATCGCCGCTGCCACCGCCGGCCGGCGGCAGATGCGTTTCGGCAACCGGTCCGGCCAGGTGCTGCAGCGTCCGGTAGGTCGCCTGGAAATCGCTGTTGCGGATCTCATGGCGGTCGTGGCCGAAAGGGCCGGCGCCGTTGGCCCGGTCCATGGCGCCGAGCTGGTGGTCGGCGAGCAGTGCCAGGAACCGCTTTTCATAGTCGCTTGTGCCGGCGTCTCCAAAAAATTGAGCGGCGGCGACCTGCGGCCCGGGTGTGCTGGCCGATAGCGCGGGGCGAGCGCAGGCCTCTTGGCCCTGCAGCAGGTCACAGGCATTGCGGCCGGGCGAGCCGACACAGCCGGCAAGGACAACGAACGCCAGCCCGGACAGGGCCACGATAATGGCTGCGTGGCGATTCACCCGGTCGCCCCGGCCTTCAGGACGCTCAGTTGTGCCGGGTCGCGCGGCGGCATGAAGCCCTGCGGGAACACCTTGCAGACGGGGATGGCGAAAGTGGCGATCAGCAGCTCCGCCTTGCCGCGCATCTTGCGGGGTGCTGTCTTATCGTCGCGTATCGTTTTCGCCGAGGCGACAAGGGCACCATCGCAGTCGCAATGATTGTGGCGGGCGATGTAGCAGGCATCATGGATCCGGCAGGCTGCGTCGAGGCGGTCGACCGGCCGCGCCGACAGATCGCCGGTGCGGGTGCCGGGGCCGCAATAATTGCCGAAGACGAAAGGCGAAGGGCGGGCCATGGCGTAGCGGATCGGCTTGGGCAGGTCGGCCTCCGGCACTTTGGTCCATGGATTGGCGCATGCGGAAAGGGAGACCAGCGGCAGGATGGCAAGAACGGCTCGCATGTCTATCCGCGCCAGCTTTCTGAAAGATTTCCCACCTGGCGATCTGCCCGTGGCGGCGACTGCGCGCCTGATGCCACACTGGCCGGTTTTGTGGCAAGGAAAAGGCGGCGTGTCTAAACGAACAGGCTTCTCTCCTGCTCCACCGCCTTGGTGATGAAGCTGGCGACGATCTGGACGCGGCGCAGCGGCCGGACCGATTCGTGATAGACCAGCCAATAGGCGCGGCGGATGGGTGCGACCACGTCGACGGACACCAGTTCCGGCATCGATCGGGCGACGAAAGTGTGCAGGATGCCGATGCCGGCGCCCGAGCGCACCGCTTCGGCCTGGCCGAGCGCCGAGGAGATGGCGAAGCTGGTGCGCCAGTCCGGGCTGAACTCGGCCGCATAGTCGAGCGACGGGCTGACGATCAGGTCCGGCACGTAGCCTATGAGCGTGTGCTGATCAAGCTCGGCGGCTGTCTTGGGCAAGCCATGCGCCTCGGCATAGGCGCGCGAGGCAAACAGGCCGAGCGAATAGTCGACCAGCTTTCCCGCCACCAGCCGCCCCTCCGTCGGCCGCTCGACGGTGATGGCGATGTCCGCCTCGCGTCGCGACAGGGAGAAGGAGCGCGGCACCGGCACAAGCTGGATCGTCAGTTCGCGGTGCAGGCCCGTCAGTGCGCCAAGACGCTTGGCCAGGAAAGCGACGCCAAACCCGTCCGGCGCGCCGATGCGGACCGTGCCGGAGACGTCGTCGCCCTCGCCGGCGACGGTCGAACGCGCGGCGATCATGTCGCCTTCCATGCGCTCGGCAATGTCGAGAAAGCGCTCGCCGGCCGGCGTCAGTTCGCTGCCGGTGGTCAGCCGGCGAAACAGCTTCGTCCGCAGCGCATCCTCGAGTGCGGCGATGCGGCGCGAGACGGTGGCATGGTTGAGCTCCAGCCGCCTGGCTGCGCCAAGGATCTGGCCGGCCCGCGCCACGGCCAGGAAGATGCGGACGTCATCCCAGTTCATGGGGATGGTCCGATCTAATCGTGAACGCCGCGTTCCCGCCCACCCCCCTCTGTCCTGCCGGACATCTCCCCCGCAAGGGGGGAGAGTGGCAGCTCCGCCGGCGGCATCTTTGCGGCGTCGAAGGTTTCCGAAGACGAAAGCAACATCCGATCTCCCCCCTTGCGGGGGAGATGTCCGGTAGGACAGAGGGGGGTGGGAAGAAATGCAATCTTTCAATCCTTGGAACGATCGAAGTGCCGGATATTTGCGGCAATTAATGCACAGTCGGCCTTCGTTGTCTATTTCATGCACAACGGTTGCGTTCTGGCTCGCGTTGCCATCCGCCGGGCAAAGGCGGACAATGCGCCATCACAAACCCAGGGAGAGAAATCATGATCGACTACGGTCATTTCATCGGCGGCAAGCATGTCGCCGGGACCAGCGGCCGCAAGCAAGATGTCATGCAGCCGATGGACGGTTCCGTGCGTGGCACGGTGGCGCTGGCTTCGCAGGCTGAACTGCGCGCGGCGGTCGAGAATGCCAAGGCGGCACAGCCAAAATGGGCGGCAACCAACCCGCAGCGCCGCGTGCGCGTGCTGATGAAGTTCCTCGAACTCGTCGCCCGCGACTATGACGAACTGGCCGATATCCTGGCGCGCGAGCATGGCAAGACGATCGCCGACGCCAAGGGCGACATCCAGCGCGGCCTCGAAGTGGTCGAGGTCTGCATCGGCGCACCGCATATGATGAAGGGCGAATTCACTGACGGCGCCGGCCCCGGCATCGACGTCTATTCGATGCGCCAGCCGCTCGGCGTCGTCGCCGGCATCACGCCGTTCAACTTCCCGGCGATGATCCCGCTGTGGAAGATCGCGCCGGCCATCGCCTGCGGCAATGCCTTCATCCTGAAGCCGTCGGAGCGCGACCCGGGCGTGCCGATGCGCATCGCCGAACTGTTCATCGAAGCCGGCCTGCCGGCGGGCATCCTCAACGTCGTCAATGGCGACAAGGATGTGGTCGATGCCATCCTCGACGATCCCGACATCAAGGCCATCGGCTTTGTCGGCTCGACGCCGATCGCCCACTACATCTATTCGCGCGGCACCGCCGCGGGCAAGCGCGTGCAGTGCTTCGGTGGCGCCAAGAACCACATGATCATCATGCCCGATGCCGACATGGACCAGACCGTCGACGCGCTGATCGGCGCCGGCTACGGCTCGGCCGGCGAGCGCTGCATGGCGATCTCGGTGGCTGTCCCGGTCGGCAACGACACCGCCAACCGGCTGATGGAAAAGCTCGTTCCGCGTGTCGAAAGCCTGAAGGTCGGACCTTCGACCGACTCTTCGGCCGATTTCGGCCCGCTGGTGACAGCGCAGGCGCTCGAGCGCGTCAAGGGCTACGTCGATACCGGCGTCAAGGAAGGCGCCAAGCTGGTCGTCGACGGCCGCGGCTTCTCGATGCAGGGCTACGAGGATGGCTACTACATGGGCGGCTGCCTGTTCGACAACGTCACCGCGGACATGCGCATCTACAAGGAAGAGATCTTTGGACCGGTGCTCTCGGTGGTGCGGGCGCCGACCTATGAGAGCGCGATCAAGCTCGCCAACGACCACGAGATGGGCAATGGCGTCGCCATCTTCACCCGTGACGGTGATGCGGCGCGCGACTTCGCCTCGCGGGTCCAGGTCGGCATGGTCGGCGTCAACGTGCCGATCCCGGTGCCGATCGCCTACTACACCTTCGGCGGCTGGAAGGCGTCCTCCTTCGGCGACCTCAACCAGCATGGCCCGGACGCGTTCCGCTTCTACACCAAGACCAAGACGGTCACCTCGCGCTGGCCGTCCGGCATCAAGGACGGGGCCGAGTTCGTCATCCCGACGATGAACTGAAATCCGACAGCTATTTCACAGGAAAGGGCGCGGCTTGGTCGCGCCCTTTTTTGCGTTGGATCATACGGTCAGAATGGCACTGGTCCGGAAAAAGGAATCTCACCAGCTCCGCAACTTGGCAAATTCCTGATCGTTGAACCGGGAATTTCCCAGGATGGTCATGCACCGATCTCCAGCCGCGTTATCCGGCCGTCGGCCAGTGTGAAGTTGTAGTGCAGCGTCGCCGGGCTTCCGGGGAAATTGCCTGACACGATGCCGGCGATCCGCCATGCATCGCCATTGACCGTCGCGTCGACGACCTCAACGGTCACCCGGTATTTTCTCGTCGTTGCTTCCATCCAGTCGCGGATGGCGGCCGAACCCCGATGGGTTTCACCTTCGTCCTTGACCGTGGCGTCCGACGAGAAGGGCACGAGCATCGCGTCGATGTCGTGCCTGTTCTTAGCGGCAAAATAGTCTGTCAGCGGCTGCGGAAGTTTCGCGATCATGGTTTCATCTCCGGTTCCAGGTCCTGCCGTAGACGCGAAGGTCCGCGGCCTTGTCCGGCTCCTAAAATGAGATATGCTGAAAAAATGGCAAGAACCGACGAAAAAGTAAGGTACTTACCCGAAAGTAAGGTTATGTCAGAAAGGAAGTCTGGACCCGAAAGCAAGGTTGAGGCGCTGACGCCGGTGTCGGCGGCGAGCGGCGTGGAAAATGTGCTGCGCATCCTTGAAGGCCGCTGGAAGCTGGTGATCCTGTTTCACCTGTTCGGCGGCAAGGTGCTGCGCTTTTCCGATCTCGAACGGGCGATCCCGGCGATCTCGCAGAAGATGCTGATTCAACAACTGAGGCAGATGGAAGCCGACGGGATCGTGCGCCGCATCGTGCATCATCAGGTGCCGCCGAAAGTCGAGTACCGCCTGACCGACTGGGGGCAGGCGCTATGTCCGGCTCTCGACGCCCTGCTGAAATGGGCGGCGCTTCGCGACCCCGCGGAAACCTGACGCGGATCGAAGCCGTACGGCTCGCCGCCAGGGTTGAGATGCTGCTTGTTTTCGGATCGGGACCTCACCATATCGAATCCAGGGAATGCGATAAGAATTCCCTGACGACAGACCGGAAACCAGAAGGAGTGACGTGATGAAGACGTCGGACCCGGCCTGGAACGCTCCGGCATATTGAGGCTGCCCATGTGCCTCCCTTTGCCGGAACGTGAAGGCGAAGGAGGTGCCAGATGGCACACAAATTTTCATTTCTATGGATCAGGATGGCCGTGATCGGCGCCGCGCTGGCGTTGTCGACGCTGTCGGCACAAGCGCAATTCATCTGCGGCGGCCACAGGGACCTTGTCGCGGGATTGGCGCAGGCCTTCCAGCAGAAGCAGATCGGCTACGGTGTGGTCGGGCAAGCTGCCATTGTCGAGATCTATGTCTCGGCAAGTGGGACATGGACCATGCTGGTGACCGACGTGCAGGGCCGAAGCTGCATCTTCGCGACCGGTGACGGATGGGAGAATACCGTCTCCATCACCGCAACGGCGCAAGGGATCTGAACCGCCCGATCAGCGGCGGGTAGCGGCCACCTCGGCGTGGCCGCGCAGCAGGGTTATCAGCCGCTTGGCATCCTTGGCCGCGGCTTCCTCGTCGCCGTCGAGGATCGAGCGGATCAGCGCGACATGATGCTCAGCCGATTCAGCAAGCCCGGTGTCGGCCTTGTAGCGGAACCAGAAACGGCGGCTGTGGGTTTGCAAGGGAGCCGCCAGGCGGGCGGCGAAAGGATTGTCGGCGGCCAGCGCCAGCGCTTCGTCAAGCGCCTTGTCGGCCTGGATGAAGGCAAGCACGTTGCCCGAGATCACCGCCTTCTGCATGGCCAGGGCTGCTTCGTGAAACATGTCGGCGGCTTCGCGGGTGACGAAGCGGGCGGCCGACCGGGCCAGCACCACCTCGACGCCGCGGCGTGCATCGAGCACGCGCAGCCAGTCGCCGGGATGCAGCGGAGCGATTGCGATGCCGGCGCGCGGCCGCACGTCGAGCAGCCCTTCCCAGGCCAGCCGCTGGATTGCCTCGCGCACCGGTGTGCGGCCAAGCGCCAGCCTTTCGATCAAGGCGCCCTCGGTGACGAAGCTCGCCGGTGCCAGTTCGAGCGTGACGATCAGGTGCTCGAGCACACGGTAGGCCTTGGCCGCCGCCGGCTCGAATGCAGTGCTTGAGTCCATGGATATCAAAGGCGATCTCCTGATATATCCAGGATATATCATAAGAGATTCCGCATTGACAGATGATTTTCTAGCAGATATACGGCTGATATATCAGATGGAGAAATGACCATGTGGACCGGAGTTTTCCCCGCCGTCACTACAAAATTCACTGCCGACGATCGTCTCGACCATGCCGAGATGGAGCGCTGCTTTGGCCTGCAGATGGAGGCCGGCTGCGACGGCATCATCGTCTGCGGATCGCTCGGCGAAGGGCCGATGCTGTCGCCTGACGAGAAGATCGAGGTGCTGAAGACCGCGCAGAAGGTCGCCGGCAAGAAGCCGGTGCTGCTGACAGTCAATGAGGCCGGCACCCGTGAGGCGGCCAGCATTGCGCGCCGCGCCGCCAAGGAAGGCGCCAACGGCCTGATGGTGGTGCCGAGCCCGATCTATCACACCAATACGGAAGAGACGGTCGCGGCGCTGCGCGCCGTCGCGGAGGCTGGCGACCTGCCGGTCATGATCTACTCCAACCGGCTCGCTTACCGTGTCGACGTCACTGTCGACCAGATGGAGGAGCTGGCATCGGACAAGCGTTTCGTCGCCATCAAGGAATCCTCCGACGACATCCGCCGCTCGACCGAGATCATCAATCGCTTGGGCACTCGCTACGACCTGTTCACCGGCGTCGACAATCTCGCTTTCGAGGCACTGTCGGTCGGCGCCATCGGCTGGGTCGCCGGGCTGGTCACCGCGTTTCCGCGCGAGACTGTCGCCATCTACCAGCTGATGAAGCTGGGCCGCCGCGAAGAGGCGCTCGCCATCTACCGCTGGTTCCGGCCGCTGCTCGATCTCGACGTCTCGACCTATCTGGTGCAGAACATCAAGCTTGCCGAAGTGTTCGCCATCCAAACCAATGACCGCGTGCGCATGCCGCGCCAGCCGCTGTCGGGCGAACGCCGCAAGGCAGTCGAAAAGATCGTCAAGGACGCGCTGGCGGTTCGGCCGACACTGCCGCAGTTCTAAAGCTTTCTTCTTCCCTTCATGAGGAGAAGATGGCGGCAGCCAGAAGAGAGGCAGCGTTTACGTGCACGGAAGTTCGAAGTCGACAGAAGAGGGGCGCCGCCCCTCATCCGCCCTTCGGGCACCCTCTCCCCGTGAACGGGGAGAGGGGGAAGACATCGCCATCATAGGTGGCGGCATCATCGGCATCTGCGCCGCCGCCTGTCTTGCCGAGGCGGGGCGCAAGGTCACGATCTTCGATCGCACCGGCATTTGCGAGGAAACGAGTTCCGGCAACGCCGCCGCTTTTGCCTTTTCCGACGTGCTGCCGATGGCGCACAAGGGCATGATCCGGCAGTTGCCGAAATGGCTGGCCGACCCACTCGGCCCGCTCAGCATCCCGCCCGCCTATCTGCCGAAGCTTCTGCCCTGGCTGTTCCGCTTCTGGCGTGCCGGCGCGCCGGCAAAATATGAAGCGAGCCTCGCCGCCCAGGCGGGCATGATGAAGCTTGCCGAAGCCGAATGGATGGGCTTGCTCGATCGCTCCGGCACGCGCGGCATGCTTCGCGAGGACGGCTCGCTCGAACTCTACGAGAGCGAGGCCGAGTTCCGCGCCTCGCTGCCCGGCTGGGCCGCGCGGGAGCGGTTCGACATTGGTTTTCGCCATGTCGAGGGCGATGAACTTGCAGCCCTGCAGCCTGGGCTCTCGCCGCGCTTCGTCAAGGGCACGTTCGTGCCGGGATGGAAGACCATCGCCGATCCAAAACTGCTCGGCAAGGCGGTATGGGCCTACGCGCAGACCAGGGGCGCGCGCTTTGAAATGGCCCGGATCGAGCGCGTCGGGGCGGATGAGGATGGCGCCACATTGACGCTGGCCGACGGCACGACCAGGCAAGCCAGGCATCTCATCATTGCCGCCGGCGCCTGGTCGCATCTGCTGGCGAGGCAATTCGGCGATCGCATTCCGCTGGAGACCGAGCGCGGCTACAACACGACGCTGCCGAAGGCTGCCTTCGACGTGAAGCGGCAGTTGATCTTCTCCGGCCATGGCTTCGTCATCACGCCGCTCGAAACCGGCTTGCGCGTCGGCGGCGCGGTCGAACTCGGCGGCATCGAGAGGCCGCCCAACTATGCGCGATCGAAGGCGCTGCTGCAGAAAGCGCAGAACTTCCTGCCGGGGCTCGATCCGGCCGGCGGGCGCGAATGGATGGGGTTCCGTCCCTCGCTGCCGGATTCGGTGCCCGTCATTGGTCGCGTGTCGGGAAACCGGCCGGTGGTCTATGCCTTCGGCCATGGCCATCTCGGCCTGACCCAGGCGGCAGCCACCGGACGGTTGATCCGCGATCTCGTCCTGGGGCAGACTCCGCCGATCGATCTGGCCCCCTTCAGTCCACAACGATTTTGATTTTTCGGGTTTTGATTTTTCGAGGAGCGTCATGGCCAAGAAATCCTTCTTCTGCATAGACGGCCACACCTGCGGCAATCCGGTGCGGCTGGTCGCCGGCGGCGGCCCGCTGCTGCAGGGGTCGACGATGATGGAGCGGCGCGCGCATTTTCTCGCCGAATATGACTGGATCCGCACCGGGCTGATGTTCGAACCGCGCGGACATGACGTGATGTCCGGCTCGATCCTCTATCCGCCGACGCGCCAGGATTGCGATATCGCCATCCTGTTCATCGAAACCTCGGGCTGCCTGCCGATGTGCGGCCATGGCACCATCGGCACGGTGACGATGGCGATCGAGCACGGGCTGATCAAGCCGAAGACGCCTGGCGTGCTGAGGCTCGACACACCGGCCGGCCTGGTCATCGCCGAGTACAAACAGGTCGGCGACTATGTCGAGGAGGTGCGCATCACCAACGTGCCGTCCTTCCTCCATGCCGAGGGCCTGACAGTCGAGTGTCCGCAGCTCGGCGAAATCACCGTCGATGTCGCCTATGGCGGCAATTTCTACGCCATCGTCGAGCCACAGAAGAACTATCGCGACATGGCAGACTATTCGGCGGGCGACTTCATCGCCTGGAGCCCGGTGGTGCGGCAGCGGCTCAACGAAAAATATTCCTTCGTGCATCCGGAAAACCCGGGCATCAACCGGCTGTCGCACATGCTGTGGACCGGCAAGCCGACCGTGGAGGGCGCGGACGCCCGCAATGCCGTCTTCTATGGCGACAAGGCGATCGACCGCTCACCGTGCGGCACCGGCACTTCGGCGCGCATGGCGCAGCTTCATGCCAAGGGCAAACTCAAGGCCGGCGACAGCTTCGTCCATGAATCGATCATCGGTTCGCTTTTCAAGGGCAGGGTCGAAAAGGATGTCACCGTGGCGGGCAAGCCGGCCATTATTCCCTCGATCGGCGGTTGGGCACGGATGACTGGGTTGAACACCATCTTCATCGACGACCGCGATCCGTTCGCGCATGGCTTCGTCGTCAAGTGATATCGACAGGCTTTGCATGTCGCCCAAAGGGGGCGCGGGTTTAGGCGAACGAACTGCAGGACCTAAAGCCGATGCGCGTCGGCATCGACCGAGACCTCCCGGCGAAACCAATCGGCGAAGGTAAACGCGGCGGGCGAGGCATCCACCGACATCGTCAGGAAGTAGCCCTTGTCGCGGTTGGTTGCGATCTGTGACAGAACAATCAGATCGCCCCGCTTCAGTTCGTCCCGAAAAACGTCGACGGGACAAAGCGCCACGCCGTGGCCGGCGATGACCGCGGTTGCCAGAATGTTGAAGTCGGCGAAAACGGGTCCGTTGCCGACGTCGACATTGGGCAGTCCGGCCTCGGAGAACCACTCGCGCCAGCCGTGACGGGTCTCGTCATGCAGCAGGTCCGCGCCCGCTATTCCCGCGGCCGTTCGCAGATGGTCCTTGCCGGCGAAATAGTAGGGGCTGCACACCGGTCGGTTCAGGCGTGAAAACAGCTTGAGGCTGGTGACGCCAGGAGTGGAATCAGCCCCAAGCGTGATCAGCACGTCGTTCTCACCATCGCCGAGCCTTTCCTCTGCCCGGGCATAGGCCACCCGCATGCCGATATCGGGATGGCTGGCGGTGAAGTCCGGCAGGCGGGGCACGAGCCAACGGCTGGCAATGGAAGGTATGCAGCCTACCGATACGGTCGCGACGGCCGCATTGCGCCTGATACGCCGGCATGTGGCGCCGAGTTCGGCAAGTGCCCCGCTCGCCGAGGTCTGGAGGATAACTCCGGCATCCGTCAGCCGTACCTTGCGCGCATCGCGATGGAAGAGCGGCACGCCCAACCACTCCTCCAGCCGCCTTATCTGGTGACTGATGGCCGGGTGAGTGACGTGCAGCTCCTCTGCGGCAGCCGAGAAACTGAGATGGCGCGCAGCGGCCTCGAAAGCACGGACGGCGTTCAGCGGGATGTAGTCCATATGTAAAATTTACTAACATATCGGGTGAGAAGCAATCATTTGAAGGCGCGCATGTCTTGCGGCATTTCTGCAATCGGACTCCGGAGCAAGCTCAGATGCACCGAAGGTTCCGAGCTTTTGACGATATGCAGGGAAAACGATCATGTTCACCAGACAACTGGCTGATGTAGAAAAATCTGACTTCTTCGTGGATTGGGGCAATGGCACCAGCCACCGACTGCTGACACAAAAGGACGGCATGGGGTTCACCGTCTGCCATACCGTTGTGCGTGCAGGCAGCGAATCGCGCCTCCACTATCGACGGCACTTCGAGGCCTGCTACTGCATCGCCGGCGCCGGCGAGGTCGAAGACATGTCCGGTGGAGTGCATCGTATCGAGCCAGGCACGATCTATGTGCTCGACGAACATGACGATCATTATCTGCGTGCCGACGCCGCCGGCGACATGATCCTGGTCAGCGTCTTCAATCCTCCGCTTGATGGCACCGAACGGCATGTCCTGAGCGAGAATGGCGGATCCGCCTACTGAGTCCCGAGGCGCCCATCGTTGCATCGATCGGCGGCCGGTCGCCGACGGCCGGATCAACACCAGCTTCATCGACGACCACGATCCGGTTCGCGCATAGTTTTGTGGTCAGCTAAGGGGAATCCTGACCCAGGGGAAAGCAACGGAACGAAAAACGGATCGTGTCAGGAACGCAACGATTCCTCTCATCACCTAGTTTTGACGGTGATTTCTTCGAAATGGGGCGCATGATGCGGTCGAATCGTCAAAGACATTGCGTTATGCCAATGGTAGGGTCCGCGATAGTCCAAGGGGCCGGATGGGAAAAACGGGCAATCGAACGGCGTGCCGGCAAAACACGCATGACGGTTGAAAAATGACGTTGCAATCCGGGCTCGAAACTTTACGACTAGGGGAAATACGAAAAGGAATGCGTCTGCATGGGCGACATTCCAGGGGAGCCACGTACACATGCAGTACTTTGTCCAGCAGCTTATCAACGGGCTGACGCTGGGATCGATCTATGGGCTGATCGCGATCGGCTACACGATGGTCTACGGCATCATCGGCATGATCAACTTCGCCCATGGCGACATCTTCATGGTGGGCGCCTTCACGGCGCTGATCGTCTTCCTCGTCCTCGGTGCACTGTTCTATTCGGTGCCCGTCGTCATCGCGCTGCTGGTCATGATGATCGTGGCGATGCTGCTCACCAGCCTCTACAACTGGACGATCGAGAAGGTGGCCTACCGGCCGCTGCGCGGTTCGTTCCGGCTGGCGCCGCTGATCACCGCGATCGGCATGTCGATCGCGCTGTCGAACTTCGTCCAGGTGACGCAAGGGCCGCGCAACAAGCCAATCCCGCCGATGGTCAGCCAGGTCTATAACATCAACGGCATCAGCGTGTCGCTGAAGCAGATCATCATCGTGCTCGTCACGGCGGCGCTCCTGGCGCTGTTCTGGTACCTGGTCAACAGGACATCACTGGGTCGAGCGCAAAGAGCGTGCGAGCAGGACCGCAAGATGGCCGCACTGCTCGGCATCGACGTCGACCGCACGATCTCGATCACCTTCATCATGGGTGCGGCGCTCGCCGCAGTCGCTGGCACCTTGTTCCTGATGTATTACGGCGTCATTGCCTTCTCGGACGGCTTCACGCCGGGTGTCAAAGCGTTCACGGCGGCGGTGCTGGGCGGCATCGGTTCGCTGCCGGGCGCGGTGCTCGGCGGGCTAATGATCGGCTTCATCGAAAGCATGTGGTCGGCGTATTTCTCGATCGACTACAAGGACGTCGCCGCGTTCTCGATCCTGGCGATCGTGCTGATCTTCCTGCCTTCCGGCATTCTGGGCCGGCCAGAAGTCGAAAAGGTCTGAGATCATGGCGGTTACCGTATCTCCGGAAAGCGACGTCGTCGCCAGCCCTGTCCAACGCGGCCTTAAGGAAGGCTTCTATGCCGGCGCCATTTCGCTCGGCCTGTTCGTGCTGTTCATTGGCCTGAAGACCGGCCAGAACATCTCCAATGAACTGGTCGTCACCACGCGCTGGGGTTTGCTTGCCGGCGTGGTGGTCGCCACGGCTGTCGGACGCTTCCTCTATGTCGCCTATGGCCAGCCCTTCATGGCCAACCAGAAGATCGCCGACGTTGCCACCGGCCTGTTGCCGGGCAGCGTGGCGTCTCGATTCTTCCAGGTGCCGTGGTTCATCGCGGCCGTCATCGCGGCGGTGCTGCTGTTCGTTTTTAACAACTCGCTCGCCGGATGGGTCGGAGCAGAACCGGCCGGCTATCTGCAATTCCTGCGCGCCCTGGCGATCATCTATGTGCTGGCCAGCGTGATCTACTATTTCAGGGCCTTCATCCACGCCAACTTCACCAAGCTCGGCATTGCCGCGCTTGTGCTGTACCCGATCCTCGTGGTCACGGTTTTGTCGCTGAACGCGTGGTCGATTGTCGGAGGGCTGCAGGGCTCGCTGAAATGGGTCGACAATTTCGGCATCCAGATCCTGATCTATGTGATGCTGGCCTGGGGCCTGAACATCGTTGTTGGCCTCGCCGGCCTGCTCGACCTCGGCTACGTCGCCTTTTATGCACTTGGCGCCTATGCGTATGCGCTGCTCGCCACCGAATACGGCCTGTCGTTCTGGATCCTGCTGCCAGCCGCTGGCGCCATGGCCGCCCTCTGGGGCGTGCTGCTCGGCTTCCCGGTGCTGCGCCTGCGTGGCGACTATCTGGCTATCGTGACGCTGGCCTTCGGCGAGATCATCCGCCTGGTGCTGATCAACTGGCGCGAGGTCACCAACGGGTCGGCCGGCATTTCCGGCATTCCCAAGGTCAGCTTCTTCGGCCTGATGTCGTTCAACGTGTCGGATTCGAACTACATAGCCAAGGTGCTGCACATCGCTCAGTCAGGCGCCTACTATAAGATCTTCCTTTATTATCTGATCCTGGGCCTGTGCCTGCTCACCGCCTTCGTCACCATCAGGCTGCGCCGCCTTCCGGTCGGCCGTGCCTGGGAAGCGCTGCGGGAGGACGAGATCGCCTGCCGGTCTCTGGGCATCAACACGACGACGACCAAGCTTACGGCCTTTGCCACTGGGGCCATGTTCGGCGGCTTCGCCGGCTCGTTCTTCGCCGCGCGGCAAGGCTTCGTCAGCCCGGAATCCTTCGTCTTCCTGGAATCGGCCATCATCCTGGCCATCGTCGTGCTCGGCGGCATGGGCTCGCTGGTCGGCATAGCGGTTGCCGCAATGGTGATGATCGGCGGCACCGAGGCGCTGCGCGAACTCGACTTCCTCAAGCAGATATTCGGGCCGGACTTCACCCCCGAACTCTACCGCATGCTTCTGTTCGGCATGGCCATGGTCATCGTCATGCTGTGGAAGCCGCGCGGCTTCGTCGGCAGTCGCGAACCGACCGCCTTCCTCAAGGAGCGAAGGGCTGTCTCCAGTTCCTTCACCAAGGAGGGCCACGGCTGATGAATGCGAGCACACCCATGAACGAAGCCATCCTGCAGGTCGAGCACCTGTCGATGAAGTTCGGCGGCCTGGTCGCCATCGGCGACCTGTCCTTCACCGCCAAGCGTGGCGAGATCACCGCGCTGATCGGACCCAACGGTGCCGGCAAGACAACCGTGTTCAACTGCATCACCGGCTTCTACAAGCCGTCGGAGGGCATGATCACGCTCAACCGGAACGACGGCTCGAGCTATTTGCTCGAACGTCTGCCCAACCACGAGATCCCGGCGCGCGCCAAGGTGGCGCGCACCTTCCAGAACATCCGCCTGTTCTCGGGCATGACGCTGCTGGAGAACCTTTTGGTTGCCCAGCACAACAAGCTGATGAAGGCCTCGGGCTATACGGTGCTTGGCCTGTTCGGCTTCAGCGGCTATCGCAAGGCCTCGGCCGAATCAGTCGAGCTTGCCAGGCACTGGCTGGAGAAGGCCGATCTCGTAGACCGTGCCGACGATCCGGCCGGTGACCTGCCCTACGGCGCGCAGCGGCGTCTCGAGATCGCCCGCGCCATGTGCACTGGTCCAGAGCTTCTGTGCCTTGACGAGCCGGCGGCCGGCCTCAATCCGAAGGAATCGGCGTCGCTCAACGAACTGCTGATCGACATCAAGAACACGTCAGGCACCTCGATCCTTTTGATCGAGCATGACATGTCGGTGGTCATGCAGATATCCGACCACGTCGTGGTGCTGGAATATGGCCGCAAGATCTCGGACGGAAATCCGCAATCGGTGCGTACCGATCCGCGCGTCATCGCCGCCTATCTCGGCGTCGACGACGAGGAAGTCGAGGCGGTCCTCACCGAAGTCGGCGACGAAGACGTCATCGAACAGCTCGATACGGGGCCTGATGCCGCGCACGGTCCGGGGACATCGTCCTCGTATCTCGCCGGGCCGGTTACCGACACGGTCGGCCATAGCGAGGGCGAGCGGGTCACCGTGTCGAAGGGCGCCTCCAAGGCGGCGCAGGTCGACGCAAGATCGATCGCAGCGGCAAACAAGGGGGCCTCGCTGGCTGCTGTACCGGCGGCGAAGCCCGCTCCAGCGGCAAAGGCAAAGCCTGCTCCGAAATCAGCGTCAAAGGCGGCAACTGGGGCGGCAGTGAAGTCGACCGCGGCGCCCGCACCGGCAAAGCCGGCAGCCAAGGCTCCAACGGCGAAGGCTCCTGCGGCCAAGGTTGGGGAAATCTCCAACCGGCTGGCGGCACCGCGCGGCGGCAAGGCCGACAATCTGACCCGCATCAAGGGCATCGGCACGGTCAACGAGAAGAAGCTCAACGAGCACGGCATCTTCCACTTCGACCAGATCGGCGCCTGGAAGAAGGCCGACGTCGAGGCCGCCGAAGCCTATCTTGCCTTCGATGGTCGCATCGCGCGTGAGGAATGGGTCAAGCAGGCCAAGCTGCTCGGCCAGGGCAAGGACACGGAATTCTCGCGCCGCGTCGACGCGGGCAAGGTGGCGACCAGCCATTCTTCTGGAAAGACGGCAAGTGAGGCTTCTGGGAAGACCGCAAGCGCGGCTTCTGGAAAGACTGCGGCTGCCAAGCCTGTGGCGGGCAAGCGCGGAGGGGGCAAGTGATGGCCGGGACAACGCTGCTCGATATCAAGGGCGTGCAGACCTACTACGGCAACATCCGAGCGCTGAACGGTGTCGATGTCACCGTCAACCAAGGTGAGATCGTGGCGCTGATCGGCGCCAACGGCGCAGGCAAGTCGACGCTGATGATGACCATCTTCGGCGCGCCTCGTGCGCGGGCCGGCACCATCACCTTTGCGGGCACCGACATCACCCAGATGCCGACGCACGAGATCGCGCGCATGCGCATCGCCCAATCGCCCGAAGGCCGGCGCATCTTCCCGCGCATGACGGTGATGGAAAACCTGCAAATGGGCGCCAGCCTCGACAACCTCAAGCACTATGACGAGGACGTCGAGAAGGTGTTCACGCTGTTCCCGCGGCTCAAGGAGCGCATCGCCCAGCGCGGCGGCACGCTGTCGGGCGGCGAGCAGCAGATGCTGTCGATCGGACGTGCGCTGATGGCGCGGCCGAAGTTGTTGTTGCTCGACGAACCGTCGCTGGGTCTGGCGCCGCTGATCGTCAAGCAGATCTTCGACGCAATCCGCGAACTGAACCGCACCCAGGGGCTGACCGTGTTCCTGGTCGAGCAGAACGCCTTCGGCGCTCTCAAGCTTGCCACGCGCGGCTACGTCATGGTCAACGGCAATGTGACGATGAGCGGCACCGGCAAGGAACTGCTCGCCAATCCGGAAGTGCGCGCTGCCTATCTCGAAGGCGGACACCACTGAGTTTGGAGCGGAACGTGTGCATCCGATATTCCGCTCCAAGTTGTTTGTTTGTCGCATGATCTTTGTCCGAAAAGTCTGCAACTTTTCGGGATCATGCTAGGGAGACTTCACCATGCAGGGCATTCTTTATGAGGAGCCGTCGATCTGGCAGTTCTTCTTCGTCACCTGCCTGCTCGGCGGCTGGGCGGCCTGGATGACGGGCAAGGCCAGCGCCCAGACATGGCGCAGCTTCATCCATCTGTTCGTCTATATGCTGGGCCTCGGCATCGGCATCCGCTTCATCCATCACGCGCTGTTCGGCGGCACGATGTTCTCGCTGCACTACTATATCGTCGACACCATCGTGCTGATGATCCTTGGCTTCGTCGGCTATCAATACACACGAACAAACCAGATGGTGACGCAGTATAATTGGCTCTACGAAAGAGCTTCAATCTTGAGCTGGAAGCCGAAAGGCTGAGGTTCATCATTAACGCCGCTTCGGGGATGAATCGGCGTGACAAGTGCCTGAAAATCGGCAAACTATGCTTTCTGCGATAAGGGTGGGCATCGCATGAAAGCTTCATCCACGCCCACTCCGTAAATGGGAGCGTTTAAATGAAAAAATCACTTTTGTCCGCCGTCGCCCTGACCGCGCTCGTCGCGTTCGGCGGCAGCGCGTGGGCTGATGTACTGATCGGCGTTGCCGGTCCGATCACCGGTCCGAACGCAGCCTTCGGCGCACAGCTTCAGAAGGGTGCGGAAGCGGCTGTCGCCGACATCAATGCCAAGGGCGGCATCAATGGCGAGCAGATCAAGCTCGAGGTTGGCGACGACGTCTCCGATCCGAAGCAGGGCATCTCGGTCGCCAACAAGTTCGTCGGCGACGGCGTCAAGTTCGTGGTCGGCCACTTCAACTCGGGCGTCTCGATCCCGGCATCCGAAGTCTATGCGGAAAACAACATCGTCGAGATCACTCCGGCTGCAACCAACCCGCAGTTCACCGAGCGGGGCCTGTGGAACGTGTTCCGCACCTGCGGACGCGATGACCAGCAGGGTAGCATCGCCGGCGCTTATCTCGCCGCGAACTTCAAGGACGCCAAGATCGCCGTCGTGCACGACAAGACCACCTACGGTCAGGGCCTTGCCGACGAAACCAAGAAGGCGATGAACGCCAAGGGCGTGACGGAAGTCATGTATGAAGGCATCAACGTCGGTGACAAGGACTTCTCGGCACTGATCGCCAAGATGAAGGAAGCCGGCGTCTCCATCATCTATTGGGGCGGCCTGCACACCGAAGCCGGCCTGATCATCCGCCAGGCGGCCGACCAAGGCCTCAAGGCGACGCTGGTTTCCGGTGACGGCATCGTGTCGAACGAGTTGGCTTCGATCGCGGGCGACGCGGTTGCGGGCACGCTCAACACGTTCGGCCCGGATCCGCGCCTGATCCCCGCGAACAAGGAACTCGTCGAGAAGTTCCGTGCGCAGGGCTTCGAGCCGGAAGCCTACACGCTCTACGCATACGCTGCCGTGCAGGCGCTTTCGGAAGCAGCAGCAGCCGCCAAGTCGAACGACCCGCAGGAAGTTGCCAAGGCGCTGCATGCGAATGGCCCGTTCAAGACCGTGCTCGGCGACCTGTCCTATGACGCCAAGGGCGACCCGACGCTGCCCGGCTACGTCATGTACGAATGGAAGAAGGGCGACGACGGCAAGTACACCTACATCCAGAAGATGTAAGCCTGTCGGCCTTGATCTCTACAGAATGCCCGGCGCTTTGCGCCGGGCATTTTTCGTTTGAGCCCCGCTCCCTTCCGGATGATCCGGCAAGCCGATAAAGCCGGCCTTTAGCCGGAAAAAGATCAGGCCTTGAATGGCCGCGCCGGGGCTTTCTTGCGCGTTCGACCGAATGCGACCGACTTTGGCGCAAAGATTCCGTTTCAATCGATTTAATTCAGCGTCAATTTTGTTTGCACTGCAGCATTTTCGCGCTAATCATGACGCCAGTTTCGTCCCCGACACTGTCCGGAGTTCGTCCTTGGCCATTACGAAGATCCTCGTCGCCAACCGATCCGAAATCGCCATTCGCGTCTTTCGCGCGGCCAACGAACTTGGTCTCAAAACCGTGGCGATCTGGGCCGAGGAGGACAAGTACTCGCTGCATCGCTTCAAGGCCGACGAGAGCTACCAGGTCGGGCGCGGACCGCACCTGACCCGCGACATGGGACCGATCGAAAGCTACCTGTCGATCGAGGAGGTGATCCGCGTCGCCAGGCTTTCAGGCGCCGATGCCATCCATCCCGGCTACGGGCTTTTGTCGGAAAGTCCCGAATTCGCCGAAGCCTGCGCGGTCGCCGGCATCACCTTCATCGGCCCGAAGCCGGACACGATGCGCCGGCTCGGCAACAAGGTTGCCGCGCGCAATCTGGCGATCGAGGTCGGCGTGCCGGTGATCCCCGCCACCGATCCGTTGCCGGACGACATTGAGGCGGTCAAGACACTGGCCAAGGAGATTGGCTATCCGGTCATGCTGAAAGCATCGTGGGGCGGCGGCGGGCGCGGCATGCGCGCCATCCGCTCCGAGGCCGATCTTGCCCGCGAGGTTATGGAAGGTAAGCGCGAGGCGAAAGCCGCCTTCGGCAAGGACGAGGTCTATCTCGAAAAGCTGATCGAACGCGCCCGCCATGTCGAGGTGCAGGTGCTGGGCGACACGCATGGCAATGCCGTGCACCTGTTCGAGCGCGACTGCTCGATCCAGCGCCGCAACCAGAAGGTCGTCGAGCGGGCGCCGGCGCCCTATCTCGAAATGTCGCAACGCGAGGAGCTTTGCGGCTACGCGCTGAAGATCGCGCGCGAGACCAGCTATATCGGTGCCGGCACGGTCGAGTTCCTGCAGGATGCCGATACCGCCAAGTTCTATTTCATCGAGGTCAATCCGCGCATCCAGGTCGAGCACACCGTCACCGAGCAGGTGACCGGCATCGACATCGTCAAGGCGCAGATCCATATCCTCGACGGCTTCGCCATAGGCACGCCGGAATCGGGCGTGCCGGCGCAGAAGGACATCCGGTTGAACGGCCATGCCTTGCAGTGCCGCATCACCACCGAAGACCCCGAGCACAATTTCATTCCCGACTACGGCCGCATCACCGCCTATCGTGGCGCCACCGGCTTCGGCATCCGCCTCGACGGCGGCACCGCCTATTCAGGCGCGGTCATCACCCGCTTCTACGATCCTCTGCTGGAGAAGGTGACGGCCTGGGCGCCGACGCCGGCCGAGACCATCGCCCGCATGAACCGGGCCTTGCGCGAGTTCCGCATCCGCGGCGTCGCCACCAACCTCACCTTCCTCGAAGCGATCATCAACCACCCGAGCTTCGCCGATAATTCCTACACGACCAAGTTCATCGACACGACGCCGGAACTGTTCCAGCAGGTGAAGCGCCAGGACCGCGCCACCAAGCTCATCAACTATCTGGCCGACGTGTCGGTCAACGGCCATCCCGAGGCGCGCGGCCGGCCGCAGCCGAAGGCCGACGCGGCCGCACCCATCGTGCCTTACCTCAACGGCAATGTGCCGGGCGGCAGCAAGCAGAAGCTGGACGTGCTCGGGCCGGAGAAATTCGCCGCCTGGATGCGCGCGCAAAAGGAGGTGCTGGTTACCGACACGACGATGCGCGACGGCCATCAGTCGCTGCTGGCCACGCGTGTGCGCACGCATGACATTGCCGGCATCGCCGGCACCTATGCGCGCGCCCTGCCGCAGCTTCTGTCGCTCGAATGCTGGGGCGGCGCCACTTTCGACGTCGCCATGCGCTTCCTCACCGAGGATCCATGGGAGCGGCTGTCGCTGGTGCGCGAGGCAGCGCCCAATCTGTTGCTGCAGATGCTGCTGCGCGGCGCCAATGGTGTCGGCTACACCAATTATCCCGACAATGTCGTGCAGCATTTCGTCAAGCAGGCGGCCAGCGGCGGCATCGACCTGTTCCGGGTGTTCGACTGCCTGAACTGGGTCGAGAACATGCGCGTCGCCATGGACGCGGTCGGCGCCGAAGGCAAGCTGATCGAAGCGGCGATGTGTTACACCGGCGACATACTCGACCCGGCGCGAGCCAAATACGATCTCAAATACTATGTCGGCCTGGCCGGCGAATTGCAGGCTGCCGGCGCCCACATCATCGCCGTCAAGGACATGGCCGGCCTGTTGAAGCCTTCCGCCGCACGCGTGCTTTTCAAGGCGCTACGCGAGGCGACCGACCTGCCGATCCATTTCCACACCCACGACACGTCGGGCCTCTCCGCAGCGACGGTGCTGGCTGCGGTGGAGAGCGGCGTCGACGCCATCGACGCGGCGATGGATGCCTTCTCCGGGAACACATCGCAGCCTTGCCTTGGCTCGATCGTCGAGGCGCTGAAAGGCACCGAGCGCGACCCCGGCCTCGACCCGCAATGGATCCGCAAGATCTCGTTCTACTGGGAAGCGGTGCGCAACCAGTACGCCGCCTTCGAAAGCGACCTCAAGGGACCGGCCTCGGAAGTCTACCTGCATGAAATGCCGGGCGGCCAGTTCACCAATCTCAAGGAACAGGCGCGCTCGCTCGGGCTCGAGACACGCTGGCACGAGGTGGCGCAGACCTACCACGACGTCAACCTGATGTTCGGCGACATCGTCAAGGTGACGCCGTCGTCCAAGGTCGTCGGCGACATGGCATTGATGATGGTCAGCCAGGACCTGACTGTCGCCGATGTCGAAAATCCGGCCAGGGATATCGCCTTTCCGGATTCTGTCGTCTCGATGCTGCGCGGCGATCTCGGCCAGTCGCCCGGCGGTTGGCCGGCAGCGCTGCAGAAGAAGGCGCTGAAGGGCGACAAGCCGATCACGGTGCGGCCTGGCTCGCTGCTCAAGCCGGCCGACCTCAAGGCCAGCCGCAAGGAGATCGAGGAGAAGCTCGAGCGCAAGCTCTCGGAGTTCGAATTCGCCTCCTGGCTGATGTATCCGAAGGTGTTTTCCGACTTCGCCGGCGCGCAGGAGACCTATGGGCCGGTCAGCGTCCTGCCGACGCCGACCTATTTCTACGGGATGAAGCCCGAGGACGAGATCTTCGTCGACATCGAGAAGGGCAAGACGCTGGTGGTGCGCTGTCTGGCCATCGGCGATGTCGACGACAAGGGCATGGTCACCGTGTTCTTCGAGCTCAACGGCCAGCCGCGCCGCGTCAAGGTGCCCGACAGGGCGCATGGCGCGTCCGCCGCCAAGGCCCGCCGCAAGGCCGAGCCGGGCAACGAGGCGCATGTCGGCGCGCCGATGCCGGGCGTCGTCTCGGCGCTTTCGGTTGCCGCTGGCCAGGCCGTGAAGGCCGGTGACGTGCTGCTTTCCATCGAGGCGATGAAGATGGAGACGGCGCTGCATGCAGAGCGCGACGGCACGGTCGCCGAGGTGCTGGTCAAGGCCGGAGACCAGATCGATGCCAAGGATCTGCTGATCGCCTTCAATTGAGAGCTGGCAAAGAACGGGCAGGCTGTCGGCGTCTGTCGGCAGCCTGGAGCGTGTTCCATCCCGATGGAATCGAGTTTGGGCTCCATCTCTGTGTTGGGGCATGAACTCCAGGGAAAACCGGTACTCACTTTTCGGGATCATGCCCCTGTGGCTTGTTCGATAACAGCTTGACCCGCCGCCGCTGGTCGGGCATCGAACCGGCTCAAATTTGCCGCCGTAGTCCCCCGAGTCGCGGCGCAGAAACGATGTGGAGAAAACATGGCCGACGATATCACCGAGACCAGCCAGACTGTTGCCGCCGGCCAGCTGCGTGCCTTCATCGAGCGCATCGAGCGGCTCGAGGAAGAGAAGAAGACCATCTCCGACGACATCAAGGAAGTGTTCGCCGAAGCCAAGGGGACCGGCTTCGACACCAAGGCGATGCGTACGATCATCCGGCTGCGCAAGAAGGACCAGGCAGAGCGGCAGGAGGAGGAAACCATCCTCGACCTGTACAAGGCCGCGCTCGGCATGGTGTAAGACTAACCGGCCCGGCGCCCCATGCGGTTGCCGGAGATACGGTTCGAACCATGAGCGAATTCGACTTCGGCGCCCGCCGCGCCTCTGAATTCCGCCAGCGCGGTTTCTGGACGCTGTTCGAGGAACGGCATCCGGAGGAAAAGGCTCTTTTGGCGAGGCGCGGACCCTGGTTCTGGCAGCGCGGGCTGCCCGACTTCGCATTGGTCCTTTCCATGTATGTCGCGCCGGCGCAGAACCATGTCGGCGTCTTCTTTGGGCGCAACGAGAAGTTCGGCGCCACGGGAGCGTGGGCGCGGTTGAAGCCGTTCCAGCCGGCGATCGAAGGCAAGTTGAAGCTCAGGCCCGAACAGAGTTGCCAGGGGCTCGGCATCAATTCGATGTGGCGGGTGAATTGCTTTGCCGAGGACAACTGGCCTGCGATGGCCGACTGGTTGGTGACGGAGGCCTCGCGCATCGAGCGCGCGGTCACCGAGGTTCTGGCGGACGAAGTCGGAGCGTGAGCTCGCGTCCGCCGGCCGATGAGCGAGACGGGGCTTTTGCGATCAGCTCGCCTTCGCCGTATCGCGGCCGATCTCGTCCAGATGGTGCTGCAGGGTCATATGGTCGAGCGTGCCCACCGGCAGATTGACGAACAGCGAGATGCGATTGCTGAGCATGCGAAAGGCATCGGCGAAGGCGAGGTGCCCTCGGCGTCGGTGCCGTGGGCCTTGGCCGGGTCCGGTATCGCCCAAAGTGCCGTCATCGGATGGCCGGGCCATATGGGACAGGCTTCGTTCGCAGTGCTGTTGCAGACGGTGAAGACGAAGTTCATTTCCGGTGCGTCGGGCGCGGCGAATTCGTCCCAGCTTTTCGAGCGGGCGAAGCCGGTGTCGAAGCTGAGGGTTTCGAGCAGTTGAAGTGCGTAGGGATTGACCGTGCCCTTCGGCTGAGAGCCGGCGGAAAAGGCCCTGAACCTGCCGGCGCCGATCCGGTTGAGGATGGCTTCCCCCATGATGGATCGTGCCGAATTGGCGTTGCAGAGAAACAGCACGTTGTAGAAATTGTCGCTCATCTCAAGACCTCCCTGGCAGGCGACTGGATGATTGAGCGGCAAATTCCGTCGGGACGTCGCCGCTTGGCAAAAGTATATCGAAAAGAAGCGGCGTAGAAAGGTTTCACGACCGTGTGATGACATCCGGTCAGGTCACGATGTCCATCGTCGCCTGGTGTTGACAGTTTGTTGCGTTTGACGTTCCTGCCGACGCCGAAGCGAGGGTTGCGCCGATGAATGTTTCAAAGCTCCCCGAAGACGAGAACGACACGGCCAGCCGGGGCTTCTTCCGCGCACGCTGGCAAGGCCTGGTGCCGCTCGATCGGCTGTTCTGGCGCGACCTCGTCCTTGTCGGCACGGCGATCAATGTCGTATCTTCGGTGGCCGCGCTCATCCTGCTCGGACTGAAGCTGCCGCTCGCGCTGGTTCTGGCGGTGCATTTCGCGCCGGTGCCCTACAACATCTTCCTGACCTTTGCCGTATGGCGAACCACGGAAAAGGCCACCGGCGCCAAGGCCTCGCTGATGACGCTCGGCGCCACATTGTGGCTGATCCTGTCGGTCGTGGTCTGACAGTGCGGATACGGGGCACCTATCGCGCAATGAAAAAGGGCGGCCGCAGCCGCCCTTTCGATTCATCCGACGATCGGGTTAGGCCGTCGGCTCGAATTTCAGCGCCACGCCGTTGATGCAATAGCGCAGGCCGGTCGGCGGCGGGCCGTCCTCGAAGACATGGCCGAGATGGCTGCCGCAGCGGGCGCAATGGCATTCGGTGCGGACCATGCCATAGCTGCGGTCGACGGTGTTCTCGACCGAGCCCGGCACCGGGTCGTTGAAGCTCGGCCAGCCGGTGCCACTCTCGAACTTCAGCTTGGATTCGAACAGCGGCTGGTCGCAGCCGACGCAGGAAAACGTGCCGGCGCGCTTCTCGTAGAGCAAAGCGCAGCTTCCCGGCCGCTCGGTGCCATGGCCGCGCATGACGGCATATTGCTCCGGCGTCAGCCGGGCGCGCCATTCGGCGTCGGTGCGGGTGACGGGGTAGGTGTGGGTGTCCATTTGATCTCCTCAGCCTTGCCGGCTCGTTGTTGATTGCAACCTCATATTCGCACCAAGATAGGCATTTGTTACGAGGTTTGCCCGCATTTTCGATCGTGCCTTCACGCGATGGCTGCAAGATAGCGCGCGACCGATATATCGAATGCCGCTTTTGCGTCCCCAATCACATTCTGGTTCCACCATGCGCCGTAGATGTGGTTAAACTGGAAGGGCTCCAATGCCTTCGCGATGCGGCGGACGGCGGCTGCGTTGAGCGGGATATAGTTGGGATAGCTGTACATGAAGCTGACATGGCGGCGCGTCGGCGTTACCTGCAATATGTCGCCGGACAGCAGGGCGTTGCCGCCATCGCGTTCCCAATGGAGCACCTGGCCGCCGGCAAAGTGGCCACCGCAGCGGACAAGTGTCAGCGAAGGGTTGATAGGCAACGTCTCGCCCTCCCAACTGACGATCGCCTTGTGCGGCCGCATGATCCATTGGCGGTCATCGGCGTGGAGAAAGATCGGCACACCGCCAAAAGCCTCGCTCCACTCGACCATCACCGAATAATAGTGGCAGTGCGAGATGGCTATCGCTGTCAGGCCGCCACGGCGGTTGATCTCGGCCACCGCCTCGTCGCTGACCATCGAGATGCAGTCCCACAGCACATTGCCGTGCGGCGTCTGCGCCAGCAACGCGCGCTGGCCGATGGCGAAGCGCGGCTCGATGCCGAAGGCGAGAACGCCGGCATCGTCCTTGACCACGACCCGGTTTCCGTCGGCGAGCTCTTCCGGTGTGATCCAGGCCTGGCCTTCCCAGCGCACATATTGCCGCTCGTCCTCGCAGATCGGGCAGCGGTTCGGCGGTGCCTTCGTTGCCGCGAACTGGACGCCGCATTGCAGGCAGAGAAAGCAGGTCATCGTTTTTCCTGTCTGTTCAATGCTTCCTTGAAAGCTGCCTGGTCGCGCCTTCGAGCCCGGCCAGCGTCAGCGGGAACATGCGGCCGCCGAAGACGTCGCGGATCATGGCAATCGAATGGGTATAGCCCCAGTTCTTCTCGTTCTCGGGGTTCAGCCATACCGCGTTGGGCCATTGCTGCAACAGGCGGCCGAGCCAGACGGTCCCGGCCTCCGGGTTCCAGTGTTCCACCGAGCCGCCGGGTAGGGCGATCTCGTAAGGGCTCATCGAGGCGTCGCCAACGACGATCACCTTGTAGTCCGGCCCATATTTATGGATCAGGTCGAAGGTCGGGATCGTCTCGGCATGACGGCGGCGATTGTCCTTCCACACGCCTTCATAGAGGCAGTTGTGGAAATAAAAATATTCGAGCTGGCGGAATTCGGCGCGGGCGGCCGAAAACAGCTCTTCGACGCTCTTGATGTGGTCGTCCATCGAGCCGCCGACATCGAAGAACATCAAGAGCTTCACCGCGTTGCGCCGTTCGGGCCGCGTTTGTACGTCGAGATAGCCGTGTTCAGCGGTGGCGTGAATGGTGCCCGGCAGGTCGAACTCTTCCTCGGCACCCTCGCGCACCCAGCGGCGCAGGCGCTTCAGCGCGATCTTGATGTTGCGGGTGCCGAGTTCGACGGCATCGTCGAAATTCCTGAACTCGCGTCTGTCCCAGACTTTGACGGCGCGGCGGTTGCGGCTTTCGTGCTGGCCGATGCGCACGCCTTCGGGATTGTAGCCATATGCGCCGAAGGGCGAGGTGCCGCCGGTGCCAATCCATTTCGAACCGCCCTGGTGGCGGCCTTTCTGCTCCTCCAGCCGCTGTTTCAAGGTCTCCATCAGCTTTTCGAAACCGCCGAGCGCCTCGACCAGTTTTTTCTCTTCGTCGGTCATGTGCTTCTCTGCGAGCCGGCGCAGCCATTCCTCGGGAATGTTGGCGACATCGACAGCGTCCGGCCCACCCAGCGCCTCAACGCCCTTGAATACATGGGCAAACACCTGGTCGAAGCGGTCGATGTGGCGTTCGTCCTTCACCAGCGCGGTGCGGGCCAGATAGTAGAAACCCTCGACGTCGTAGTCGACCAACCCGGCTTCCAGTCCCTCCAGCAGCGACAGATATTCCCGTAGCGAGACGGGAACACGCGCTGCCTTCAGTTCGAGGAAGAAAGGGATGAACATCGTCTATCTACAGCAGATCATACTCGATGAAGCCGGTCCGGCGCGCCACATAGTCGTAGAGCTTGCGCGCGGTGGCGTTGGTCTCGTGCGTCATCCAGTAGACATTCTTGACGCCGATTTTTGCGGCTTCCAGCTTCACCGCCTTGATCAGCTCAGCACCAATGCCCTTGCCGCGCACGTCCGGATCGGCGAACAGGTCCTGCAGATAGCAGTTGTTCTGCTCCGCCCAGCAGGAGCGGTGGTAGAGATAGTGGGTGAGGCCGACAGCCTTGCCGTCGAGCGTGGCGATGAAACCCTTCGGTTCGAACTCGCCTGCCGTGAACAACCGCTTCCAGGTAACGGCGTAGACCTCTTCCGGCAGCTTGGTCTCGTAGAAGGTCAGATAGTCGGTCCACAGGCGCCGCCAGTCGGCATGGTCGAACTGCGCAAGCGGGCGGATAGTGATCTCGGTCATTTCGATCCCCGTGAAATCTGGAACCCGATCCATACCAACAGAATCGCGATCGGGAACATCCTTGCCTATCCCGCCGGCAAATCATACTCGCGAAAAGCGGTGGCGAGCATATGCAGCGCCTCTCTTGCCCGCGGCGCCAAGGCGCGCGAATGCAAGACGATATCGGAAGAGGGAATCGGCGGCAGGCCGAGCTTGCGACCCACCTCGATCAAGCCAGGGGGAGCGACACGTTGGGCGAGGGCGCAAACGACGAAGCCGGCCGATACCGCGATGTTGACTGCCGCGCCGCCGCCGCCGACGAAAGCCTCGCTCCAGGCAATGCCTGCTCTATCCAGCGCCTCGACTGCTCTCAGCCGGTCCGGGCAGTTGCATACGGTGCTTAGAAGAGCGAGGCGCAAGGGCGTCCCGGGCCGCCATTCGAAGGCAGGGGCCGCGAACCAGCCATAATGGGTGCGCGACAAGGCTTCGCCCCGGCGACTGTCGTCTTCCTGGTGCACGATCACCGCATCGAGTTCGCCCCTATCGAAAGCCTCCTGCAGCAAAGAGCTGGTATCGATCCTGATGTTGAGGGCAAGCGACGGATCATGGGCATGAAGCTGGGCTATCAATATGGAAAGCTCGGGCCCCGCGACGTGGTCGACAAAGCCGAGAGCAAGGCGACACGGCGCCTCTGAAAACTCCGCCATGGCACGTTCATGGGCGGCAAGGAATTCGCGAGCTGCCGGGAGAAAAACCGCTCCCCTTGCCGACAGCCGCACGCGGCGCGGGGTTCGTTCGATCAGACGCGCGCCGAGCTTTTCTTCGAGCCGGCGCAGTTTGACGCTGATCGTCGCCTGGGTGCTACCCAGCGCGGCAGCCGCACGGGTGAAGCTCTGCAGATCGGCCACCATGACGAAGGTCCGCACGGCGTCGACATCAAGGCTTGCCATCTCGATCATTCCTTTTTGTCATCTCTGAAATAGAGATGCATAGTCTTTTTTTATGGTCAAGCGTCGTCTATGTCACCTCCATCGCAGTTTGAAAGCATCCGCCCTTGGCTCACCTGCGAATGCTCCGATGGAAAGGGATTGTTATGCTTCAAATCGACCGAAACACCGTTGCGCTTGCGGGCGCTTGTCTTGCCTCGCTGCTGTTCGGCCTCGAAATCTCGAGCGTACCGGTGATCCTGCCGAAACTGGAAAGCGTGCTCGCCGCCGATTTCAAGGATCTGCAGTGGATCATGAATGCCTACACCATCGCCTGCACCACGGTGCTGATGGCGACGGGGACACTGGCGGACCGGTTTGGCCGCAAACGGGTGATGGTGACCACCACCATCGCATTCGGCTTTGCCTCCCTGCTGTGCGGCCTCGCACCGAGCGCGCCAATCCTGATCATTGCGCGTTTTTTGCAGGGGCTCGCCGGAGGAGCGATGTTCACCTGCAGCGTGGCCGTGCTGTCGCACCAATTTCAGGATGGTGGTGAACGTGGCAAGGCCTTCGTTGCCTGGAGCGTCGTCTCGGGCATCGGGTTGGGTCTCGGTCCCGCCATTGGTGGATTGATCGTCGCATTCTCGAGCTGGCAATGGGTGTTCCTCATCCATGTGCCGCTCGCGATCCTCGCCCTGGTCTTCATCGTCGCCGGTGTCACGGAATCACGCGATCACAACGCCCAGAAGCTCGATCGGGCCGGCATCCTGACGCTTTCGCTGGCGGTGTTCGGCTTTTCCTATCTGATCACGCAAGGCGCCGATCTCGGGTCCGGCGCCCGTGTCGGCGTGATCGTCGCGGCGATAGCGGCCTTCATCGGGTTTCTTGTTGCCGAAAGGGTCAATCCCTATCCGATGTTCGACTTCTCCGTCTTCCGCATCCGCCAATTTTCAGGCGCGATCATGGGCGGCATCGGCATGAATTTCAGCTACTGGCCGTTCATCATCTATCTGCCGATCTATTTTTCTGGCGTTCTGGGCTATGACAGCACCACGACCGGCCTGTTGCTGCTCGTCTACACGCTTCCCCTGATGCTGATGTCCTCGACCGCCGAGCGCCTGCGCGCGCGCTATCAGGCCCGCATTGCGATCCCGCTCGGGCTGTTGACATTGGGGATCGGTTTTATCTCGATGAGGATAGGCTCCGGGCTCGAGGGAGCCAATTGGGTGACGATGCTGCCCGGTACGCTGATCGCCGGCGTTGGCATCGGCCTGACCAATTCACCGACCACCAACACCACGACCGGATCGGTATCGCCGGATCGTGCCGGCATGGCCTCGGGAATCGATATCAGCGCACGCCTGATCACGCTCGCCATCAACATCGCGGTGCTGGGCCTGCTGTTGACGCAGGGGATCGTTTCTTATCTGCGGAACGCATTTGGCACGGCCTTCGACCCCGGCGAATTGCGCACGCTGGCGGAAAAGATCGCCACCGGAAACCTCGACGGCCTGACACAGCACTCGCCCAAGCTCACGGCCCTCGACCCATCCGGCGCCATCGCGCATGCAGCCCTGGTCAACGGTTTTGGCTGGGTCATGCTCTATAGCGGGATCGGCGTTCTAGCCCTTGCCGTCATCAGCTTCATCATCTTCGGTGTGAAGACTGCCGCGCCGCAGGAGGAAAGGGGGCAGCGTTCCGCTCAGACCGTTGGCGAGGTTCGCTCGTAGCGGACACCTGCACGGACAGTCTTAGCCCTGCCGCCTCGCCATGAAGGCCAGCCGCTCGAACAGATGCACGTCCTGTTCGTTCTTCAGAAGCGCGCCGTGCAGCTTGGGCAATGCGTTCTTCGGGTCGGCGCGCAGGTCTTCCGGTGCGATGTCGTCGGCGACCAGCAGGCGGATCCAGTCGAGCGCTTCCGAGGTCGACGGCTTCTTCTTCAGGCCGGGCACATCGCGGATCTCGTAGAACTGGGTCAGCGCCGCGCGCACAAGGTTCTGCTTGATGCCGGGATAGTGCACGTCGACGATTTTGTGCAGCGTCTCGACGTCGGGAAAGCGGATGTAGTGGAAGAAGCAGCGGCGCAGGAAGGCGTCCGGCAGTTCCTTCTCGTTGTTGGAGGTGATGATGACGATCGGCCTGACCGCGGCGCGAATGGTCTCGCCGGTCTCGTAGACGAAGAACTCCATCCGATCGAGTTCCTGCAGCAAATCGTTGGGGAACTCGATATCGGCCTTGTCGATCTCGTCGATCAGAAGCACGACCTTCTTGCCGGCCGAGAACGCCTCCCAAAGCTTACCGCGCTTGATGTAGTTCCTGATGTCGTTGAAGCGCTCGTCGCCGAGCTGGCTGTCGCGCAGCCGCGACACGGCATCGTATTCGTACAGGCCCTGCTGCGCCCTGGTGGTCGACTTGACGTGCCATTCTATCAGGTCGAGGCCAAGGGCTGCCGCAACTTGCCTGGCGAGTTCGGTCTTGCCGGTGCCGGGCTCGCCCTTGACCAGCAGGGGCCGTTCCAGCGCGATCGCGGCGTTGACCGCCACCATCAGATCCTTGTCGGCGACATAGGCCGCCGTGCCTTCGAAACGCATTGTTGCTCCTTAGAGTGGTTCGCCGTTTCACGGAAACGTCGAACCGCTCTATCTCTTTGTTTTGACGCAATTCCGGACGGAAACCGTCCACACTTTTCCTGGAATTGCTCTTGGTTGGTCATGACGACCGTAAGGACGCGGCTCCGCCTGTGCAAGGGTGGCTTGTCGGCGGCAGCGAGGGGCGCGGATCCGCCACGGAAAGAATGTCATCTCTCTGGCGCTTAGCCGACCAGCAGCCTATATTGGTCGGGACGGTCTGTGCTTCCCGGCAGGAGAACATTTTCCCCGGGGCCTTAACGATCCTTAGGGAGCTGTCCCTGGGAAGACCCGTGGGTTTTCTCACACGGCGCCCACCTACTTTGTAGGTTCCCGGGATCGCTCTCTCCACCGGTTGTGTGGATCGTCACTTTTCGCAACGCATCCATGTCTTTCGGTGGATGATGCGGTAGAAAACGTCGCTCCTAAAGCTCCACCGAAATCTGACCTTTTCTATCGTCTGCACATGACATCCTCAAAACACCTGAAAAAGCAGCTTCGGCTCAAGGCACTCGGGCGCCGCGACGCGCTCGATGAATTCTGGCGAGTGGAGATCGCCCTCGAAATGGCCGAGACGGCGCGCGATCACCTCGCTGTCGAGCCGGGTCAGATCGTCTCCGGCTTCTGGCCGATGCGCTCGGAAGTCGACGTCCGGCCGCTGATGTTCGCCTTGCGCGAGAAGGGAGCCAGGCTTTGCCTGCCGGCGATCCTCGACAAGACCACCATCGTCTTTCGCGAATTGGTGCGCGGCGCGCCGATGGTCGAGATGGGTTTCGGCACTGTCGGCCCGCATGAGGAGGCCGAGGTGCTCGACCCCACGGTGATGCTGGTGCCGCTCGCCGCTTTCGACGCGCGCGGCCATCGCATCGGCTATGGTGCCGGCTACTACGACCGCGCCATCGCCAAGCTGGTCGACAAGGGGCTGCCGCCCAGATTGATCGGCATCGCCTTCGACTGCCAGGAGGTGGGGCTGGTGCCAGATGAGGACCACGACGTCGTCATCCCGGAAATACTCACGGAGAGTGGGTTGCGCCGCTTCGCGCCAAAATTGTAGACAAGCGCAATGGACGCATGATCTTTTCACAGACGTCATGCAGCTTTTGCTTCGCTGACATTCGGTGCGGGATCATATGAGACTTCTCTTCCTCGGCGACATGGTTGGAAAAACGGGACGCACGGCAGTGTGGGAACAACTGCCGGGACTGATCTCCGATTTCAAACTCGATTTCGTCATCGTCAACGGCGAGAATGCCGCCGGCGGCTTTGGCATCACCGAAGAGATCTTTCGCGAAACGATCGCGGCGGGCGCCGATGTTGTCACCACCGGCAACCATGTCTGGGACCAGCGCGACGCGCTGGCCTTCGCGCCGCGCGAAGAGCGCTTTCTGCGCCCCTCCAATTTCCCCAAGGGCACGCCCGGACGCGGCTCCGGCGTCTACATCGCCAGGAGCGGTGCGCGCGTGCTGGTCGCCAACATCATGGGCCGGGTGTTCATGCACCCCGAACTCGACGATCCGTTCCAGGCCGGTGAGCGCGAACTGGCCGCCTGTCCGCTCGGCGAGCAGGCGGATGCCGTGATCATCGACTTCCATGCCGAGGCGACTTCGGAAAAGATGTGCTTTGCGCATTTCGTCGATGGCCGCGCCAGTCTCGTCGTCGGCACCCACACGCACCAGCCGACCGGCGATCACCAGATCCTCAATGGCGGCACGGGTTACATTTCCGACGCCGGCATGTGTGGCGACTACGATTCCTCGCTCGGCATGGACAAGGAGGAACCGCTCAACCGGTTCCTGTCGAAAGTGCCGAAAGGGCGTTTCGAGGCAGCAACCGGACCGGCGACATTGTGCGGCGTCGGCGTCGATATTTCCGACCGCACGGGGCTTACCGAGAGGATCGCGCCGTTTCGTCGCGGCCCGCGGCTGGAGGAAACCGCACCGTCCTTCTGGTCGCGACATTGATATGGACGCAAGCAGTACCTAATTGCCGGCGACACTGCTCTAGATCGTAGAGGGGACGACCTCCATGCAGCTCATCGAATTCCTGGCGCCGCATTTTCACTTTGTCTCCGATCCAACGGCCTGGGTCGCGCTGCTGACGCTGGTGGTGCTGGAGATCGTGCTCGGCATCGACAATCTGATCTTCATCTCGATCCTGACCAACAAGCTGCCGGAAGCGCAAAGGGCGCGCGCCCGCCGGCTCGGCATCTCGGCGGCGCTGATCATGCGGCTGGTGCTGCTGGCCACGATTTCGATCATCGTCCAGCTGACGACGCCGGTGTTCACCGCCTTCGGTCACGGGTTTTCCTGGCGCGACCTGATCCTGATTGCCGGCGGCCTGTTCCTGGTTTGGAAGGCGACCAAGGAGATCCATCACACGGTCGATCCCGACGATCACCGGGACACGATGCTGGGTGAGACCCTGCAGATCAGCCTCGCCGGCGCGATCTTCCAGATCCTGCTGCTCGACCTCGTCTTCTCCATAGATTCGATCATCACCGCCGTCGGCATGACCGACGAGATCGCCATCATGTACATTGCCGTGATCGTCGCGGTCAGCGTGATGATGCTGGCGGCCGGACCGCTGGCAAATTTCATCGCCAAGAACCCGAGCATCGTCATGTTGGCGCTGGGCTTCCTGCTGATGATCGGCATGACGCTGATCGCCGACGGCATGGGCTACCATGTGCCCAAGGGTTACATCTACGCGGCGATGGGTTTTTCGGCCTTGGTCGAAGGGCTCAACATGCTGGCGCGGCGACGGAGAAAAGCGAAGTCCGGCGAGGGACATTGAGGTTGGCAAGAGCATAGCCGCGTCACGAGACCTTGGAGTTTGTCGCTGTCGCGTAGGATCGCTGGATCAGCCGACATGCCAGCCCTGCGATCAGCATCATAGACCGGCTGAAGTCCGACCTGAAGGCGTGAGCGATTGCGGCGGCCTCGCGGCTGGACGAATTGAGCCGATTTATCTATAAGCCGGCCATTCCGACAGAGAACGCCGTGCTTCCACGAGTTGCACCTGGGACGCTCTGAAATTTTGAATTCGAGCATTTTGCAGAAGACGAGGTGAGATCGCCTCGCTTCGGGATGCTCTAGCCGAGAAGACGACAGGGGTGCCATGGCTGGCCATTCACAGTTCAAGAACATCATGCACCGCAAGGGCCGCCAGGATGCGGTGCGGTCGAAAATGTTTTCCAAGCTGGCGCGCGAAATCACCGTTGCCGCCAAGAGCGGGACGCCCGATCCATCGATGAACCCGCGCCTGCGCCTGGCCGTGCAGAACGCCAAGGCGGTGTCGATGCCGAAGGACAACATCCAGCGCGCCATCAACAAGGCCTCGATGGGCGATGCCGAGAATTACGAAGCCGTGCGCTATGAGGGCTATGGACCCGGCGGCGTCGCGGTCATCGTCGAAGCGCTGACCGACAACCGCAACCGTTCGGCCTCGAACGTGCGCGCCGCCTTCACCAAGGCCGGCGGGGCGATGGGCGAAACCGGTTCGGTGTCGTTCATGTGGGATCGTGCCGGCGAGATCTATTATCCGGCATCGGCTGGCAGCGCTGATAAGGTGATGGACGCGGCGATTGAAGCCGGCGCCGACGACGTGGAATCCGATGAGGAAGGCCACACGATCTACTGCGCTTTCGAGAATCTCGGCGAAGTGTCGAAGGCGCTGGAAGCCTCGCTCGGTGAAGCTGAATCGGTGAAGCCGATCTGGAAGCCGCAGAACAGCGTTCCGGTCGACGAGGATCGGGCACAGTCGCTGATGAAGCTGGTCGCCACGCTCGAGGATGACGATGACGTTCAAAGCGTCTACGCCAACTTCGAAGTCGACGACGAGACCATGGCCAAGCTCAGCGCGGCATGAGCGGAGCTCAGCCAGAGACATGAGCGAAGCTCAGCTTCCCGCCATCCGCATCACCTATTGCACGCAGTGCCAGTGGCTGCTGCGTGCCGGCTGGATGGCGCAGGAGCTGTTGTCGACCTTCGGCACCGATCTGGGCGAAGTGACGCTGGTGCCCGGCACCGGCGGCATCTTCACCATTTCCTGCAATGATACGCTGGTCTGGGACCGCGAGCGCGACGGCGGCTTTCCGGAAGCGGCCAAGCTCAAGCAACTGGTCCGTGATGTCATCGACCCAGATCGCGATCTCGGCCATTCCGACCGCAAGGGTCATACGCAAGAAGACCCCGCCTGAGCAGGATCTTTTGCATTTCGCAGAACGCTTCTCTCTTTGTCTCGACGCAAATCCGGACGGTTACGCACTTTTCCTGGAGTTGCTTAGAGCAACGAGAGAATGAAGCAGGCCATCGCCATGATGGCGGTGATGGTGCGGACATGGTTCCACATCACCCATTGGCTCAGATGGTTCGCCCACACAGCGGCGCCGTTGCTGCTGGCCGGGTCGACGGCGGCGAGCGCATCGTTGAGCGGCACGTTGAAGATCATGGTCACGATCGGATTGCCGATCAGGTAGATCACCGCGCCGGCAAGCAACCAGTACGAGCCGGACTGGCTCCAGCCCATGATGGCGGCGGCGATAAGCACCAGACAGAGCAGGCCAGTACCGAAAAGCGCCGTCATGAAGGTCGGGGTGATCACCGTGACGTTGATCGAATTCATCGCCGCGATGCCGCTGGGGACGGGCAGTCGAGCAAGCGCCGCCATGACGAAATTGGAAAAGGCGAAAAACACGCCGCCGACGACCCCCGAGCCGATTGCGGCAATGATGGTAAGGGTGGGAAGAAGTTTCGTGATCATGTCAGTTGCTCCAGATTCGGCTAGCGGCGGTTTCGGTTGCGTAGACGGAGAAGTCTTTCGGTGCACGGCCAAGCACGCGCTGGACGCCGTCGGCCAGCGTCTCGTTGCGGCCGTCAAGCACTTCGGTGAACAGCTCGTTGAGCAGCCAGGCGAATTCGGGCGGCAGGTCGTGCGCGGCCACGGCGGCGGTGAATTCTTCATGCGAAATCCTGACAAAGCGGATATCGCGCCCGGCGGCCTTGCCAATCTCGGCGACGGCGTCGGCGAAGCTCAGCAGCCGCGGCCCGGTCAGTTCATAGAGCTGGCCGGCATGCCCTGCCTCAGTCAGCACGGCAAAGGCGACGTCGGCGATGTCATCGGCATCGACGAACGGCTCGCCGACATTGCCGACCGGCAAAGCCACTTCGCCCTCAGCCAAGGACTCGACAAGGAAGCCTTCGCTGAAGTTCTGCGAGAACCAGGCGCAGCGCAGGATCGTCCAGTCGGCGCCAGAGGCCTTCAGCATCTCTTCGGAACGCTGGGCTTCCACCTCGCCACGCCCGGACAGCAGCACCAGCCGGGTGATGCCGTTTTGTACGGCAAGCCTGGCGAAGGCGCCGATCACCTCGGCGGCACCCGGCACGGCCAGATCGGGATAGTAGCTGATGTAGACGGCGCTGACGCCTTGCATTGCCGGGCCCCAGGTCGCGGGGACCTCCCAGTCGAAGCGCGGGGTGCCCGAGCGCGATCCGATGCGCACCGGCACGCCTTGCGCCGTCAACCGCTCGGCAAGGCGGCGGCCGGTCTTGCCGGTGCCGCCGAGGATCAGGATGGGTTTTGTTGTCGTGTTGTTCATAGCTGTTTTCCTCTGTTTCAAAACATGAGTAATCCTCACATTTGCAAAACGTGATAAACCCTCGTATTTTGCGAGTCAAGCGATTTTGTTGGCATTGGAGATAACCATGGAAGACACGGCCGCGCCGGTTTCGTCACAGGAGCAGATTGCTTCGCCGCGCCGGGCGCCGAGCCAGCAGCGCAGCCGCGAGCGGGTCGAACGCATGCTCGCCGCCGCCTCGGCGCTGATTGCCGAGCAAGGCAGCGACGCCATGCGCATGGGCGAAGTGGCGGAACGGGCAGGGGTGTCGATCGGCTCGCTCTACCAGTTCTTTCCGGACAAGCGGGCGATCGTCTGGGCGCTGGCCGAGCGCTACACCGCCGAAAGCCAGGCGTGCATCTCGGCGGCACTCGCCGATGTCGGCGACGCCGAAGGCCTGCGCCAAGCGTTTTCGGAGCTGGTCGATATCTACTACGGGCTGTTCTTGGCCGAGCCGGTGATGCGCGACATCTGGTCGGGCACGCAGGCCGACAAGGCGCTGCGCCAACTCGAACTCGCCGACAGCCGGGCCAACGCCGAATTCCTCACCGCGGTGCTGAAGCGGCTGCGGCCGGCAGTCGATCCGACGGCGCTGGAAACCACGGCGTTCCTGGTCTGGCAGATGGGCGAGGCCGCCGTCCGGCTGGCGATCTCGGTCGACAGGCAAGAGGGCGACAGACTGGTGGTTGCTTACAAGCGGATGGCGCTGCGGGAACTGTTGGCCGAGTAGGACGCGATGGAAGGTCGAATGCGGTCAACAAAAAAACCCGCCACAAGGGCGGGTTTTTCGATCTGCGAAAAAGGTCGTCGGGCTTAGAGGCCGAAACCTTCGAAACGCTTCTTGAACTTCGACAGGCGACCGCCGCGGTCGAGCAGGGTCTGCTGGCCGCCGGTCCAGGCCGGGTGGGTCGTCGGGTCGATATCGAGGTTCATCGTATCGCCTTCCTTGCCCCAGGTCGAACGGGTCATGTATTCGGTGCCGTCGGTCATGACGACCTTGATGGTGTGGTAATCGGGATGGATGTCGGTCTTCATGGTTCGGTTCCTGGCTTGCCGGCGCTGCCGACGGGCATAAGCCTGCGTCGATGCGCCCCTTTTTAAAACTCGAAGCCGCAGCTATTGAGGAGCCACGGCTTCTAAAACGGTCGGCGAGCCTATACATCAGCCGGAATTGAATCACAAGGCCGCGGCAAGCGCATATATTGAGGCGCATAGCCAGAGGCGGCTAGAGGAAACGCAGGAATGGCGCAAACCAGCAGCGCAGACGAGCGCCGGCGCTCGCTCAAGCCGCTCAGGCGCCTGTTCCCGTACATCACGCATTATCGCACGCTGGTCGTCGGCGCGCTCATTTCGCTGGTCATCGCCGCGGCAACGACGCTGGCGCTGCCGCTGGCCGTGCGGCGCATGATCGATCATGGTTTCTCGTCGGCCAACACCATCTTCATCGCCGAATATTTCGCAGCCCTGGTGGCGATGGCCGCCGTGCTGGCGGCCGCCTCGGCCAGCCGCTACTATTTCGTCATCACGCTCGGCGAGCGCGTCGTCGCCGATATCAGGCGCGATGTCTTTACCCATGTGACGACGCTGTCGCCGTCCTTCTTCGACACCGCCCAGTCGGGCGAGATCGTGTCGCGGCTCGCCGCAGACACCACGCAGGTCAAGTCGGCGGTCGGGGCGACAGCCTCGGTGGCGCTGCGCAACGTCATTCTCGGCCTTGGCGCGTTGGGGATGATGGTCGTCACCAGCCCGAAACTGTCCGGCCTGGTCATTGCGGCCATTCCGGTCATCGTGCTGCCGCTGGTCGCCTTCGGTCGCTCGGTGCGGCGCAAGTCGCGGCAGGCGCAGGATACGCTTGCCGATGCCACCGCCTATGCCAGCGAACAGATCGGCGCGGTGCGCACCTTGCAGGCCTTCACCAATGAAAAGCTCGTCACCGGGCATTTCTCGGGCGCGGTGGAAGCCGCTTTCGAGGCGGCGCGTGCCTCGATCTTCGCGCGCTCCTTCCTCACCTTCTTTGCCATTTTCACCATCTTCTCGTCCGTCGTGGCGGTGCTGTGGTTCGGCTCGCGCGACGTGCTCGACGGCAATCTGTCGCCAGGCACGCTCGGCCAGTTCCTGCTCTATTCGGTGTTTGCCGCCGGTGCGCTCGGCGCGCTGTCGGAGGTCTGGGGCGAGCTGGCACAGGCGGCGGGTGCTGCCGAACGCCTGACCGAGATCCTGGCCGAGAAGCCGGCAATCCAGGCGCCGGCCGATCCGAAGCCGCTGCCTGCCGTCGCCAAGGGCGCGATCGCCTTCGATGACGTCTCCTTCTCCTATCCGGCAAGGCCGGACCGCGCTGCCGTGCACGGCTTGAGCTTTCAGGTCATGCCCGGCGAGACGGTGGCGATCGTCGGTCCGTCAGGGGCCGGCAAGAGCACGGTCTTTTCGCTGATCCTGCGCTTCTACGATCCTGAAACCGGCAAGATCCTGATCGATGGCGTCGATGTACGCGAAGCCGATCCCGTCTCGGTCCGCGAACGCATCGCCATCGTGCCGCAGGACGTCACCATCTTCGCGGCAAGCGCGCGCGACAATATCGGCTTTGGCCGGCCGGGCGCCAGTGAGGCCCAGATCGAGACGGCGGCGAAGGATGCGCTCGCCGACGAATTCATCCTCAAGCTCGAAAAAGGCTATGACAGCCAGGTCGGCGAGCGCGGGGTGACACTGTCCGGCGGCCAGCGCCAACGGGTGGCGATCGCTCGCGCCATCCTGCGCGACGCGCCGATCCTGCTGCTCGACGAGGCGACCTCGGCGCTCGACGCCGAAAGCGAGACGCTGGTGCAGATGGCGCTGGAACGGCTGATGCAGGGCCGCACCACCATCGTCATCGCCCACCGGCTGGCGACGGTGTTGAAGGCCGACAGGATCCTGGTCATGGATGGCGGCCGCATCGTCGAGGAAGGCACGCATCAGAGCCTCGTCGCCAAGGGCGGCATCTACGCGCGGCTGGCCAAGCTGCAGTTCGAAACCGGCGCCAGCGCCTTCAGGGGCGCGGCGGAGTAGTCGCAAACATCTGCCCCCCTGATGTGCCGACAGCCCTTACGCGGCTCCGTATCGCTGCTTCAGATGGTTGACGAAATAGCTGGCGTCGAGCTTTTCGCCGGTGGCGCGTTCGAGCAGATCTGGTGTCGACCAGCGAGACCCCTGCGACCAGATTTTTTCGCGACGCCAGGCGTTGATTGACGCGAAATTGCCTTTGGCGAGATCGTCATCGGCGGAAGGATGCTCACGCGTCAGCGCCGCCCATTGCTGTGCCGCCATCATCGCGCCCAGCGTGTAGGACGGGAAGTAGCCGAAGGCGGCACCCGGCCAGTGCACGTCCTGCATCGGCCCGTCGGCCGGATTGTCGATGGTCGAGAGGCCGAGATAGTCGCGCATCTTGGCGTCCCAGGCTTCTGGGAGTTCTGCCACCTCCAGCCTGCCCGAGACGAGCTCCTGCTCCAGTTCGTAGCGCAGGATGACATGCAGCGGGTAGGTCACCTCGTCGGCATCGACACGGATCAGGCCGCGCTCGACGTGATGCACATGCGGCAGGATGTCGTCGAGCGACCAGGCTTCGCCGAGATGCTTTTCGACCACCGGCAGCGCCCAGCGCCAGAAGGCCGGGTTGCGGCCGAGCTGCTTTTCGACGAACAGGCTCTGGCTTTCATGCACGGCCATGCCGCGCGCCTTGCCGAGCGGCCAGTGCCCCCATGCCTTCGGCAGGTTCTGTTCGTACAGCGCATGGCCGGTCTCGTGCAGCACGCCCATCAATGCCGACAGGAAGTCCGAGGTTTTGTAGCGGGTGGTGATGCGCACGTCGCTCGGCACGCCGCCGCAGAAGGGATGGTGCGATACTGACAGCGACCCGTGCGTCAGGTCGAAGCCGACCGCCGTCATCATGGCAAGGCCGAGCTCGCGTTGCCGGTCGATCGCATAGGTCCCCGAAAGCGGCTTCAGCGGGCGCTTGCGCAGCCGGGCTTCCTGTATCGCCAGCGCCTCCGGCACGAAGCCTTTCAGGAAAGCCTTGAGGTCGGTGAAGACAGGCGTGATGTCGGCGGCGCGGTTGCCGGGGTCGTATTGCTCCATGAGCGCGTCATAAGGGGCAAGACCGAGCACGTCGGCACGCAGCGCCGCCTCTTCGCGCACCAGCGCCACCACGCCCTCCAGCGCCGGCAGGAAGCCTGCCCAGTCGTTCTTGGCGCGCAGGTCGCGCCACAGCTGCTCGCAACGCATGCGCGCGGTGGTCTGACGTTCGACGAACTCGACCGGCAGGCAGGTCAGGTTGGTGTACTGCCGCCGCAATTCGGCGACCGCGGCCCGTTGCTCCTCACTCAACGCTTCCTGTTCGGCCGCGGCGAGCCAGTCGGCGATTTCCGGCGCCGTTGCCCTGGTGTGGTACATGCCGGCCAGCGCCGACATTGCCTCGGCGCGCTTCTCGCCGCCACCGACAGCCATATGGGTGGCCTCGTCGGCGCCGAGAATGGCCAGCGCATGCTCGAGCGCTTCGAGCTTGTGGCCGAGATCATCGAGTTTCTGAAAGGACATGGCAGGTTCCGTGATTGAGGACGGCGCGAAAAGATACCAACGCAAAAGCGTTTGCAAGCCTGCGGCCCTGTGCGGTGGAAGCATCTTGCACAGGTGAGGTCACGCGTGAAATGCTGCCGGCCACGCCTGAAGGGGGAACAACATGATCGGCAACATCCTGGTCGGACTGGTGGCCTTGATCCATGTCTACATCGTCTATCTCGAAATGGTGCTGTGGGACACGCCGCGCGGGCACAAGGCGTTCAATCTGAAGCCGGAATTCGCCAGCGCCTCGAAGGTGCTCGCCGCCAATCAGGGTCTCTACAACGGCTTCCTCGCCGCCGGCCTGATCTGGGGGCTTTTCCTCGGGACAGCCGGTTTTCAGGTCAAGGTTTTCTTCCTGTTGTGCGTGGCCATTGCCGGCCTCTATGGCGCGGCAACGGTTGGCCGCAAGATCCTGTTCATTCAGACCGTGCCGGCGGTCGTCGCCCTGATTGCCGTCTGGCTTGGTTGGTAGGAAACTGGGCTGGCAGGAACCTGGGCTGGTAGCAAGCTGGGCCGAGGGAAAAAGGACGCCCGCGGGAGAGGGGGCCCCGAGGGCGCCAGGTGGTCCTTTCCTGGCGCAGGATCTCGGAAGGAATCATGCGCGAGATCGAAGTGCTAGAGCTTGGCGTTCAAGCTTTCAGCCGTTCGGATAGTTTCCGCCGTCGGAGCCATCGCCCATCAGGAAATCGCTGCCAATACCGACCCTCAGACGCTGGTCGACATTGTCGAGACGGCGCAGCAGCTCATGGTATTGCGCGGCCGGTATCCTGCCGTGATCCGATGCCGCTATCTTCTCGGCCGCCTGACTGATGCGGACCGTCCGCATTTCCAGGCGTTCGGCGACGGCGGGCGTGATGTTGTTGGCCTGCCTTGCATCGACTATGCCCTGGCGGACGCCTTGAACCTGTTGGATGAGTCCTTCGACGCGCGGCCCCGTAAAGTCGGTCGGATCGCCGGCGTCCAGAGCGCCTCTGTGATGGCCCGCGGCATAGGCGCCGGCAAGCGGAACGGCGATGAGGACCGCCGTGAGTGTTGCAGTTCTAAGCGAGGTGCTGGGAATAAAAGAGCGCATCGTTGCGTTCTCCTCCTGAAGAGGAAGGCGGCGATTGTCTCGCCTGCCCTCCGGCTGCGGGCCGTCCGGTTCCGTCGCGTCGCGATGGGGTTCATCGCCGGCGGTTCTCGGCCCAGGTGGGGAAGCTAGGACCGCAATTCGACGATGTGTAATTAAAAAAAGATAATCTTTTCAGGCCTTGCCGGCCTTGCTCTACGCCCTAGAGTTGAGCCGGCGAACAAATTCGCGTGATGCCGCGTGATGATGGATCAACGTTCGGTGAGCTTCAGTTCAATACGCCGGTTCTTGTTGCGCGCCTCTTCGGTGTCGGCGGGGTCGAGCGGCTGGAACTCGCCGAAGCCGGCGGCGACCAGGCGGTTGGCCGGCACGCCGTTCTCGATCAGGAACTTCACCACCGAGGTCGAACGCGCCGTCGACAGCTCCCAGTTGTCGCGGTAGCGGCCGGTGCCGGAGAGCGGCTTGTTGTCGGTATGGCCGTCGACGCGCAGCACCCAGTTGATCTCGGGCGGGATTTCCTTCTGCAATTCGATGATGGCGTCGGCAAGTTTCTTCATCTCCACCTTGCCGGCATCGTTGATCACTTCGGAGCCGGTCGGGAACAGCACTTCGGACTGGAAGACGAAGCGGTCGCCGACGATGCGGATGTTCTCGCGGTCGGCGAGGATCTCGCGCAAGCGGCCGAAGAAGTCGGAGCGGTAGCGGTTCAATTCCTGGACGCGCTGCGCCAGTGCGACGTTCAGGCGGCGGCCGAGATCGGCGATCTTGGTGTTGGAATCACGATCGCGGGTTTCGGAGACGTTGAGCGCATCCTCGAGCGCACCGATCTGCTTGCGCAGTGCTGCAATCTGCTGGTTGAGAATCTCGACCTGGCTCAGCGCCTGCTGACTGATCTGGCGCTGGCTGTCGAGTTCGCCCGAAAGTGCTACGGCACGCTGGTTGGCGGCGTCTCCGGCGCCGGCACCTTGCGCCAGCAATTGTTCGAGCCGGCTCTTTTCCGCTTCCGCCGCCGACAGCGAAGCCTGCAGATTGGCGAGCGAATCTTCCTTGTCCTGTGCCGTCGAGCGCTCCAGCGCCAGAAGCTGGGTCAACTCGTTGATCTGCGAATTGAGTCGCGAGAGCGCCGTGTCCTTGCCGGAGATTTCGCGGCCCAGCAGGAACTGCGCCAGCACGAAGACGGTGAGCAGGAACATGATCGCCAGAAGCAGCGTCGACAGCGCGTCGACGAAGCCCGGCCAGTAATCGATGCGGCGATCGGTGCGCCGTCCACGCGCCAGCGCCACGTCAATGCACCCCGGGCTTCTTCAGGGCGTCGGCAATCTTTTCCAGCGTGTTGCGCATCGCCTTCTGCTCGTCGGACTGGGCCTCGACCCAGTCGCGCATGATCTGCTGCTCCGAGCGCATGTTCTTGACCAGGCCGGAAATGCCGTCGGCGAGATTGGCCATGGCGGTGGCGACGCGCGGATTGGAGCCGCCGCCATTCTCCTGCATGCTGCGCAGCCTTTCCGACAAGACCCGGATCTCGTCCGAGGATTCGGTCTTGGCCTGGTCGGAGACGACGATGTCGGACGACAGATCGGTGACCGAGGACAGCCAGTTTTCCAGTTCGGTGTAGAAGCGCGTCTGGGCGCGGCCGGCCTGCAGGTCGAGGAAGCCGAGCACCAGCGAGCCGGACAGGCCGAACAGCGAGGACGAGAAGGCCGTGCCCATGCCGGCCAGCGGCGCCGAAAGGCCTTGCTTCAGCGAATCGAGCACCGCAGCGGCATCGCCCGTACCTGGATCGAGCGATTCGATGGTCTCACGGATCGAGGCGATGGTGTTCAACAGACCCCAGAAGGTGCCGAGCAGGCCGAGGAACACCAGCAGGCCGACGAGATAGCGCGACGTGTCACGGCTTTCGTCGAGCCGCGTGGCAATGGAATCGAGCATGGTGCGCATTGAACTGGTCGAGAAGGCCGTCGCCGAGGAGCGGCCGATCATCGCCTTCATCGGCGCCAGCAGCACCGGTTCGGTGGTCTCCGAGCCGGCACGGAACGAATTCACCCAGCGCACTTCGCGAAACAGCCGTCCGACCTGAGCGAAGGCCAAGAGGATGCCGACCACCAACACGCCGACGATCAGGCCGTTGAGGCCGGGATTGCTGCCAAAGGCGGTCGAGATCTGGCGGGTCAGGATGGCGGCTATGAAGGCGACGATGACCAGGAAGATCATCATGGTCAGCAGAAAGACCTGCGGGCTCGACAGTTTATGCGGATCGTAGATCAGGACATCAGAGCGTCTGCCCATGCCGAAGGATCTGAGAAAAGCCATCCGTGCCCCGTTTCCGATGCCGCCGCCGATCACGTAGACCGCGACTCTAAACGGAATTGTGACCAAATTGAATGGCGCTTGGCAATATTGCCGCGTCTATAAGCCTGTGTCAGAGGCGATTGATGACCAGACAGTCGACCATGGCGGCCAGATGCAGGCCGGCGCCGGTGACGACGAAGCCGTGCCACAGCGCATTGTGGAAGCGCAATCCCTTCCAGGCAAAGAAGATGACGCCGCAGGAATAGACGATGCCGCCGGCAACGATCAGCGCGATCGACGTCGTCGGCAGGGTCTGGACAAGCGGCTTTACCAGGACGATGCCGCTCCAGCCGATGGCGAGATAGAAGACGATCGCCAGCCGGTCGAAACGGCCGGGAAAAAACACCTTGATGGCGATGCCCAGCGCTGCAGCGGCCCAGACGAGGACAATCATCCAGTGCGCCAGCGGCGAGCCTTCGAGCTGAGCCAGGAAAGGCGTGTAGGTCGCGGCGATCAGGAGATAGATCGCGGCATGGTCGAAGCGCCGCAGGATCCATTTCGCCGGCGACGACACCGGCCACAAATTGTAGGTCAGCGACACCGACAGCACGGTGAGCAGCGAAACCACATAGAAGGCAGCGGCGATGTATTCGCCCGGCCCGACGCGAAACGCCGCTAGCGCCAGCAGCGCCGAACCCGCCGAGATCGCCAGCACGATGCCGACCGCATGGACGATGCCGTCGGCGATCATCTCGGCACGCGAATAGTGCCAGCGTCCGATGAACGGGATGTCGTGGTGGGGCTTGATGTCGTTCACTGCCGGGTTCCTGCGCCGCGCACTATGATCTGGGCGCTTGCCGGGCAGTATTTCAAGCTTCCATTGCGGTTTTGCGACTGCGGCGCATCAGCGCGGCGTGTCAGTCAGCGTGCCGAGAGCGGCTTCTTCACGGCCTTCAGCAAAGCGCGCTGGATGACCTCGTTGCCGGCGACCACCGAGCCGTTGTCGAGCATGTCCTGACCACCGTCCATATCCGAAACGAAGCCACCCGCCTCGCGGATCAGTAGCAGGCCGGCGGCGACGTCCCAGGCCGACAGGCCGGTTTCCCAAAACCCGTCCATGCGGCCGGCGGCGACATAGGCGAGATCGAGCGAGACGGCCCCCAAGCGGCGCACGCCGGAGACCTCAGCCATGACGTTGCGCAGTTCGACGAGGAAATTGCCGTGGTGGCCGCGGCCGAGATGCGGCACGCCGCAACCGATCACCGTATCGACCAGCTTGATGCGGCCGGCGACGCGCAGCCGGCGGTCGTTCATGAAGGCGCCGCCGCCGCGTTCGGCGGTGTAGAGCTCGTCCATTGCCGGATTGTAGATGACGCCGGCAACGATCTGCCCCTGGCGTTCCAGGGCGATCGAAACGGCAAAGAGCGGGATGCCGTGCAGGAAATTGGTGGTGCCGTCGAGCGGGTCGACGATCCAGCGGTGCTGGCCGTCGTCGCCTTCGACCACGCCGCGCTCCTCCATCAGGAAAGCGTAGCCCGGCCGTGCCTTCGACAGTTCGGCAAAGACGATCTCCTCGGCCTTGCGGTCGGCCTGGCTGACATAGTCACCAGGGCCTTTCATCGAGACCTGCAGGTTCTGCACCTCGCCGAAGTCGCGCGACAGCGAGCGGCCGGCTTTCATTGCGGCCTGGACCATGACGTTGAGAAGGGCTGAGCGTGCCATCGTGCTTCTTCCTGCTGCTGCGCTTCAAGCGCTGTCTTGATGCATGTCGGTGACCCAAAACCGGGGCCACTTTTGGGCGGCATGCATCAGTCTGCGCGGCGCACGTAAGTGATTTCGTTGGTGTCGACGATGATGCGTTCGCCGGCGCCGATGAACGGCGGTACCAGCACACGGATGCCGTTCTCCAGTACCGCCGGCTTGTAGGAGGACGCGGCCGTCTGACCCTTTACCACGGGATCGGCCTCGGTGATGGTCAGCGTCACATAGTCGGGCAGAGAAATGCCGATCGGCCTTTCTTCATAAAGCTGGACCGTGACCATCATGCCGTCCTGCAGGAAGGCGGCGCGATCGCCGACGAAGTCCTTCGCCAATTCGAGCTGCTCGTAGCTCTGGGTGTCCATGAACACCAGCGCGTCTTCCTGCGCGTAGAGGAAGGAAAAATCCTTGAGATCGAGCCGGATCTGCTCGACGGTCTCGGCCGAGCGGAAGCGCTCGTTGAGCTTGGTGCCGTTGATGAGGTTCTTCAGTTCGACCTGGTTGTAGGCGCCGCCCTTGCCTGGCTTGACGGTGTTGGTCCTGACCGCCACCCACAGGCCGCCGTCATGCTCGATGACGTAGCCGGGACGGATTTCGTTGCCATTGATCTTGGCCATAGTGATCTGATCCGGGAATGAGATGTTCGCTGGGAAAGCGATTTCGGGCTCCCAAGACCACAAATCGCCAGAAGAGGCAAGGGAGCGGGGCAGGCTGGGGCCAAGCGGCAGGGATGAAACACCCAGGCGGGGTCTGGAGATGCGGTGCCGAAGAAGGCCGGGTCAGGCATTCTGGTCGATGACCGCACCGACCGATTTGGCGATCGCATCGGCGACGCGCATCACGCCCTTCGGCAGATGCTGAGGGAGTAGATGCATGGGCATGAGGCCGAGCCCGTGACCCCGGTGCACCCACTCCATCTGCATGGCCGGGTCCTGGATTCCCGGTCAGGGCAGGCGGTTCGCCTTCTGCAGCGCCTGCTTGGTCTGGTCGTCATCCAACCCCTGCAGGAAGTCGTCCATCTGCGGGTCGATGAGACCGGCGCGGCGGGCGACGATGTACCAGGCCGCGGCGAGGACAAGATCCGGATCGGTGCCGATGCCTTGCATATAGAGCTTGGCAAGGCGGTTCTGCGCGGCGACATTGCCGCCCTCCGCCGCTCGCTTCATCCAGCCGAAGGCGGATTTCAGGTCACGGCCGCCACCGCGTCCCTCGATCATCCAGGCTGCGAGATCGATCTGCGCGGTGTCGTAATTCTGGCGTGCAGCCTGCGCCAGCAGGCGCCTTGCCTGCGCGTCGTCGCGCGGCTTGCCGCCGACGCCATTGGCATAGATCTGCGACATTGCATATTGCGCGTCGGCGAGGCCGGTGGCGGCGGCACGCTCGTAGTAGGAGACCGCCCTGGCGAGGCCGGCGTCGCCGGGGTCCTGCTGGACCAGCATCTGCCCGAAATTGAACTGCGCCAGCTGGTTGCCGGCTTCGGCGGCTGCCTGCATCAGCGCATAGGCCCCTTTCTCGTCCTTCTTGACGTACCGGCCATCGAGCAGCATCAGCGCGTATTGGAACTGCGATTCCGGCACACCCTGCTCGGCGGCAAGCGCGTACCATTTCGCCGCTTCCGCGGCATTGAGCGGTACTCCCAGCCCGCGCGACAGGATCTCGGCGACCAGCGTCTGCGCCGCCGGGTCGCCGTTTTGCGCGCGGATCAACGCGAGATTGTAGGCCGTCTTGTATAGCCCGCGCTGGAAAGCGCCATAGGCGGCGTCGGCAGGCTTTGCGCCGAAGCGATCGGGGTTGATGGCATCGGCCGATGGCAGCGGCGCCGGCTCGGCCGTGGTGGCGGGTTGCGGCAGCGGCTTGTCGATCGGCTTGTCCGTATGCACGCCGGCTTCCGGCTTGGGTTGCGGCAGCGGGATGTTCTCCGCGGCCGCTGCCTGGACCATGAGCACCGCAAGCAGAGCCTGGAGGGGAAGCGTCGCCGAAGGCACGTCAGTCCTCGAAACGCGGCGCGGTCTCGTCGAGCAGCGCGTTGGCGCTGGCGACCGCTGCCCTGGGGTCGGCGGCGTCGGCGAACACGGCGCTCGACAGTGCCACGAATTCGGCGCCGGTGGCGCCCACCGCTTCCACCGAGGCGATGTCGGATCCGGCCATGACGATGCAAGGGATCTGGATCATGTCGGCCCACCATTTGCCGAGCGACAGGTTGCGCGGGTGCGGTTCGGGCTTGTTGTCGTAGCCGAAGCGGCCGAAGAAGATGTAGTCGGGCCGTGTCTCGCCAAGCTCGAGCGCGTCGTCACGTGTCTTGGCGCCGCCGGCGCCGACCATCATCTTTGCCTGGAAATGTTCGATCGTCTCGGCGAGTTCGGCCTTGGAGACCTCGACATGGATGCCGTCGGCCTGGACGCGACCGGCTATGCGGGTATCGCCGGCGATGACGACAGCGACGCCCGCGGCCTGCGCGGCCGGCACGATCTGTTCGGCGAAAGCCTGGAAGGAGCCCTCGTCCATGCCGTTCTCCGGCAGGATCAGCGAGGCGACATCGCCGCCTTCGAATGCCGCGGCGATACGGGCCGCCGGCACGCCGGGCGGCGCGATCAGCACGATGCGACAGCGGTTGGGGGGCGTTGCGTCATTCATGGTTCTTCGATCCCGCGTTTCGCCTATGCCGGGCGAAGATGGTTGGATTGCGGCATAGAGCAAAGTGCCCGCTTTGAACAGGCGGGCAGCCGGGATCGCGATTGTGACCCGCCGGGCCGCCGGCGGGCCTGTGTCACTTGATCGGGTGCGGGCTCGCGACGGGCGCCTTCGACTTCCAGAGCGTCCAGCCGAGATTCATGCCGGCGGCGGCGATCAGGATGGCGGTGGCGCCGACAATCTGGCTCAGATGCAGCCGATGGCCGAAGGCCACGACATCGACCAGGATCGCCACCACCGGGTAGATGAAGGACAGCGACCCCTGCAGATGCGTCGGCAGCTTCTGGATGGCGCCGTACATCAGGATGTACATCAGGCCGGTGTGGACGATGCCGAGCGTCGCCAGCATGGCCCAGCTCCACGCATCGGCGGGAAGCTGGGAAAGATTTGCGAAGGGCGCCAACATGACGACGCCGACGCAGACCTGGATCAGCGCGATCAGGTGCGGCGGCGTGCCCTTGAGCTTCTTGGTGACGATGGCGGCGACGGCCCAGAAGAAAGCCGCGCCCAACGCCATGACGATGCCGGTAAAGTAATCGGTGCCGACATCGCCGGCATCAGGGGCGGCCTGCACGATCAGCACCATGCCGGCGAAGGCGATGGCCAGCCAGGTCAGCTTGGTCAGGGTCAGTCGCTCGGCGAAGAACAGTGCGCCGAAGCCGACCAGCATGAAGGGCTGCGTGTTGTAGACGGCGGTGGCGATCGAGATCGACGCGCGCGAGAACGCGCTGAACAGCAGCAGCCAGTTGACGACGATGGCGACGCCGCCGAGCGCGGCGAAGCCGATGATGCGCAGCGACAAGCTGTTGCGCAGCAACCCCAGCCCGGCGCAGATGACAAGCAGCGTCAGCGCGCCGAACGCGCAACGCCAGAACACCACGTCCATGATCGGCTGGCCGGACATGACGACGAACCATCCGATCGTCCCCAGGATCGCCATTGCGGCGGACATTTCGACCGTACCGCGCACTGTATCGTTCACGACAAACCTCCGAACCCGTTGAGCCGGTATAATCTCATGCGGCAACGAAGCTTTCCATCTGATGAGAAAGGTAGTATAGACGATTGACCTAATTATATTAGGCCTCGCCTCCAAATTTGCGGGAAATGTAAAATGCTTGACGATCTCGACCGACGCCTCCTCGAAATTCTGATCAAGGACGCGCGGACTTCGCTGAAGGAATTGGCTGCCCAAGTTGGGCTGTCATCGCCGAGCGTCTCGGAACGGCTTCGACGGCTCGAGGAACGCGGCGTCATCCGGGCGTTCACCGTCGAGATCGATCCGCTGGCGCTAGGCTATACGTTGCAGGCCATCGTGCGCATCCGGCCTTTGCCGGGCAAGCTGCACATCGTCCAGAAGCTGATCGAGGAGATCCCCGAATTTGGCGAATGCGACAAGGTGACGGGCGATGACTGCTTCGTCGCCCGGCTGTTCGTGCGCTCGATCGGCGATCTCGACGGCATTCTCGACCGCATCGCCGACAAGGCTGAGACGAGCACCGCCATCATCAAGGCGCAGCCGATCCGGCGGCGGCCGCCACCTCTCGACGTAACCGCCCCGCGTGACAAGGCAAAGATCTTGCAGGCTTCCTGATCGACGCCGGGTGAAACGCCGGCGGTCGGTGCGGTATATTTGCTGTCGCTCCGCTGGGGAATCTGGGCTATTCAGACGTCGATACGCTTTCCCTCCAGCCCAGCCCCTCCCCATGTCAGGCCTGCTTCTCGAACCGTGGTTCTACGCGGCCGCCATTCCGGCGGTCATTCTGGTCGGCCTGTCCAAGGGCGGCTTCGGCGGCGCCGTTGGTTTCGTCGGCGTGCCCTTGATGGCGCTGACCATGCCGCCGGTGCAGGCGGCGGCGATCCTCCTGCCGATCCTGTGCCTGATGGACATCGTGTCGGTGTGGACATGGTGGGGTGTCTACGACCGCAAGATGCTGGTCGACATGATGCCGGGCGCGGTCGTCGGCATCGGACTCGGCTGGCTGACGGCAGCACTGGTCACCGAGGAGGCGGTACGGCTGATCGTCGGCGCCGTCGCCATCATCTTCGTCCTGCGCTGGCTCTATCTGCAGTTTCGCCATGGCGCCGACCACGCGGTCGCGCCCAATCGCGTCGCTGCTGCCATCTGGGGAACGGTCGCCGGCTTCACCAGCTTCGTCGCCCATGTCGGCGGCCCGCCGTTCCAGGTCTATGCCTTGCCGATCCGGCTCGATCCCAAAATTCTGTCGGGCACCGCGGCGATCTTCTTTGCCGCAACCAATGCGCTGAAGCTCATTCCCTATTTCGCGCTCGGCCAGTTCGACACCGCCAATCTGACGGCTTCGGCGGTGCTGATGCCGCTGGCGCCGCTCTCGACCGTCGCCGGCGCCTGGCTGGTGCGGCGCATGCGCCAGGAAACCTTCTATCCCTTCACCTACGCTACCGTGGCGGTGGTGGCGCTAAAGCTACTGTGGGACGGCATCGCCGGCCTCATGTAGAGGGGGCGGTCGTGCAGCCGCCCGCATCATCTCGGCGGTGTCAGGCGGCGCTCGGCACGAGGCGACGGTCGACGCCAAGGGCCAGTGTGGCGCCGACCACGACGACCAGCACCATGCCAGCAAGAATGCCGATGTCATGCACAGTCGGCTTGAGCACCATGTCGGCGATGACTACCAGCATCACTGCGTAGTCGAAGCGTGCGGCGCTCATCATGCGCTGGCCGATGGCCAGAACAGCAGGCGTGATACCGTCCTTGGCGATCATCGCTCCCATGCGCTCGCCCGTTGGCTTGAAGATGAACATGCCGATCGAAAAGGTCGTCGCGTAGCCGACCAGACCGATGATGATCCATAGATCCGAGAAGCCAACCCAGAAACTGCACATGATGAGGCCGAAGATCAGGGTCAGCATCGACATCGGCGCGAAGAAACGGCCACCCAACTGCCCGCTGGCGCGCATCGCCTGCAACTTTTCCTCGATGTTGCCGGCGCGCTCGGCAAGCACGCCGAGGAGGAACAACACGAAGCCGCCTCCGACCCATAGAATGGCCGTGACGACATGGAGGAATTTTACGATCGAGTACCAGTCCATGGTTGCTCCCGGAGTGTTCTGGAGGGGATGCGGCAGGGGCGATTTGCGCCGGCCGTCAGACGAGCGAGCGTTTAGCGCCGCGCCTGTTTCGGAACGATGTCGCGAAAAGCCGGTTCTGTTTCAGTTTGCAGCCAGCACACGAAGCCACTGAGATGGTGAATGCGCTTCCTGGTTTTCTGCTATTGGGAGAAGTGTCGGGAGGGGTTGGCGCGACATCGTCTGGAAACAGTGCCGATGCTAGTGCGCCAATGCCGGGAGCCCGGTGGCGACAAGATTCGCCTGACAACAACCCATTCCCGCACACGGGAAGAGGCATTCGAGGGGACATTATGCAAGGGGTAGCACGGAATTTCTTCACGCTGGCCATCATCTATTCGCTGTGCGGGATGGCGCTCGGCCTGCACATGGCGATCAGTCAGGACCATAGCCAGATGCCGACCCACGCCCACACGATGGTGGCCGGATGGCTGATGTCGGCGGTCTTCGCCTTCTTCTACCATCTATTTCCGGCAGTCGGACAAAAGATGCTCGCCACGATCCATTTCTGGCTGACGGCAATCAGCGGCATCGGCCTGTTGATCGGTCTCTATTTCCTGCTTGCCGGCAATGCCGCGATCGAACCGCTGGTCGGGATTTCTTCGATGGGCTTCTACGCGGCCATGCTGCTGTTTGCCTTCATCGCCTTGCCGGCCGTCTGGAAGAAAGCCTGAGCCGAGAGCCTGTCCGGAAACTCTACTCTGGCGGCCATCTGATGGGGTTTTCTGCGCCTCCGGTGCTCACGGACCAAATGTCCGCTCCGCTCCGGTTCTCGAAACCACCGCCATGTGACTCGCCAGAGCGAATTTCGAAACGGACTCTGGAGGTGAGGTTCGGGCTGTGCTGTTACGGCACAGGACAGCGGCGTTGGATCAAAAAACACGCGCGCCGTTAAGGCTTCATTAAGCTTTACAGGTGTTTACTATGTCCATCCAGTGATCTGGATTCTTACCGAGTGGTTGGAGCCACTTTGTTTGACGCCTCCCTGTTAAACTCCTGAGAGCCGCCTTATCCGCGGCTCTTTTTTTGTCTGGATTCCGGGGGCGTCCGATGTCGGCTCGCCGTTAACCTTCTGTTAAACATGTGCTTGCCATCGCGGGTGACGAAGCGCATTTTGAAGCTTCAGTCATATAGGCTGCCGGGTGTATCGGCAGTGAGCCGAATCAGCCGGCTGTAGGTGCAGGGGCGTAGCAATGAACGAGCCTTCGACGGGCAGTGCGAAAACCGTCAAGCTGGCGGAGCGCCGGGTTTTCACGCAATCCTTCAAGCCGCTTTACCAGGAAGGTATGGGCCTGGTCGAACAGGCGGCGGAGTATCTCGACGGCAAGGGCCGGGCCGAGGCAAAGAAATTGTCCAGGCTGGGGGCCACGCTCTATGCGGCCGAATCGATGCGGCTGACCACAAGGCTGATGCAGGTTGCCTCGTGGCTGCTTTTGCAGCGCGCCGCGAATTCCGGTGAGATGACCCGCGACCAGGTTGCGTCTGAGAAGTCCAAGGTGCGCCTTGACACCGCTTCCGCCCATGACGAAGCCGCGGGCTGGGCCGAACTGCCCGAGGATTTCCTCGACCTCGTCACCCGCTCGCTGCGCCTGCAGGCGCTGGTGCGCCGCATGGACGAGGAGATCTACGGCTCCGACGCCGTGGTCGACATGCAACCGGCGGCCCGCCGCCCCAATCCGGTTTCCGACCAGATCAGCCTGCTGAACACGGCTTTCGCTCGCGGCTAAACCTGGGCGGCGCCATTCGTTTCCGGTTTGTTCACATTTCGCTGGCATCGCTGTCCGTCGGAGGTAGACTGGCAGCATGGGGGAAGCGATTCGCATCATCGGTATCGATCCGGGGCTCAGGCGTACCGGTTGGGGCATCGTCGAGAGCCTCGGCAATTCGCTGCGCTTCGTTGCCTCAGGCACCGTGCGTTCCGACGACAAGGCGGCTCTGGCGACGCGGCTTTGCCAATTGCATGACGGGCTCGCCGAAATCCTGCACACCGCCATGCCGCACGAGGCAGCGGTCGAACAGACCTTCGTCAACAAGGACGCGGTGGCGACACTGAAGCTCGGCCAGGCGCGTGGCATCGCCATGCTGGTGCCGGCGCGCGCTGGTCTCGTCGTCGCCGAATATGCGCCCAACGCCGTCAAGAAGGCGGTGATCGGTGTCGGCCATGGCGACAAGAAACAGATCCACATGATGGTGAAGGTGCTTTTGCCAAAGGCCACCTTCGATACCGAACACGCCGCCGACGCTCTCGCCATCGCCATCTGCCATGCGCATCACCGGCAAAGTGTCGCCTATCGGATGGCGCTCGCCGGGTAGCAATGTTCTTGACTTGTTCCCGTTCCTCCTGCGATAAGTAATACTTCAGAGGTATTACCATGCGCGTGACCACCAAGGGGCAAGTCACAATCCCCAAACAGATAAGAGACCATCTGGGAATCGGCCCGGGCTCCGAGGTGGAGTTCGTGGCCACCGACGAGGGCGCTCGTCTTGTCGCCGTCAACGAAAACCTGTCCGAGGAAGAGGCATCCCGCAGGTTCAGTGATGTGCTTGACCGGATGGAGGGGACTCTGGATCTGGGGGGCATGACGACCGACGAATACATGGACTGGTTGAGGGGGCCGCGTGAAGATCTCGACGTTGATTGACACAAATGTCCTGATCGACGTCTGGGGACCGGCCGGACCGCTGACAAAATGGTCGGCATCGGCGATTGTTTCCTGTCGCCGCGATGGAGCCTTGCTGATCAATACGATCATCTGGTCCGAGCTCGCGCCGCTGATAGCGACAGAGACAGCGCTTCGAAAAGCAGTCGACATGCTTGAGATGGATCGTGAGTTCCTGCCTTGGGACGCGGCATTCCTTGCAGGCGTTACGCATTCCCGCTATCGCCGTGCTGGCGGGGTTCGCGAGCGGACGTTGCCAGACTTTTTCATCGGAGCCCATGCGACCGTTGCCGGACATCGTCTGCTGACCCGCGACGCTGCCCGCTATCGCAGTTACTTCCCGGATCTCGACATCATCTCTCCTCAAACGTACCCATGAGGGCCCATCTTCCATGAAAGATCTGGCATGATCGGCAAACTCAAGGGCACGCTGGACGAAATCGACGAGGATCATTGCCTCGTCGATATCCACGGTGTCGGCTATGTCGCCTATTGCTCGGCGCGTACGCTGGCCGCATTGCCGGCGCCGGGCGAAGCGGTGGTGCTGTTCATCGAGACCTATGTGCGCGAGGACATGCTGCGGCTCTACGGCTTCCAGTCGCAGCTGGAGCGCGAATGGTTCCGGCTGCTGATGAACAATGTGCCAGGCGTCGGCGCCAAGGTGGCGCTGGCCATCCTGTCGACATTGGCGCCGGCCGATCTCGCCAACGCCATTGCGCTGCGCGACATCGCCATGGTCTCTCGTGCGCCTGGCGTCGGCAAGAAGGTGGCCGAGCGCATCGTCACCGAGTTGAAGAACAAGGCGCCGGCCTATGCGGGCACCGCCTCGGGCACCATCGGCTTGAAGCAGGAACTCGGCGAAGGCGTTGCTCCGGCGCCGATCACCGACGCCGTCTCGGCGCTGGTCAATCTCGGCTATTCGCGCGACACAGCCGCCAATGCGGTGGCGGCGGCGCTCAAGACTGCGGGCGAGGATGCCGATGCACCGAAGCTGATCCGTTTCGGCCTGAAGGAACTGGCGCGGTGAGGCGTCGCTTGTTCAGGTCCTTGCCGCGTGCAAGGAAGGTGCCATGAGCCTGTCACCCCGTCTCATTACGCCCGAAAAACGCGGCGAGGATGCAGAGCAGACCTTGCGGCCGCAGACGCTTGACGATTTCGTCGGCCAGGCGGCGGTGCGGGCCAATCTCAAAGTGTTCATCGAAGCCGCCAAGGGCCGCAACGAAGCGCTCGACCATGTGCTGTTCGTCGGGCCGCCGGGTCTCGGCAAGACGACGCTGGCGCAGATCATGGCGCGCGAGCTCGGCGTCAATTTCCGCTCGACCTCCGGCCCGGTCATCGCCAAGGCCGGCGATCTCGCGGCCCTGCTCACCAATCTCGAAGAAGGCGACGTGCTGTTCATCGACGAGATCCACCGGCTGAGCCCGGCGGTGGAGGAAATCCTCTATCCGGCAATGGAGGATTTCCAGCTCGACCTGATCATCGGCGAGGGACCGGCGGCGCGCTCGGTCAAGATCGACCTTGCTCGCTTTACCCTGGTCGCCGCCACCACGCGGCTTGGCCTGCTGACCAATCCGCTGCGCGACCGATTCGGCATTCCGGTACGACTGAATTTCTATACGGTCGATGAACTGGAACAGATCGTCCGGCGTGGCGCCCGCATCCTGCAAATGCCGCTCGGCGACGATGGCGCGCTGGAGATCGCGCGGCGCGCACGCGGTACGCCCCGCATTGCCGGACGGCTGCTGCGCCGGGTGCGCGATTTCGCCTCGGTCGCCGGCGATGGCCATGTCGATCGCCAGATTGCCGATGAGGCGCTCACCCGGCTGGAGGTCGACGCGCTCGGCCTCGACGCCCTCGACCGCCGGTATCTGTCGATGATCGCCCGCAATTTCGGCGGCGGCCCGGTCGGCATCGAGACGATCGCAGCCGGCCTGTCCGAGCCGCGCGACGCCATCGAGGACATCATCGAGCCCTATCTGATCCAGCAGGGCTTCATCCAACGCACGCCGCGCGGCCGGATGCTGACGGCCAATGCCTGGCGGCACCTCGGCCTCGATGCGCCGAAGGATCTGGCGCAGCAGCAGATCAACCTGTTCCAGGAAGAGTAGCGGTCCGGACGATTGGACTGGGATCGGCGATCAAGGATCCGTGACCGTCCTTGCGCAAAATCTCCTCAGCTTCGCCGGTTTGCCGGCGCAATCATGGACTTTAACGCGGCCTTGGCGACTGTCGCCGCGATTTTGTCCCGGAGCCGAGCATGATAACCAGACGCGGGATCCTGCGCTTCGTCGGCGGGTCGTTTCTGTCGGTCGCCGCGCTCAGCGCCTATGCGGTCGGCATCGAACCGATGCTGCTGACGCATGTGAAGCGCTACACGCTGACCCCGCCGCATTGGCCGGCGGGATTGAAACTGCGCATCGTCGCGCTCGCCGACATCCATGCCTGCCGGCCGTGGATGACACCGGAGCGGATCGCTTCGCTTGTCGAAGACGCGAATGCGCAGCAAGCGGACCTGATCGTCCTGCTTGGCGACTACATCGCCGGCATGCCCCTGGTGACCGGGCCGGTGATGCCGTCACAATGGGCATCGGCGCTGTCGGGCCTCGAGGCACCCCTCGGGGTGCTGTCGATCCTTGGCAACCACGACTGGTGGGGCGATGGCTTCGCGCAGCGGGCCGGCGCCGGCCCGACCATAGCGCGTAAAGCCTTGGAGAAAGTCGGCATCCCGGTCCTGGAGAACGACGTCATGCGCCTGGAGAAGGACGGGCATGGCGTCTGGATCGCCGGGCTCGCCGATCAGCTGGCCCTGCTGCCGACCAGGGCTCGCGCCGGCTTCAAGGGGCTTGACGATCTTGACGGCACGCTCGCCAAAGTCAGTGATGCCTCGCCGGTCATCCTGCTCGCACATGAACCCGATATTTTTCCCACCGTACCGTCGCGGGTGTCGCTGACCCTGTCAGGCCACACCCATGGCGGACAGGTACGGCTGTTCGGCTACTCGCCGGTCGTGCCGTCGCGGTTCGGCAATCGCTATGCCTATGGCCATGTCGTCGAGAACGACGGCAATCTGATCGTCTCGGGCGGGCTTGGCTTCAGCATTGTGCCGGTGCGTTTCGGGATGCGCCCTGAAATCCTGTCGATCGACCTTGGCTGAGCGGTCAATGCAGGGCGCGGATCACATCCATCACCTCAGGCTCGGCTCTGTCGCCGTTGAAGGCATCGACGATGCCGAAGGCGCCGCCATAGCTCCACACCGACCATGAGAAGCCATGCGCTTCGGCTCGTGCGATCATGTCCCTGACATAGGCGGCGCGGTACGCGGCCGGCATCACATAGGCGTTGCCATATTCCTGGCGGATCATGCCGAATTCGCCCAGCGTGACGTTCTGCGGCTTGATGCCGTTTGCCTTCGCCCACGCCTCGACTTGTCTGAATGGCGCATCCATCAGGCCGAGCAGCTTGTCGGGGCTGTCCATGCTGGCGACCTGTTCGTCGAGATAGGCAAGCAGGCCGCTCCGCCGTGTCCACGGTGCCTCGGCCTTGATCCTGGCGCGGATGGTGTCGAGCGTCACCTCGAGCTGTGCCTGTGGCACCGCGGTCAGCGGAAAGGGCAGGCCGGTCACATAGGGGATGAAGTCGCCGGCCCAGGTCGCGCCCTGATGGGTGAGCAGGAACGGATCGTAGGAGTGGAAGGTCCAGATGACATTGTCGTCAGGGATCGTCTTCGGATCGATCTTCTGCAGTGAAGTCGCGGCCGAATAACAGGCGCCGGTCAGCACCAGGGTCAGTTTCGTCGCCGAGGAGCGCGCCGCCGCGAACAGCTTACGCTGGCGCTCCGGCCAGAGGCTGGTGCCGTCACTGTCGCAGTCGACGATCGGCTCGTTCATGGGCTCGAAGGCGACCTTTTCGGGGTCTTCGCCGGCCAGAGTGCGGGCCATCTCGCGCACCATGTCGACATAGGCGTCGAAGGTCCGCGGGTCGTCCATCACTTCGGCCATGCCGATCTTGCGGCTACCGCCGGCCGGGATCAGGTGCATGTCGACGATCACCTTCAGCCCGGCGCGGTTGATCATGCGCACCGAGTCCAGCACGCTGGCATAGAGGTCGTCGCGCAAGGCCACGGTCTGGCCGGAAAGGAAAGGCGACGGATCGACCGGCATGCGCAGGAAATCGAAGCCTGCCTCCTTAAGCGCCTTGAGATCGTCGTCCTTGAGGAATTTGCGCCATTCCGGATAGGGCAGGATCGCCTTGGCATCGCCCCACCGGTCCTCGCCCGGCCACGTCGTCCACTGGTCGAGGTTGAGGCCGCGCTTCATCGAGAAGGTGGCCGCCTGGCCGGGCAGCGACAGAGCCACCAGCACGAACAGCGCCGCCATCAAGGTCTTGATCATCGCCGTCAACAGTGCCATCCGATGCTATGTCGCGCGGAAAACACGTGCCCGGTCGGGACTGAAAAAGGAAGCGCAATGGACGATCATGGTGAATCGGCGGCGTTGCTGGCAGGGCTTTCCGGCGCGTTGACGGAATTCGGCCACCGGCTGATGGCGCGCGTCTATTACGCCGACACCGATTTCTCCGGCGTCGTCTACCATGCGCGCTATCTCGAATTCTTCGAACGCGGCCGCTCCGACTATCTCAGGCTGACCGGCGTGCACCACACCGAGCTCGCCGACGGCAAGCATGGCGAGAAGATCGTCTGGGTGGTGCGTCGCATGGAGATCAATTTTCGCGGCCCCGCCCGCATCGACGACATCCTGACGATCGAGACCCGCACCGAGGACATTTCCGGTGCGCGCATCTTCATGGCGCAGCAGCTCAAACGCGGCGACGAGGTGCTGGTCGAGGCCAAGGTCGAGGCGGCTATCATCGGCGAGAATGGCAGGCCAAGGCGCTTTCCGAGGGAATGGATGGCGGCGTTCATGCCGCGGGTGCGCTGATATTCAGGTGATGCCGGCCTGCAAACGGGGGTTTCCTGCGCTTCCGGTGCTCACGTACTTCAAGTACGCTCCGCTCCGGTTCTTTGCGATGGCGGGACGCGGCAATGCGCCGCGCCTTATGGACTAACCCATCCTTAACCATAACGGTTCATGAAGAGATTGGTGAAGTTTGGCGTTATCAAGCGCCTTCCTTTCACCAATATTTGCCCTGAAAAGGCCACCAACGGCACGGTTTGGGGTTGTTACGGTAGCTGCGTGCGAACCGACCACAAGGGATGCCAGGGGCCAGCCGCCAGCTTCGCCCGGAAAATCTTAAGGACGTAACGATGGAAAATATCGCACTCGCCGAACCGGGCGCGCAATTGTCGATTTGGGCGCTGTTCATGCAGGCCAGCTGGGTGGTCAAGCTGGTCATGATCGGTTTGCTCTGCGCGTCGGTCTGGACCTGGGCAATCATCGTCGACAAGTTGGTTGCCTATGCCCGCATGCGGCTGTCACTCAACCGGTTCGAGCAGGTGTTCTGGTCCGGGCAGTCGCTGGAGGAACTTTACCGCACGCTCGCCGACCGCAAGACCACCGGCATGGGCGCCATTTTCGTGGCGGCGATGCGAGAGTGGAAGAAAAGCTTCGAGAAAGGCGCCAAGTCGCCGCTCGGCCTGCAAACCCGCATCGACAAGGCGATGGACCTGGCGTTGACCCGCGAGATGGAAAAGCTGGAGGGGCGCCTCGGTTTCCTCGCCACCACCGGCTCAGCGGCACCCTTCATCGGCCTGTTCGGTACGGTCATCGGCATCATGACCTCGTTCCAGGCGATCGCCGGCTCCAAGAACACCAGTCTCGCGGTGGTCGCGCCCGGCATTGCCGAAGCGCTGCTGGCGACGGCCATCGGCCTGCTCGCCGCCATCCCCGCCGTCATCGCCTACAACAAACTGTCGTCCGACGCGAGCAAGATAGCGGTGCGCATGGAAGGGTTCTCCGACGAGTTCTCCGCCATACTCTCGCGCCAAATCGATGAAAAAGTGGCCCCCAAGGCCTGAGGAGTAACTGATGGGTATGTCCGTTGGCATGGGAGGACGCGGTGGGCGCGGCCACAGGCGGCGCGGCCGTCACCATGCACTGATGTCTGAGATCAACGTCACGCCGATGGTCGACGTGATGCTGGTGCTGCTGATCATCTTCATGGTCGCGGCACCGATGCTGACGGTCGGCGTGCCGATCGACCTGCCGGACACGCAGGCCAAGGCGATGAACGCCGACACGCAGCCGATCACCGTCTCGATCAACGCCGCCGGCCAGATCTATCTGCAGGAAACCGAGATCCCGATCGAGGAACTGGTGGCCAAGCTGCAGGCGATCTCGAAGACCGGCTATGAAGAGCGCATCTTCATCCGTGGCGACAAGACCACCGACTATGGCACGGCGATGAAGGTGATGGCCCGCATTTCGGCCGCTGGCTACAAGAATATCGGCCTGGTTTCACTGCAGGAACAGGATCAATAGACGCGAGATGAAGACCGGCCTCACCACATCGGTGATCTTGCATACGGCGGTGCTGGCCTTCGGCCTGTTCACGCTGTCGGCGCCGGCCGCACTCCCGTCCGCCGATGTCGAGTCGGTCGCGGTCGACATCGTGCCGATGGAAGCCATCGCGCAGACATTGCAGGGCGACAAGAAGGCCGTGATGCATGAAAAGCCGGCCCCTGTGCCGACCCAGCGCCCGGACATCGTGCCGGTATCGCAGAAGGTCGGCGAGAACAGCGTCGACACCGACAAGCCGGTAACGCCGGAGGCCAAGCCGAAGCCGGTCGACATGACATCGGCTCCGCCGCCGGCGCCGACCCCGATCGAAAAGCCGAAGCCCGAGGACGTGCCCAAGCCGCAGGAAAAGCCGAAGCCCATTCCGGCAACGGAAGTGGCGCCGGCGCCGACGCCCAAGGAAGAGGTGAAGCCCGAGCCGGTCAAGCAGGCGGACCCCAAGCCGACGCCGGCCAAGCCGGCGCCGACCCCGCCGCCGCAGGACAAGACCGCGGCCATCGATCCGACGCCCGAGGTCAAGCCTGACGCTGTCGCCGAAGCCATAGCCAAGGATCCGCCCACCGAAGAGACGCAACTGCCGAATTCGGCGCCCGCGCCGGAAGCGCGGCCGAAGCCGCAGCCGGCGCAGGCCGAAAGCGCCAAGGCGCCGGAACGCAAGGATGCCGACAAGCCGGTCAAGGAAGCCTCGTCGAAGCCGAAGTCCGAAGACAAGCAGTTCAACGCCGACGAAATCTCGGCTCTCCTCGACAAGCAGAAGCCGTCCGGCGGCGGCGCCAAGCGCTCGACCCAGCAGGCCTCGCTCGGCGGCGACAAGGATCAGGGCCAGAAGCTGTCGAAATCGGAAATGGGCGCCCTTGAAAGCCAGCTCGGCGGCTGCTGGACCCTTCCGGTTGGCCTTGAAGGTTCGGAAAACTTCGTCGTCGTCGTCCGCTTCAACCTGGACGCCTCCGGCAAGCTGGATGGCCGCCCGAATGTCGAAAAGTCGAGCGGAAACCGCCAGTTCGACGAAAGTGCCGTTCGCGCCGTGCAAAAATGCGATGTCACCGGCCTGCAGGTCCCCGCGGGCAAGCAGGACATCTGGGCCGACGTCCGCGTCACCTTCGATCCAAGGGAGATGCTGGGCCTGTAGGCCCGAGTATCCGAAAATCAGTACGAGAAGCGAGAAGACATGAAATCAATCCTCAAGCCGCTCCTGATGATCGCAGCTATGGCGATGGGCATGACTGCTGCCGGCACGTTGCCGGCCCTGGCGCTCGTCGAGCTCAACGTCAACAAGGGCAATGTCGAACCGCTGCCGATCGCCATCACCGATTTCCAGGGCGGCGACGCGCTTGGCGCCCAGATCTCCGAAATCGTCACCGCCGATCTGAAGCGCTCGGGACTGTTCGCGCCGATCGACAAGAGTGCCTTTATCGAGAAGATCTCCAATCCGGATGCAGCACCGCGCTTCGACGACTGGAAAGTGATCAATGCGCAGGCCCTGGTCACCGGCAGCGTCGGCAAGGAGGCTGACGGCCGCATTCGCGCCCAGTACCGGCTGTGGGACACCTTTGCCGGCCAGCAGATGTCCGGCGAGCAGTTCTTTGCCAACGACGCCAATACGAGGCGCGTCGCCCACATCATCGCCGACGCGATCTACGAACGCCTGACTGGCGAGAAGGGGTATTTCGACACCCGCGTCGTCTTCATCGACGAATCCGGCGCCAAGAACGCGCGCAAGAAGCGCCTCGCCATCATGGATCAGGACGGTGCCAACGTCCGCTATCTCTCCGACGGCAAGTCGATCGTGCTGACGCCGCGCTTCTCGCCGAACCGCCAGGAAATCACCTACATGTCCTATGAAAGCGGTCAGCCGCGGGTCTACCTGCTGCAGATCGAGACCGGCCAGCGCGAACTGGTGGGCAATTTTCCGGGCATGACCTTTGCGCCGCGCTTTTCACCCGACGGCCAGAAGGTGATCATGAGCCTGCTGCGCGACGACGGCAATTCCAATATCTTCGCCATGGACTTGCGGAGCCGTTCGACGACGCGGCTGACCAATTCGACCGCCATCGACACGTCGCCGTCCTATTCGCCCGACGGCAGCCAGGTGGTGTTCACCTCCGATCGCGGCGGGCGCGCCCAGATCTATGTGATGGGCGCCGATGGCTCGGGCCAGAACCGCATCTCCTTCGGCGACGGCGTCTATTCGACGCCGGTGTGGTCGCCGCGCGGCGATCTCATCGCCTTCACCAAACAGACAGGCGGCGAATTCCAGATCGGCGTCATGAAGACCGATGGCTCGGGCGAGCGGATCCTGTCGTCCGGTTTCCAGCAGGAAGGGCCGACCTGGGCGCCGAACGGCCGCGTGCTGATGTTCTTCCGGGATTCCGCCGGCGGACCGAAGCTGGTCTCGGTCGACCTCACCGGCCGCAATGAACAGTCGATCCCGACGACGAATTTTGCTTCGGACCCGGCTTGGTCGCCGTTGCTGGAATAATGCTGGGCTTGAGCATGCCTTGCTCCAGCATCCCGCGCGGCACTGCTGAAAGAGGCCCAACAGGGCCTCTTTTCACGTCACGGTCGCGTTTTGGCCGCATTTACGCCTACGGTCCGCGCGAAATGTGGCTTTGCCAAACGGCTGCGGACGGGCAGTCTAAACCAAATTTTAACCGTGTTTCTTGAATGCCGGTTAACCCAAACGTGGTTACTGGGTGATCAACGAAATCACTCGAAATGCGAAGGAGAGGCGGCATGGGCCGTATCGCAGCACTTACCAGAAATCCGGTCATGATCGCGCTGGTGGCGATGCTCGCCATCGCCGGTTGCGCCTCGAAGAAGACGCCTAACAATGCCGCCGACCTTGGCCTCAACGGCGCCGGCGCGGCAACGCCCGGCTCGGCGAAGGACTTTACCGTCAACATCGGCGACCGCATCTTCTTCGATACGGACTCGACCTCGATCCGTGCCGATGCGCAGACGACGCTTTCGCGCCAGGCGCAGTGGCTGAACCAGTACAAGCAGTATGCCATCGTCATCGAAGGCCATGCCGATGAGCGCGGCACGCGCGAGTACAATCTGGCGCTCGGCGCCCGCCGCGCCGCCGCCACCCGCGACTTCCTCGTCGCAAAGGGCGTTTCGGCGAGCCGCCTGAAGACGATTTCCTACGGCAAGGAGCGTCCGGTCGCGGTGTGCGACGACATCTCCTGCTGGTCGCAGAATCGCCGCGCGGTCACCACGCTCAGCGGCGCCGGTTCCTGAGCCTTCGTGCTGCCGACCCGAGCGTCAAGGAGGCGCTACGGTCTAGCGGCAAAAATGCCACACACCCTTGCGAAAGGCGGCCCCAGGGCCGCCTTTTTCATATCCGGATGCCCGAAACAAAATTTGGCCGAAGTCTCGGCTCCTGCTATGAGCCGAGGGCGCTTGGCTGGTCCCACTCTGATTGGAAGGCGCGAACAAGCTAACGAAATCACGGCGAGAGGCACATGCATTTGAGATCGGTTCTAAGCGGCACCCTTGCGCTGTTGCTCCTATCAGGCGTCACGGCTCTGGCGGGCACAGGGCAATCGACCGACAGCGGCTTTTCCTTCCATCTGCCCAGCATCGAATTGCCCGGCATTTTCGGCCAGAAGAAGAAACCGGATCAGGTTCAGCTGGTGCAGTCCGACGGTACCGCCGTGACCGGGCTGGAAGAGCAGCTGCGGCAGATGAACGGCAAGATCGAGGAACTCAATTTCCAGGTCCTGCAGATGCAGGAGCAGATCCGCAAGCAGCAGGAAGACAACGAGTTCCGCTTCCAGCAGCTTGAAGGCGGCACGCAAGGCGGGCAGCCGCCGGCACAGAAGAAATCGGACGCCACCACGACGGATACCAACACCGATGTGGCAGCGGCTCCGGCAACGCAGGCGCCGGCCGATGCGGGCACCGCGCCCGCCGCCGGCCAGGAGGTCATCGTCGAATCGCCCAATGGCGACCCCGGCAAGGTGATTCCAGGAACGGGAGCGCCGGAAAAGACTTTCGGCACCATCACTGTCGACAAGAACGGCAATGTCATCGATGCCGGCGGCAGCACCCAGGCGACCGCGCCGGTGCAGGACACCGCGCCAGCCAGCGGCGCTCCGGCCAAGGCCGGCAAGTCCGACGGCACGGTGGTGGCGGCATTGCCCGCCACCAACGACCCCGAGGAACTCTACCGCAACTCCTATCAGTTCATCCTCTCGGGCGACTACAGCACCGCCGAGCAGGGTTTTCGCGATCACATCTCCCGCTTCCCCAAGGATGCGAAGGCGGCGGATGCGCATTACTGGCTTGGCGAGTCTTTGCTCGGCCAGCAGAAATATCGCGACGCGGCCGAGACTTTCCTCTCCGCCAGCAAGGACTATCCCAAGGCCAAGAAAGCTCCCGACATGTTGTTGAAGCTCGGCGTGTCGCTGGTCGGCCTGAAGCAGCATGACGTGGCCTGCGCCACCTTCAGCGAGATCGGCAAGCGCTACCCCGACATCTCCGGCGCGCTCAAGGAACGCGTCAAGCAGGAAAAGGCGCTGGCGGCGTGCTGATCCTTTCCGTGCATGTCGTTGCCCCGAAACCGGGACCATCTTTGGGCGACATGCATTGATGCTCGATATCGAGCCTGACCTCTCGAAGAGCCTTTTTTCGCATATCGATTTTACCAGCGGCGCCGTTGCGGCCGTGTCCGGCGGCAGCGACTCGACCGCCCTGCTCCTCCTTCTCAAACACCATCTCGACCGCACTGCGCCGGCAACGAAGCTGCTGGCAGTGACGATCGACCACGATTTGCGGCCCGGTTCGGCAGCGGAAGCGCAGGGGATGGCGAAGCTGTGCGCCACGCACGCAATTGCGCATCGCATCCTGAAATGGTCCGGCCCCAAGCCGTTGACCGGTCTGCCCGCCGCGGCCCGGGAAGCGCGTTACCGGCTGCTGGCCGAGGCGGCACTGGCGCAAGGCATCGGCCTGATCCTGACCGGCCATACCGCCGACGACCAGGCGGAAACGGTATTGATGCGGCAGGTCCGTGATGAGGGCGGGAGCCATGCCGACACGGCGGGCCGCGGGCTTGCCGGCATGGCGCCGGCCACCTTGTATGACTGGCGCAGCTGGATCGTGCGGCCGCTTCTCGGCACGCGACGCGCGGCGTTGCGCGACGTCCTGCGGCGGCAACATGTCGACTGGGCCGATGACCCGACCAATGTCGACGAGGCTTTCGAGCGGCCGCGCCTGCGCGCTAGGCTCGCCGACGGCGACGGCGTGCAGCGCATCGACGATGCGCTGGCGCTGGCCGCGCATGAGGGCAACGCGCGCCGGCAGCTTGGCCTGGCTGCCGCTGACCTGATCCACCGTTTCGCGACCCAGCCGGCGGCCGCGCTCATTCGTCTTGATCCTGGCTTGCTGAACGCCGGGGAGGAGCAGGCGGCCGTCTACGCACTGCGCCTTCTGCTGGCCACGACCGGCGGGATTGCCTTTCTGCCGGACCAGGCCCGCAGCGAGGCGCTGTTTGGCCGGCTGAAGGCCGGATTTCTTTGCGCCACATTGTCGCGGACGGTGGTCGATTCCCGGCGCGCCGGCATCTTCCTGCACCGCGAGGCGCGCGGCCTGCCGCCCGCCGCCGCAGTCACCGAGGGCACCCTCTGGGATGGCCGCCGGCGCATCACATTGAACGACAGCAGCGGCGCATTGTTGATCGCCCCGTTCGGCGCAGCAGCAAAGCGGCCGCCGATCGGCGAGGGGCAAACCCCGCCAAGCCTGATGCGCGCCGCGCTCGCCGCCGAGCCGGCGCTATGGCGAGCCGGTGAATGCTTGGGTTTGCCGGGGAGCATCCGGGCCCCTGCTGTGGTCGAGGCACGGCCGGCCGTTGCCCCCTTTGCCCGCTTCCTGCCGTCCTTCGACCTGGCACCGGCGCGGGCCGTCGCCAGGCTGATTGGCGCGGCCCCGCTTCCCGCCTTGCCTTTCAGTGGCCACAGTGCCTGACGATGTTGGGCGAAAGCTTAACCCAGACCTGCTGTTCTGCTTGGCAAGGGGAGGCGCTCTCCCTATGTTAGGCGCAAGTTTCCTCTCATGACGTGTGTCCGACGCGCGGACGCCAACGGGACAATTGATGAATCCGAACTATCGCAACCTCGCGCTCTGGGCGATCATAGCGGTCTTGCTCATCGCCCTGTTCAATCTGTTCCAGACGCCGCAGACGCGAGGGGCTTCCAGCGATGTGCCTTATTCGCAGTTCCTGCAGGACGTCGCGGCGGGCCGGGTCAAGACGGTGACCATTGCGGGCGCTCGCATCACCGGCACCTACACCGACAATGCCAGCGGCTTCCAGACCTATTCGCCCGGCGATCCGTCGCTGGTCTCGCGGCTGCAGGACAAGAACGTCACCATCAATGCGCGGCCTGAGAGCGACGGTTCCAATTCGCTGTTCGGCTATCTGATTTCGTGGCTGCCGATGATCCTCATCCTCGGCGTCTGGATATTCTTCATGCGCCAGATGCAGTCCGGCTCCGGACGAGCCATGGGGTTCGGCAAGTCGAAGGCCAAGCTGTTGACTGAGGCGCATGGCCGCGTCACCTTCCAGGATGTTGCCGGCGTCGATGAAGCCAAGGAAGACCTGGAAGAGATCGTCGAGTTCCTGCGCGATCCGCAGAAGTTCCAGCGGCTCGGCGGCAAGATTCCGCGCGGCGTGCTGCTTGTCGGCCCTCCGGGAACCGGCAAGACGCTGCTCGCCCGCTCGGTTGCCGGCGAAGCCAATGTGCCGTTCTTCACCATCTCCGGTTCGGACTTCGTCGAGATGTTCGTCGGCGTCGGCGCCAGCCGCGTCCGCGACATGTTCGACCAGGCCAAGAAGAACGCGCCCTGCATCATCTTCATCGACGAAATCGATGCCGTCGGCCGCCATCGCGGCGCCGGTCTCGGCGGCGGCAATGACGAGCGCGAGCAGACGCTGAACCAGCTGCTGGTCGAGATGGACGGCTTCGAGTCCAACGAAAGCATCATCCTGATCGCCGCCACCAACCGGCCCGACGTGCTCGACCCAGCGCTGTTGCGGCCGGGCCGCTTCGACCGCCAGGTGGTGGTGCCGAACCCCGACATCGTCGGCCGCGAAAAGATCCTCAAGGTGCATGTGCGCAACGTGCCTCTGGCACCGAATGTCGACCTCAAGGTCGTCGCTCGCGGTACGCCGGGCTTCTCCGGCGCCGACCTGATGAACCTCGTCAACGAATCGGCGCTGATGGCCGCTCGGCGCAACAAGCGCCTGGTGACGATGGCCGAGTTCGAGGACGCCAAGGACAAGATCATGATGGGCGCCGAGCGTCGCTCGTCGGCGATGACCCAGGCCGAGAAGGCGCTGACCGCCTATCACGAGGCCGGCCACGCCATCCTGGCGCTCAACGTGCCGTCGGCCGATCCGCTGCACAAGGCCACCATCATCCCGCGTGGCCGGGCGCTCGGCATGGTCATGCAGTTGCCGGAAGGCGACCGCTACTCGATGAGCTACAAATACATGATCTCGCGGCTCGCCATCATGATGGGCGGCCGTGTCGCCGAGGAGTTCAAGTTCGGCAAGGAAAACATCACCTCGGGCGCCTCCTCGGACATCGAGCAGGCGACCAAGCTGGCGCGCGCCATGGTCACGCGCTGGGGCTTTTCCGACAAGCTCGGCCACGTCGCCTATGGCGACAACCAGGAGGAAGTGTTCCTCGGCCATTCGGTGGCGCGTACGCAAAACGTCTCGGAAGAGACCGCGCAGATCATCGACGCCGAAGTGCGCCGCCTGATCGACGAGGCCTATTCGACGGCAAAATCCATCCTGACCAAGAAGAAGAAGGAATGGATTGCACTGGCGGAAGGGCTGCTCGAATACGAGACGCTGTCGGGCGAAGAGATCAAGCAGTTGATCGCCGGGCAGAAGCCTTCGCGCGACCTTGGCGACGACACGCCGCCCAGCCGTGGGTCGGCGGTGCCGAAGTCCGGTGGCCGGCGCAAGAAGGGGCCGGAGCCCGAAGGCGGCATGGAACCGCAGCCGTCAAGCTGACAGGGGCCACTGATTTTTGAGAAACAAACGCCGCGGCTTCAACCCGCGGCGTTTTGCTGTTCGGCGTTGGTCACAGGCCGTGCGGCGCGAGCGCGCTTGCCTTGCCGTGGCCTTGCCCGTCGGACCGGCCGGCATGTTGCTTGCCCCATCTGGCGAGCGGGATCAGGGCATTGTCCAGCTCGATACCGAATTCGGTGATCGAGTATTCGACCCGGGGCGGATCTTCGGGGAAGACCTCGCGGTGGACGATGCCGTCGGCCTCCATTTCGCGCAGCTGCTGGATCAGCATCTTTTCACTGATGTCGGGCACCAGGCGCTTCAGTTCACCGAAGCGCGCCGGCGCCTTGTGGATCTGCCAGAGTAGCAAAGCTTTCCATTTGCCGCCGATCACCTCCAGCGCCGGTCCCAATCCGCAACTATCTGGCTGTTTCTTTCCCATATTTCATCCAATTCTGAGCAATCGGTGGGTGGCTTACATTTTTGTCGGTACTTGAGAAAAACCAAGCCGGTCCATAACTTCAAACCAGATCGCCGGCACCGGCAAACAGCACAACAACATATCGGTACCTTGCTTCGGCCTGCAAAGGCCGTCGGTGGTCGAATTTTGGCGAAAGGGATGGATCATGACACGATACGCAAACAAGAAGGCCGTGGTGATCGGCGGAACGCACGGCATGGGGCTTGCCGTGGCGGAGGCGCTGGTCGAAGGCGGCGCCAACGTGCTGGTCACCGGCCGCGATCACCGCAACATCGAAGCCGCCCGCGCGAAGTTGTTTTCGCGCGCCCATGTCGTGCAGTCGGACATCGGCGACATGGCCGATATCGTCACGCTCGGGGCCGAAGTGGGCCAGAAGCTCGGCCAGATCGACTTCCTTCACATCAATGCCGGGGTTGCCAATCTCGAGCCGGTGGAGCGGGTCACCGAGGACAGCTACGACCGCATCTTCAGCGTCAACACGAAAGGCGCCTTCTTCACCGCACAGCGCCTGTTGCCGCTGATCAAGGATGGTGGTGCGATCGTCTTCACCTCATCGATCGCCGATGAATCCGGCAACGGCGGAATGAGCGTCTATTCCGGGTCGAAGGCAGCACTTCGCGCTTTCGCCAAGGTCCTCGCCGCCGAGCTCCTGCCGCGCCGGATCCGCGTGAATGTGGTCAGCCCCGGCTTCATCGATACGCCGACAATGGGCGTGGCGAGCGCTTCCGCCGAGGAGCGGGCGGCCTTCATGGCGATTGGCGACGCGGTCACGCCTATGAGGCGTCACGGCACCATCGATGAGGTGGCGCATGCGGTGCTGTTCCTGGCTTTCGACGCAACCTTCACCACAGGCGCGCGACTGACCGTCGATGGCGGACTTGGCCAGGACCTGAGCCCCTTGCCGGTGTGACCTGGCAAACCCGAACCACGGAGAGACACAAGATGAGCGATATGACCGTAATCGGCCTTGGCGCCATGGGCACGGCTCTCACCGAGGCCTTCCTCGACAAAGGCCATGTGGTGACCGTGTGGAACCGTTCTCCAGCAAAGGCGCACGCTTTGGCGGCCAAGGGTGCTGTCGTGGCTGCCAGCGTCGAGGAGGCCGTCAGGTCGAGCCCGCTGATCGTGGTGTGTCTTCTCGTCTACGACACGGTCCACGAGGCCCTTGCTCCCGCGCGGGAAGCGCTGTCTGGCCGCACACTGGTCAATCTCACCAACGGCACGCCCGAGCAGGCGCGGGCGATGTCGCAGTGGGCCCTCACGCACGGCGCCAACTATGTCGATGGCGGCATCATGGCGGTGCCGCCGATGATCGGCGGGCGGCACGCCCTAGTCCTCTACAGCGGCTCCAAGCAGGGGTTCGACATGCACTCGGAACAACTCGATGCGCTCGGCACCAGCAAATATCTGGGCGAAGATGCCGGCCTGGCGCCGCTTCACGATATCGCGCTGCTGGCGGGCATGTATGGCCTGTTCGGGGGTGTGATCCAAGCGCTGGCGCTGACGGGATCGGCGGGAATTCCAGCCGGTGTATTCATGCCGCTGCTGACGTCATGGCTGCAAGCGATGCAAGGTGGGTTGCCAAAATGGGCCGAGCAGATCGACGCCGGCGACCACACCAGCAATGTCGCCTCCAATCTCGGCATGCAGGCCGAGGCCTATGTCAATCTGATCGATGCCAGCAAGGCCGCAGGCATCAGCACCGAACTCATGCTGCCGATGCAAGGCCTGATGAAGCGCGGCGTGGCGGCCGGCAAGGCTAGCGCCGATCTCACCAGCCTGGTCGAGCTTCTGCAGTCACAGAACAGGTCGATTGAGACTGTTTGAACGCAACAAAAGGCCCGCGAAGCTGATGCCTCGCGGGCCTTTGTGTTTGTCTGGCTATATGGCGCTCAGGTCTTCAGCTTGGCGTTGCAGAGGCTGTAGAAGCCGCCGCCCTTCTGGATCCACTTGAGGCCGCCAAGCGCGTTCGCGTCCTTGAGGGCATAGTACTGGTCGAGACAGGTATGCATGCGGCCCTTTCCGGGGGTCTCGCTGGCGTATTTCGGCGAGATAGCCGACGGGAAAGTGACGCCCTTCGGTGCAGCCGTCGTCGGCTTTGCCGGCTCTTTGGTGTAGTTTGCCTCACTCGGAGCCGGCACCGTGTCGTCATCCGACGCGGCGGCACCGCATTCGGTCTTGCGGAAGTCGTTCCACTTCATGCCTTTCAGCGTGTTGGCCGTCTTGGCAGCCTGATACTTGGTGCTGCATTCGGCCATGGTTAGACCCTTGCTGTCGGCGGGAGCCGCGGCAGCCTTGGTGGTTGCCGGCTTGGTGTCGGCGGCGGCTGATGCGCCGGCGGCGCACTCGGCCTTGCGGAAGTCGTTCCACTTCATGCCGTTCAGGGTGCCGGCAGCCTTCGCCGCCTGGTACTTGGCGCTGCATTCCTTTGCCGTCAGGCCCTTGGCGGTGCTGTCGGTTGCCGCGGCGGTGGTCGTCTTGGCTGCCTTGGCCGGCTTCGTTTCAGCTGCCTTCTTGGTGTCGGCTGGCTTGGTATCGGTTGTCGCGGCGGCATCGGTGCCGCATTGCGCCTTGCGGAACTGGTTCCAGGTCGCTCCGGCGAGTGTCCCCGCGTCCTTGGCGGCGTTATACTTCGTGCTGCACTCGGCCATCGTCAGCGCGTTGGCTGGCGAAGCCAGGAACAAGGTCGCGACGGCGAGGCCGGTCAAAGTGGCAAGTCGGTGGATGAGCATAGCGTTTCTCCGTTGCAGCAGCCCATGATACGTCCCTGCAAATCAATAACGCTCAACGGTCGGTTGCGCCAGATGCTAAGTGGCGTATATACCGCCCAAAGCTGGCTCCTCCCGATAAGGTGATGAAATTGTTGCCTGTTGCTGGATTGCGAGCAAGATTTTTCCAGGTGCATCCGCGCTGAAATGCTCGCATGACTGGTATAGTGCAGCGTGGCAGTCTCAGCAATTGGGTTGCAGTCATGCTGTGTGCAGTGCACAACAATGATTTTCTAAGGATTGGTAACATACAATCACACAATGTGATCATGGCGCCCTGGCCAATTGTGGCATGACGTGCCGGCAAAGAACTGTCGAGGAATCTGGTAAGCATGGCAGGGAATTATTTCGGCACGGACGGCATTCGCGGGCGCGCCAACAAATTTCCGATGACCGCTGAAATCGCGATGCGGGTCGGCATGGCCGCCGGCCTCTCGTTCCAGCGCGGCAGTCATCGTCATCGCGTCGTGCTCGGCAAGGATACCAGGCTTTCGGGTTACATGATCGAGAATGCGATGGTGTCCGGCCTGTGCGCAGCCGGCATGGACGTGTTCCTCCTCGGCCCGATCCCGACGCCAGCCGTCGCCATGCTGGTGCGTTCGCTGCGTGCCGATATCGGCGTCATGATCTCGGCCTCGCACAATCCCTACTACGACAACGGCATCAAGCTGTTCGGCCCCGACGGCTACAAGCTCTCCGACGAGATCGAAGAGCGCATCGAGGGCATGCTCGACAAGGACATCGAACTGACGCTCGCGGATTCAGACGGGCTTGGCCGCGCCAAGCGCGTCGACGGCGTGCATGACCGCTACATCGAATTCGCCAAACGCACCTTGCCGCGCTCGATGTCGCTTTCGGGCCTCAGGATCGTCGTCGACTGCGCCAATGGCGCCGCCTACAAGGTGGCGCCCGAGGCACTGTGGGAACTGGGTGCCGAAGTCGTCGCCATCAATGTCGAACCCAACGGCTTCAACATCAACAAGGAATGCGGTTCGACCCATCCCGCGGGTCTGCAGAAGAAAGTGCACGAAGTGCGCGCCGACATCGGCATCGCGCTCGACGGCGATGCCGACCGTGTGGTCATTGTCGATGAGAACGGGGCGATCGTCGATGGCGATCAGATCATGGCGCTAATCGCCGAATCCTGGCACCAGAGCGGGCGGCTTGCCGGCGGCGGCGTCGTGTCGACGGTCATGTCCAATCTCGGCCTCGAACGTTTCCTCGGCGACATGAAGCTGCAATTGCACCGCACCAAGGTCGGCGACCGCTATGTCGTGGAGCATATGCGCGCGCATGGGCTCAATGTCGGCGGCGAACAGTCGGGCCATATCGTGCTGTCGGATTTCTCGACCACCGGCGACGGCCTCGTTTCGGCGCTGCAGGTGCTGGCCTGCATCAAACGGCAGGGTCGGCCGGTCAGCGAGCTGTCGAAGAAATTCGAACCGGTGCCGCAGCTTCTAAAGAACGTCCATATTTCCGGCGGCAAGCCCCTCGAGGAAGCGCCCGTCAAGGCAGCCATCGAGGACGCCCGTCACCGCCTGGGCAAGGCCGGGCGGTTGGTCATCCGGCCATCCGGCACCGAGCCGCTGATCCGCGTCATGGCCGAGGGCGACGACCCGCAACTGGTCGAGGCCGTCGTCAACGACATCGTCGAAGTCATCTCGGAAACACGCAGCGCCGCCTGATCCTAGCGCGCCCGAAGGGCGTCGCGCCCAGCGCGCCCGAAGGGCGTCGCCAAGCGCCCACGCAGGCGTCGCGCCTCAGCATATCCACCCGCAAAAAAGGCCCGCCCTTCTGGCGGGCTTCTCTTTTGGGGCTGGGTTTGTCAAGCAAAGGGATCCTCACCGTGGCATACCATGCGCGGCGTTGGTCGTGGTGTTGACGGCTGATGCGTAAACGGCTTCGATGCGCCGGAGATGATGAGTGCCCGCCAGGGGTCTGGCTTCTCTTCGAAGTCGGCGCGCGACCGCTCCATGATCGGGTCGGATGGAGAGGCATCTCAATCTTTTTACCGAAACTGTCAGTCTGACCTGACKTCCAAGCC